>CAKOXI010000004.1 GCA_934130045.1 uncultured Bacilli bacterium | reverse complement strand
TCAAGGTCTATTAAATCTATTCTTAATTTTTTACTATATATTCTTCCTCGTTTGTTCATTAAGTAATAACTTTCTATTGCATAATTTTCATTACAATTAAAATTATTAATACATATTTGTATTGAATCTTTTATATTTTGATAATTTTTGTCTCCTACTTTTAATTGTTTCGAATGTTGTCCACAAATATATACTAAGTTTCTTTCTCTAACTCCTATAGTACATCTATTAGATAGTTCTATATTTATTTTTATTCCATTTAAAGATAATAATAAATCGACTTCTTTACTTGCTTCTAATTTATTATTTTTATTTAATTTTCTACTTAATATTCTTAAGTTTTCAATTACCTCATTAATTGGAATATCAAAATATATTGATATAAAATCTTCTAATATACATATATTTTCTTCATTATTAAAAATATTAGTAAACATTGGATCAAATGTTAATGGTATTATCTCTCCATTACCTAGAGTTTTTTCTATGATTTTAATTTTTATCACCCCCATATATATTTTTCTATAAATGATTCCCATTTCCTTTTTTTAAACAAAAAAGAATAAGATTTTTATTTCTTACTCTCTATAATATCTTTAAAATATTTCATAAATTCATTGTAATCTAAAGTTGTTGTTTCACTTCTTAAAAATCTTCTAAATGAAATAGTGTTATTATTCTTTTCAGAATCACCTATTATAATTGTAAAAGGTATTTTTTTAGTTTGACTTTCACGCATTTTGTAAGATAACTTCTCATCCCTATCATCTAAAGTAACACGATAATCTTTTAAACTATCAAATATTTTTTTAGCGTAACCTAGGTGATAATTATTATTTACAGGAATTATATTTATTTGGATTGGTGATAACCATACTGGTAGTGCTCCCTTAGTTTCTTCAAGTAAAAATGCGATAAAACGATCTAGAGAACCTAATATTGCTCTATGTATTACAATTGGTCTTTCTTTTTCTCCATGTTCATTAATGTATGTTAAATCAAATCTTTCAGGTAATTGATAATCAAGTTGTACTGTTGAAAGTGTTACATCATGACCTATTGCAGATTTTACTTGAACATCTAATTTTGGTCCATAAAAGGCAGCTTCTCCCTCTGCTTCATAAAAGTCAGCATTGATTTCTTTTAATACTTCTCTTAATTCATTTTCTGATTTTTCCCATAATTCATCATTTCCAAAATATTTTTCAGTGTTATTTTTATCTCTTAATGATAATCTAAACTTGTAATCTTTAAATCCAAAGTCTTTATATACATCTAATATTAAATCTATAACACCTTTAAATTCTTGTTTAATTTGATCAGGGCGAGCAAAAATATGAGAATCATTTTGAGTAAATGCCCTAGTTCTTTCAATACCACAAACAGCTCCACTTGCTTCATATCTAAAATCATTAGCAATTTCAGCAATTTTTAGTGGCAAATCACGATATGAATGCAAATTATTTTTATACATTATCATATGATGTGGACAATTCATTGGACGTAATACATAAGATTCATCATCCAAATCCATTGATGGGAACATATCTTCCTTATAATGCTCCCAATGTCCACTTGTTTTGTATAATTCTACATTTCCTAAAGATGGAGTCATAACATGTTTATAACCTAAAGATATTTCTTTATCAGTAATATAATCAACTAATGTTCTTCTTACAATAAAACCATTTGGAAGCCACATAGGTAAACCCTTACCTACTAGTTCATCAAACATAAATATTTCCATATCTTTTCCTATTTTTCTATGGTCTCTTTGTTTAGCATCTTCTAAATCTGCTAAATGCTTATTTAGATCTTCCTCTGTTTCAAAGCATACTCCATAAATTCTTTGAAGCATTTTATTTTTAGAATCACCTTTCCAGTATGCCCCACTTACTTTAAGGAGTTTAAAATGTTTTAATAATTTAACACTTTCAACATGTGGTCCACGACATAGATCAGTAAAATCTCCCTGAGTATAACAAGAAATTACTGTATCATTTTCATCCATTCTATTTATTAAATCAAGTTTATATGGGTCATCACCAAACATTTCCAGTGCTTCACTTTTTGAAATTTCGTGTCTTACAATTCTTTTACCATCTTTACTAATTTTTTTCATTTCTTTTTCAATTTTAGGTAAATCTTCTTCTGTTAAAACTGCATCACCTAAATCAACATCATAGTAAAAACCTTCCTCTATAACAGGTCCTACCCAGAATTTAGCATCCTTATATAAATGTTTTATTGCTTGTGCCATTAAGTGAGCACAGGAGTGATTTAAAATACTTAAATTTTCATGTTCTTTTATATTTATCATTATAATCCTTCTTTCTTTAATTTTCTAAGTCGTTTTTGAACTGCATTTATTTCTTCATCAAGTAAATTTCGGTTTAATTTTTTTATTTTTTTGAGTTTTTTTCTTAATTCACAAAGTTCGCGTTTATCTAACAATTCCAAATCAATATTTTGTAAAGGAACTATTAAATAGTCTATTTCTGTTTTACTAAAAAATTCATAGTCAGTACATTCATATATTTCATTTCTTTCATTTATTTTAGGTTTCCTATAATACTTAATTTTATTATCTTTGTCTTTTACCTTAATATAGTTAGTTAAATCTTCAAGACTTTTTTGGTTAAAAAATTCACGTTCTGTCATTACTTCTAAATCGCTAATTAAAAGTTTTAAATCACTATGCGATATAAGTCTTGCTTGTGCGGGATTAATTCCATAAAATAAAGATAAAAATTTAGTCATTGATATTTCTTTTTCTAACATTGATTTTTCTTTCATATTACTACTCCTCCAAAAATAAAAAAAGGCGCAACCCTACTTAACGTAAGGAGCGTCTTTTACGCGGTACCATCCTAGATTTTACTTAATTTAGATAACGGTTTTACCGGAACATTATTAATATTCACTCATAGGGAGTAATTATTAAGTAAATTTATTAGGTCGCACCTATTCCTAACTCTCTTTAAAATTTTAACTTAATAATCATATCCTAATCATCGCTTTATCAAACTTATTGTATTATTAAATTGAATTTTTGTCAATTATAAACCTTTAATTTCTTAAATTCTTACTCACAATTTCAATTTGATCAGTCAACTGTAGAATTCTTTGAACAATTCTTTCTGCTTTAACCATATCAACACCATCTTTAGAACTACTAATATGTTGTTTAAATTGTTCTATATTTAAATTAGAGGTAAAAAATGTTGCCAATTTATGTTCCATTCTATATTGTAATAAAGGACACAAAATTTCATCTCTACCCCAAGATGTAACAACTTCAGCACCAATATCATCTATAAGTAAAATAGGACTATGCTTTATAATTTCATACTTTTCACTATAATCTGATTGAAATGATGCTTTTAAATCTCTTAAAAAATCAGACCAAAATACTATAGAACATTTAACACCATTTTTCGCAAGTTCATTAATCATTGCGGTAACTAAATATGTTTTACCACAACCAAAACTTCCACATAAATATAATCCCTTAGCATGTTTTGAAGATAAATATTGAGTTATAAAGTTTTTAAGCCATGTTATTGTTTCAAACCTATTTTTATCATCAATATATATATCTTTCATTCTAGCATCTTTTAAATATAATGATGAACCAAATACATTAATATTACTTAAATATTTATTTTCTTCATCAAGCTTCTTTTTATATTTACAAGCTCTACATTTAAAAATTAATTCATCCTCTTTTAAAACAGGTAAATAAGCATACCCTACTACTTTATTTTTACATTCTAAAATTGATTTGCATTTACTACAATTATTATATTCAATTGATGATTCTTGTAAAAATGAAGTATATTTTTTTAATATATTTTTATTTAATTTAAGTCTAGTAATAAATTTTTTAAAATTAGTATCACACATAGCTTCATCAAAATTATCATCTAATTTTTTTTCTATATCTTCATCATTAAATTTATTAATATCACTAGCTAATTTCATATATAATACTCTCCTTTATTTAAATTCACTCAATAATTCCTCAATCATTTTTTGCTCATCAACAGTAGCTGGAGTTGAATTTATATCTTTATCCAACCATTGTGGTTTAATACTTTCTTTTACACTTACACCCCTAACCTCATCAATTTTTTTTCTACTTTTATACTCTTTCTCAGCAATTTTCATAGCATCCTCAACTGTTTTAATATTATTCTTTATCCATTGACTAGCAATAGATTCAATAAAATTTTTATTTAATTTATTATTATTTATTTTAAGTACATAATCGAGTAAAACATTAACAACCCCAGGCATCATCTTTAAATCAACCAATAAATATGAAACTATTTTTAAATCAGATGATAAAGGTTTTATTCCTCCGTTTTTATTTGTTAAATATTCATAAGGAGAAATATTTTCAAATTGGTATATTAACTTAGATTTTAAAGAAGTATCAGTTATATTTTTTCTTAAATATTCGGGTTGATTCTTATATATTAATGTAGGAAGTTTTCCACCATTTTCAAATTTGTAAAAATTTTCACAATTATTTTTTAATAAACCCATATTAATTTTTTTAGTTTCATCTATTGAATTAATAATAACTTCTTGCATTTGTTCATTAGTAAAATTATATATATATTTAAATTTTAAAATATTGTCTTTTACCTCCTTAGTTATTTTTCTAACTGGTAAAATATCCTCAGGAATCAATGATAAAATTTCATTAATATTTGAAGTATTATCCAATTTTATTTTTAATCTATTTGTTCCAATCATATCATCTATTATTTTTTCACTATCACTAACACTCTTAGAATATACTTCATTAAAAGATAATGAAATATTTTCATATTCACTTATATTATAAGAGGGTATTTTATAAATTGAAATCAAATTATCATACCATTGTTTACCAATATTACTTAATAAAGTTGTACTAAGTATAGGATTGTTAAAAAATTCATAAGGTGTTAAAGGAGAATATAATTCATAAACATAATTATTAATATTATCTTTTTTATAATAAGTTTTAATTAGCCCTATTCCTTCTAATTTTTCTCTTGAGGCAATTATATCATCCAAACTAAATTGTGTCATAGTCATTAATTGATGGTGATTTAATTCTAATGAAAATAACTCATTTTTATCTAAAAATGCCCATAATGATAAATATAAACTAATAGAATTTGCGCCTATAATGGGTTGATACAAATTTATTAGTATTCGTCTATCAAATTCCGTTAAAATTGTTTTGTTTACTACAATAAATGTATCAGCTGGTAATAAAATAGATTTCATTAAAACCACCTCAATCTAAATATATTTTAACATAAAATAATATAAAAAAAAGCTAAAATTAGCTTTTTTTTAATTTACTCATTAACAACGTTAATTGAGTAATTAACTTTACTAGATGAAGATAAATCAATTTCCATTGTTGTTGTATAATATTTTTCCTCATTAGGTAATATATTTTCATTTACCTCACTATCTAAAATAGTAAATTGACCATTTTCATCAGCAATTAACATTTGATAATTTTTTAACATAAAATCACTATCAGTAGTATTAGTTACCTTAGTTACAATCGTAGTTATACCATCTTGAACTTGAAATGTTTCATTTTTTAAAACAATTCCCTCAATATTTTGTTCACCAACTACTTCATCATTAGTTATTTTAATAATATTGTCATCAGTTGTATCATCTTTAACATTATTTTTTAGTGAACATGAACATCCTGAAAAAAACAATATACTAAACATCAAAGTAATAATAAATCCCTTTTTCATATCTTCCTCCTAGCTACTATAACTATAACATATATTTCATAAATTAACAATTATTTTTTTTCAACTATTTCATAAGCTTCAATAATATCATTTTCTTTTAAATCAGTATAATTTTCTATTGTAATTCCACATTCTAAACCTTTTTTTACCTCTTTAACAGCATCTTTTTCTCTTTGTAAAGAATTAATATTACCATCATATATTACTACACTATCTCTAATAATTCTGGCTTTAGCATTACTTTTTATAACACCGTCAAGTACATAAGATCCTGCAATAGAACCGACACGAGAAAATTTAAAAATCTTTCTAATTTCTGCACTTCCAAGAATTTTTTCTTCAAATACTGGATCAAGCATACCTCTCATTGCAGCTTCCATTTCTTCAACCACTTTATAAATTATATTGTAAAGTCTAATTTCAACATTATTATCCTTAGCATACTCTTTTAATTTATTATTCGGTCTTACATTAAAACCAATAATTATTGCGCTAGATGCTTTAGCTAAAACAATATCACTTTCTGTAATAGCCCCTACACTACTACGAATAACATTTACATGTACACCTTCAACATTAAGTTTTTCTAAAGCATTTTTTACAGCTTCACTACTTCCATTAACATCGGCCTTAATAATTACATTTATTTCTTTAGTTCCTTCTTGAATTTTTGAAAATAAATCTTCAAGTGTAACTGTTTCTGATTTTTTATTATGATTTAATTTTGCTTGAATAGCTCTTTTTTCACCAATACTCCTTGCCTGTTTTTCAGTTTCAAATGACATAAATTTATCACCTGCTGAAGGAGTTTCATTTAATCCTGTTATTTCAATTGGAGTAGAAGGAACTGCTTCTATTATTTCCTCACCTATATCATTTCTTAAAGTTCTAACTTTTCCAAAAGAACATCCAACAACAATCGGATCACCAAGTCTTAAAGTTCCATTTTGAACTAATAAAGTAACAACTGGACCAACTTGTTTATCCAAACGAGATTCAATTACAGTACCAACTGCATATCTTTTAGGATTAGCCTTGTAATTTTGCATATCAGCAATTAATAAAATATTTTCTAATAATTCATCAATACCAACATTGTTTTTAGCAGAGATTTGATTATATAATGTATCCCCACCCCAAGTATCTGGAACAAGTCCATAATCGGATAATTCAGTCATAACCTTTTCAACATTAGCACCCGGTTTATCAATTTTATTAATAGCAACCATAATAGGAACTCCAGCTGCCTTAGCATGATCTATAGCTTCCTTAGTTTGTGGCATTACTCCATCATCAGCCGCAACAATTATAATTACTATATCGGTAATTCCTGCACCTCTTGCACGCATTTCAGTAAAAGCAGCATGTCCTGGAGTATCAATAAAAGTTATTTTTTCACCATTATATAAGACCTGGTAAGCACTTATAGCTTGAGTAATACCGCCAGCCTCTTTTAATGCAACATTAGTTTTTCTTATAGTATCAAGAAGTGTAGTCTTGCCATGATCAACATGTCCCATAATTGTAACAACTGGAGCTCTCTTCACTAAATCCTCTTCATTATCAATTATTTCATATTCTTCAAAATTAGTAACATCAATACTTTCTTCTCTTTTTAATTGCTTATTATATTCACTAACCAAAACTTCAGCAGTTTCATAATTAATAGCATTATTTACAGTAGCCATCGTGCCTAGCATAAATAATTTTTTTACTAACTCAGCTGATGGAACATTTAAACTATTAGCTAAATCACCAACAGTCATATTTTCATAATACAATACAACATTTTCATTTGTATTAGGTGTATTTGACATTAACTTTTCTTTGTTTTTATACATTTCCTTTTTCTTAATAGCTAAATCTTTTTTAGATTTTTTTGAAACATCATTTTTTTTCTTAATTTTTTTTACAACATTAACAGGTTCTGCATCATCATAAAAAACATTATCTATAGAATTAGATATTTCTTCTATATCAGTAGTTTTTTCCATATCTTCTTCTATACTATTATCATTTGAAAACTCATTATCCAACATTACAATCGCATCTTCATCTAATAAATCGCTTTCACCATTAACTAAAATATTTAAAGTATCACATTTTTTTAATACCTCATCAACAGATTTTTTTATATCTTCTGCATATTCATATACAGACATCATATAAATCACCTCTTTCTTATTTTATTAAATTATTTAATTCATCATAAATTTCATTTTGAACAGGTACTTCTAAGATTTTATCTAAAATTTTTGATTTTTGAGCCTTTTTAAAAATTTCAATATCCTTCTTTAAATAAGCACCTCTTCCATTCATTTTTCCCGTCAAATCTATCATTACTTCACCACTCGGTGTTCTAACAATTCTTACTAAATCCTTTTTTTCACATTTTTCATGACTCACAACACAACTACGCATTGGTATTTTTTTCATTTTCATAGAATCACCTCAATAAAACTAAAATACTATATTAATTCCTTCTTCTTTGGCTTGTTCATAAGTTTTAACATCTAATTTGTAATGTGTTAAACGTGCTGCTAAACGAACATTAAGACCCTTTTTACCAATAGCTAATGATAAATTTTCTTTATCAACTACAACCATTGCCTCTCTTTTTTTATCATCAGTAACAAGAATAGTTAAATTTTTAGCAGGGCTTAAAGCATTTTCAATAAATGTTTTCGCATCACTATTATATTCTACTATATCAATTTTTTCGCCATTTAATTCTTCAATTATTTTGTTAATTCTTACTCCTCTTTCACCTATACAAGATCCAACCGCATCAACATTTGAATTTTCAGAATATACAGCTACTTTAGTTCTATTACCTGCTTCACGTGCAACACTATAAACCAATATAATACCTTCATTAATTTCAGGAATCTCTAATTCAAATAATCTCTTTACAAAGCCATAATGACTTCTTGAAAGTAAAATCAATGGTCCCTTACCACTAGTTTCAACTTTAGATATATAAACCTTAATTGTTGAACCCATTTTTATTACCTCTCCAGGAATAATTTCAGTTTTTGGTAATATTCCTTGAGTTCTACCAAGGTTAATATAATAATTACGAGCATCTTCCATTTCTACTAATCCAACTGCAAGTTCATCTTGTTTATCACTAAATTCATCAATTATTGTATTTCTTTCTGCTTCACGAATTTTTTGAATAACAACTTGTTTAGCAGTTGCTGCTGCAACACGACCAAAATCTTTTGGAGTAACCTCTTGTTCAATAGTTTCACCAACTTTAATACCAGGAACAATTTTTTCAGCTTCTTCTGGTTTTAAATGAATTCTTTCATCAAAATAAATAATTTCCTTTTCATCTTCATCGTCTTCAGATTCTTCAGTTTCTACTTTGTCAACGCTTTCAGATTTTTCTTCTTTTTCTTCTGTAGGTAAGCTAATTACCTCATCATCATCATTAACTAAAACAACGGTTTTATAAGAATACACATGTATCTCCCCTGTTGTTCTATCAATATCAACACGTACATTTGATAATGAATGATAATTTTTCTTATAAGCAGAAGTAAGCGCTAACTCCATCGCATCATAAATAACATCTTCTGAAATTCCTTTTTCTTTAGCTAATAAATCAACAGCTTTTTTAAATTCTTTTGTATCCATCTTATTCACAACCTTTCTCTTTTGAACAAACATCCAAAATATACTTATCACTTATTGGATCAAATTTATCTAAAATCGGATTAACCAAATTACTAACAACAACACAATCATCTACTGTAATTATATCCTCTTTATCAATAATTAGTCTTAAAAAATTTGTACCATTTTCACTCTCATATATAACATTTGATAATATATATCCATTATCAGTTATTACTTTTTCTAATATTTCACGTACTTTTTCTTCTATATTCATACATCCTCCATTAATCAAATGAAAGAGTGGGCAATTCCCACTCTTCCTTTCTGCTAAAAAAATTATAACACAATAATATATATTTAATCAACACTTTTTTTCATTTTACTGATTTTTGTATATAAATATATTACATTATAAATATTCTTTTAATGTTTCAACACATTTTTCTTGCATATTAACATATTCATTAATAATACTACTAACTTCTTCATTTAATTTTTTATTATTTAAAATTTTTCTACCTTCTATTATTCCCATATTAGTTCCTTGTAACAATAACTCGGCAATTTTAGAATTACTATGATCAGTTAATGTTTTCATATTAACACCATACCATGTCATAACTTTATTAATAACACTTGTTTCATGAGGTTCTCCCTCATTATAATTATTATAAATTTTTTCGATTCTATTAGAAATTTTATTATATTCTTCTGATTGCTTTTTCAAAAAATCGCTAAATTTACTATCTTCTACTTTATCTAAAATATAGTTAATCGCATCTACTCCCATGGAACATCCTTTATTTATTTCATCTAATGCATTAATATCTTCATTCATATTAATTCCCCTTTCAATCATATTATTAACCAAAATTTATTTTTTATTTTATTTTTAAATGACTTTTATATTTTAAATTTTTAGTTTATAATATTTATGGAGATGATTACATGAAAAAAAATAACGACTATAAAATATACATTGTAACAATATATACAGTAATTTTATATGCAGTATTAATATCACTGCAAAATATACCAATTGAATTATATAATTTAAATAAAAATGTTGATTTAAAAATTTATTACATTATATATCAAGTATTTGCTTTCTCCTCATCTTTATTATATTTTTTAATTTGGAATAAAAAAACAGATAAAGAAATAAAAGAGCAATCAAAGAAATATATAATAGGAATCAGCTCAATTATTACTTATTTTTTACTATCACAATTACAACTATTACCATTTCAATTATTAAATATTGACACAAGTAAAATAAGTAAAGCAATAAAAATAATATATTCTATTTGTTATGAAGGAATAATTATTGGTATTATAATTCTTATTAACTCAAAAAAATTAAAAAAAGATTTAAAAGATCTAAAGAAAAATCATAAAGAATATTATAAAAATAACCTAAAATATTGGCTTATGGCTTTATTTGTAATGTACGTAAGCAATTTAATATTAACAATCATGAGTAATGGTGGTATTCCAAATAATGAAGAAATTATTAGAGAACAATTTCAAGTTAGCCCTTTATATATTTTTATAAGTGCTGTTTGTTTCGCACCAATTTTAGAAGAATTAGTATTTAGGCAAAGTATCAGAAATTTAATTAATAATAAATGGTTATTTATAATACTATCAGGATTAATTTTTGGTGGAATGCATGTTTTTACAAACGACATTAATTCAATTATTGATATTTTATATATAATTCCTTATTCAGCACCAGGAGTAGCATTTGCTTATATGTTATATAAAACAGATAATATTTTTGTTTCAACTGGATTTCACTTATTACACAATGGTATCTTACTATCACTTCAATTCTTTGTAATGCTATTTTAATCTACATTTATATGTAGATTTTTTAATATAAAATATTTGTAAAATTACACAATTTTTATAATCAATAATTTACTTATTGATAAAATACATGTTACAATATGATAGGTGATAATAATGAAAGATGAAAAAAATAACCATCATAAATTAAAAAAATTTATTAAAATTTTTACCATCTTATTATTTATAACATTAATTATATATTTATATGCACGTTATATTGAAACAAAAGGTTTAATAACCAAAGAATATAAAATTGTAAATGAAAATTTTAAATACGATTTTTATGGACTTAAAATTATACATTTATCAGATATTCATTATGGCGAAACAACTAATAACAAAGACTTAGAAAATATTGTAAATGAAATTAATCTTATAAATCCTGATATTGTTGTTTTTACTGGGGATCTTTACTCTAAAACACTTGATAATGAACAAAAACAAGAATTAATTAATAATTTAAAAAACATCAAATTTAAATTAGGTAAATATGCAGTGAGCGGTAACTGCGATGACGAAGATTTTGATGCGATAATTAAAGAAGCAAATTTCATAAATTTAAACAATGATTATGATATAATATACAACTCAAATAATAACAATAGTATACTCATTGCTGGTATTAATACTGAAGATGATATAAGTGATAGTTTTGAAAAAATCAATAATTATATTTCCAATAATGATGCCCTAGAAAACATAACTGAAGAAAATAATAAGCAAAATATTATATATAAAATATTACTATTACATAAACCTGATAAAATTTTAGATTTTGATTATAGTAAATATGATTTAATTTTAGCAGGTCATTCTCATAATGGGCAAATAAGATTACCTATTATTGGCGCTATAATAACACCAGATGGTGCTAAAAAATATTATAAAGAATATTATAAATTAGAAAATACCCAATTTTTTATTTCAAGTGGAATTGGAACATCAGATATAAAATTAAGATTATTCAATAAACCTTCCATTAACTTATATAGGTTATCAGATAACTAGGTGATAATATGAAAAAAACTATAACAATTTTATTCTTACTTTTTATAATTACTGGTTGTAAAAATGAAAATAGTAAAAATATAAATATATTTAAAGATTCTGATAATTATAAAGAAGAATACTATATAGATTATCAAAAATATTATAATGAAATTAAAAATATTAATGAAACAATAGAATATGTAAATTTTTGTAACGACAATTCTATTGACTGTGATATAAAAGAATTAAAAAATTTATATAAACTTAAAAATTTTGATATAAATAATATTAATAATTATATAAATTATATCAGTACATATAGTTCCAATAATTACAATAATGTAATAGATATAGTTAATAAAAAACTTGAAAATTATATAAATAAATATGGAATAGAAATTGAAAACTTTTTAATAGAATTAACCAATAATAAAAAATATAATGAAAATAACATCGATAAATATATAAATTATTACATAAAAAATAAACAAATTACACCTAATGAGGTTATAGACATAATAAATAGTGAATATCAAAATACAACTAATTTTGATAAAAATAATAGCTATGATAATTATAAAATGGCTGATTTATCAAAAGGAATTTTAGTGTTAGTAAATAAACAAAATAAATTACCAGATACATATATTCCAGATGATTTGGTAGAAATAGAACCAATTCATGGATATAAATATTTAATTAATTCTGAAGCATATAGTGCATTTAAAAAAATGTATGATGACGCAAATAAAGAAAATATTTCAATATTTATCTCATCTCCATATAGAAGCTATGAACATCAAAATAGATTATATAATTATTACAATTCTATAGACACATTTGAAAATGTTGAAAAATATTCTGCTAGAGCAGGACACTCTGAACATCAAACAGGACTAGCAATTGATATAACTGAGCAAGCATATTTAGAATTAAGTACATTTGAAAATTCTAAAAGTTTTGATTGGATGCAAAAAAATGCTTATAAATATGGATTTATATTAAGATACCCTAAAGATAGAGAAACAATAACTGGTTATATGTATGAACCATGGCATTACAGATATGTTGGTACAAATGCAGCCACAATAATAAAAAATGAGAATTTAACCTTTGAAGAATATTATGAATATTACGTAAAATAAAAACTACAAATGTAGTTTTTTTGTGTTTTTTTGTAAGTTCGAGTCAATATTATTATCAAAATCATTACTTGAAAGTAGAGATTGTTTAATACAGGTTACATCTTTAGCCCAATCATTTTCACCTTCACAATATATTTTCTGCATATTTTCCTCTAAAGACAAGTTATCATCATAATTTTGAATAGCTTGTCTTTTAATTTTTAAAACATTTCTAACAAAACATTCGGCACCAATTTCAAATGTTTTAAATTCAAGAAATTTATCCCCTTCTTTTAATCCTCCGGGATTATTATCATATACACATTTATCTGATTTTCCCCATGAAGTTTCTAACCTATGAATTGCAAGCAAAATCGCAAATTCTTCATTACTATCCACCTTATATATTCCTCTTGCTATATCAATTATATATTTTTCTTTTTCTTCTGAGGTTTTATCAGTAATAATTGGAGTTTTATCAATTGTATCATCATTATAAAACTCATTCTTTACTTTTAAAAGTAATGCCAAATCTGCATTCTCGGAATTATTTATCTCATCATAATTATTCAAATATATTTGTTTTACTCTATTATAGTCCATAAAATACATTTTAGAAAATTCTTCAATAACATCAATATCACAAACTTCTTCATTAGATACTTCCTCATGATTATGATAAAAAAATTTCATCTTATTATAATTATAATCATAATTAAAAAGAAAATTTTCATGTAAATTATCATAATAACTATTATTTGATATAAGTAAATCATCAGTATTTATTCTAAAATTATTATGTATATCAAAATTACTAGAAGAAATAATTATACCTAAAGATATTGATGATAAAATAACCAATTTTAAAGAACTATCATTAGATATATTTTTACTTTTTTTCAATGAAAAATTCTTTATAAATTTTTTATATATCAATTCTTTATTTATTATATTTCTTAATATTTTTAATTCAGGATTATTTTTTATAATAGAATAATTATTTATATAAACATCAACATTATTATTTAACTTTAATTTAATTACATCATTTTTATTGTTTTTTTGAATACTACCAATATTATATTTTAATAATTCTTTTATCTTTTTTCTAACAAAATAATTTCCTCGGTAACAATTTTGTGGATAAACATGCCATTTATCATTAACCAATTCCTGTATAATAAAATAGTTTTCACCTAATTCATTACCGATTAAAATTCTTGTATTAAAACTTTTATCCTTATTCATATACTCACCACCAAACTAAAAAAGACATTATCACGTCTTATCATAATAATATCTTTTTCTTTTTATGTCAACCTCATATGCGTGTAATTAGTTTTTTCTTACATGAAATAACTATTTTTTTATCATTAAAGGATATTTTCTTCTAGCTCTAACTAACATTATACCCATTAAATAAGTAATTATTAATAAAGTATATTCTAATACTTTATTATTTGTTAATAAAGATACACTTGAGGCAAATATACCTAATCCAATAGCTATACAATATAGTACTATCAAAATAACCTTTTTTATATTAATTTTCATAAAAATTCCCCCTTTTTTCAATGAAAATTACACTATAATACTATATGCTATTTATTTTGTCAAGAAAAAATTTATATTTTTTGTGTATTTTATAACACAAAAAGACTATATCAATAGTCTTATATAAGTTCAAAGCGCTTCTTAATTGTATCACTACCTAATATTTTCATAATTTGATATAGATCAGGAGTCATTGATTTTGTAGTCAAAGCAACTCTTAAAACATTACTAATATCAGCTATATTACCTTTATAATTATCAGGATTTTGCTTATATTCTTTCATATTAGAAGCATATCCTAATTTTTCTGCCATTTCTTTCATCTTATTAAACCAAGCATCAGAATCACTATCCACATAATATTCATTAATATAAGTAGTAAGTATTTTTCTAATTTCTTCCTTATCAGTTATTTTTTGAAATTCATAATTTTTTTCATTTTTATCAAATAATTCATCATACATATACCAAATTTGATTTTTTATATCAGAATAACAAGAATAATCTTTTCTAGGTTTTGCTTGTTCTCTTTCAATATTAAAAATTGAAATTGATTTTTCTTTATATTTTTCTAGTAATTTCTTAAATTCTAAATCAAATTCACATGACCAATTATATACTCTATCATATATTTCTTGTGCACTTAATTTAGATAAATAATTTTTAGATATATTAAGTAATTTTTCTAGGTCAAATAAAGCTCCACTACTAGAACTCATTTTTTTGAATTCCATTTTAAATTCACTTAAATCTTTATCTTTATTATGTTCCATCCATTCTTCAAAATTTGAGTTTGCGATTGTAGCTAAATAAAGAATAACTGCTTCTTTTGGAATTCCTCTTTCGTGATAATATGATACTGCTGCTTCTGGATCTTTTCTTTTTGACAATTTTCTTTTATTTCCATTTTCTTCTTTAGTTAAAGGAGCTAAGTGAGCATATTTAGGAACTTTAAAATTAAACATTCTAAATAATTGTGTATGAATAGGAATACTTGATAACCATTCATCTCCTCTAATAACATGAGTAGTACGCATTAAGTGGTCATCAACTAAATGGGCAAAATGATAAGTTGGAAGTCCGTCTCCTTTAATAATAACAATATCTAAATCATTTTCAGGTAATTCCATACTACCTTTAATACAATCTGTAAACTTAAATTTATTATCAAAATGTCCTGGTGATTTAAGACGAATTACATATTTTTCACCGTTTTTTATTTTTTTTAAAGCTTCCTCAATACTTAAATTTCTACATCTTGTATATCTTCCATAATATCCAATACGACTTTTATATTTTTCTTGTTTTTGTCTTATTTCATTCAAATCATCTTCTGTACAAAAGCAAGGATAAGCCATATCATTTTCGATTAAATATTTAGCGAATGCCCAATATATTTCTCTTCTTTCAGATTGAATATATGGTCCATATTCACCATTCCACTCAGTTTCTGATATCATTCCCTCATCAAATTTAATATTAAAGTCTTTCAAATCTTTTATTATTAAATTAACACCATTGTCAATGCTTCTTTTTTGGTCAGTATCTTCTATTCTCAAATAAAATACTCCATTTGTTTGACTAGCCATTTTACTTGCAATAAAAGATGCATATAAAGCTCCCATATGTACAAAACCTGTTGGACTTGGTGCATATCTAGTTACTATTGCTCCATCACTTAAATTTCTTTCAGGATACATTTTTTCATAATCTTCTATTGTTTTTGTAACTCCTGGTAGTAGGAGATTTGCAAATTCTTTTCTATCCATAAAAACACCTCTTTTAATATTATACACTATAATTTTATTTTTTTATAATAAAAACAACAAATTAATGTTGTTTTGTAGAACAAATAAATTATTGTACTGTTGCAAATTTATTTAATTCATTTTGAATTAAACATTCACTTACAATAGCTAATCCAAAAATACTAAGGACTAAATATAAAGTTGAGTTATCTGAACAGTTTTGCATTCCCTTATTAACTTCTGCTTGATATATAGTTTTACCCATTTTGTAATTCCAATAAATCATATAAAGACCACAAGTTAACAAAGAAAATAAAATTGCTTTACCACCAGAAATACTATTGTCGCCACTAACTGTTCTAGCATCACTATTCATATTAAAAAACCAAACTAGTCCATAAATTCCAAATGTAACGATAGATAAAATTACACACATAGCAATATTTCTCTCTTTAATCATAAACTACACTCCTCTCTAATATAATAATAACATAGTAATATATTTTATACAATATAATATATGCATTTCATATGTGTTTTTTAAATTAATTCAATAAAGACTACTTTTAATTGAATATAAAATATTAATATGTTATAATTCTTCTAGGAAGTGATAGTATGTATTGTCCAAATTGCAATGCCCTAATAGCACACGATAGTAAATTTTGCTGTTATTGTGGTAAAAAAATAAATGATAATGATGTTAATAACACTAATATTAATAACAATTCAACTTATTCTAATAATAATATAATTAATAATGACTCACAAAAATATTTAATTATTGGTGTTTTACTTGCTTTTTTCGGATCAATCCCATTTGGTATTGGTGTAATCATTTTAAATGAAATAACATATAAAAAACAATTAGCTAATAATTTGTTAGAAGAAGCAAAGAAGACAAAAAAAATAATGAATACCCTTATAATTATAGGAATTGTTTTACTTGTAATCTCAATTATACTTAGAATTCTTTTTGTTTATTTAAATGCAACTAGATAAATTTTTAAACAATCGAAAAAAAAGAATTGCTTTTATTATATTTACCATTATAGCAATATATATTTTATTATTTATATATTATAAAATATATTCTATATATCATATAGGTATTAGGTGTATATTTTATACTTTAACAAAATTGTATTGTCCTGGCTGTGGTATAACTAGAGCAGTTTTTTCACTAATAAGATTTAAATTTAAAGAGGCATTACATTATAATTTGTTAGTTACATTGTTTTTACCATTTATATTAATTTATCTTTTACTTAGAATTATAAATTGGATAAATTTTAACAATAAAGAAATAAAATTTTTTAATTATAAATTTTGGAATTTTTTATTAATAATTACCATTATTTTTGGAATATTAAGAAATATTAAACTATTTGACTTTTTGGTCCCAATATAAAATATACACTTTATAAAGTGTATATTTTATATTTTATATTTTATATTTTTTCAATATTATTTATATTTATTGCGCATGTAACTACATTATCAATACCAATAACTACTCTATCACCATTTACCTCAATTACATCATATAAATCATAATAAGTATAAAATGGTTCACCATTATATTGGATAGCACTTTTTACTCTAACTTTATCGCCAACATTGATACTTTGTTTTTCATACTTTTTTATGATGCAATCATCATTTACCCAACCTATATTACCGTCGTTAATTAAATATGGGTTTCTTACACCATCTAAAATTTTAGTAATTTGACCCTTAGTTATTAAAGGAGTAAGCATATTGTCATCAGTTGAAGAAATATAAACACCATTTATCTCTACATAATCACCAATGTTATAGGTTGTATCTTTTTTTACACCAAAATATTCATAAAAACTATTTATTCCTGTTTTTCCATTTGTTTCATCAAAATATGATTTTGTACTTCTAGTATCAATATGATTATAATTATTTCCATATCCAATACCTAAAATATTCAAATCTTCTCCCGCAATACATACTAATTTTGGATCAATCAAGTTATTATTTTTGTCATAACACATTATATCAGCGGCCATACCTTTTGAATGATATCCCAAAAATCCACCTATTTGTCTATCAAAATCATCACTTCTATAACCAGATGTTACTTTAATAATACTACAATCTAATTTATTGTAAATTTTTTCTAATATATTAGGTAAATTTTCATCAATCAATATTGTATCTGTTGTAAGTCTATTTTCACTATCGGAATAACTTCTAAATTCCCATACCTGAAAATGTGGTGTTAAAAACATATCTTTGTCATTTTGATATGAATAATTTTTTATCATAAAAAAACCTCCATTACCATACCCACTATATTATATTTAGTAAGTACAATAATGAAAGTGCTTTAAACTAATATTTTATTTATATTTATTATTAATTAAAGTAAAACCTCATCTTCATTGTTACTGATACTAGCAAATGTCCTGTTTCTAAGTTCCCTATATAATTCGCTTTTATTATAAACTTCCTCATTTGTTCCTTTAGAAATTACTTTTCCTTTATCAAGAACAATTACTCTATCAGCAATTTCCATCATTTCTGGTTTATGTGTAACCATAACGATAGTATGATCTTGTTTTAAATCTTTTAATAATTCGCCAATTTTAGTAGTCGAATTAGGATCTATATTACTAGTTACCTCATCAAACAATAATATTTCTGATTTTGTTAATAATGCACGTGCGATTACTAATAATTGTTTTTCTCCATCAGACAAAATTCTTTCATCAGAATTAATAACTGTATTATACCCTTTTGGTAAACTCATTATAAAATCGTGTATTCCAACTCTTTTACAAGCTTCTATATGATTTTTATGATTACTATCAATCAAAGATAAATTGTCTTTTATACTCATTTCAAACATAAATGGTTTTTGGAAAACACCTGATACGTTTGAAGAATAAACTTTTTTATTATAATTATATATATTTTCATCATCAATTAAAATACTACCAGATTTTATTCTATCAAGTCTATATAATAAATTAATAACAGTCGTTTTTCCACTACCACTATGTCCTACAATAGCAGTTATTTCATTTGGATATATTTTAAAAGAAACATTATCTAATATTAGATTATTTTTTACTTTATAGTTCACTTTATCAAACACAATCATACCATTAATATAATCATTATTAATATCTCCAAAATCAATACTACTATGAGATGTATAATTTAATATATTTTCAATTCTTTTAACTCTTATCCCATAATTACTTAAATCTAGTAAATATGTTAACATTGAATCTGTACATGTTATAGTTAATTCAAAATAGCTTATCAATAATACTAATTTATCTATTGTCATTTTTCCACTAGAAACCAAATAAGCAAGTAAAATATATAACGATATTTTACCAAGATATACAATATAAGGCATTTTACAATATCTATTGGTTAAAGATTTTCTTTTTCCTTTATATTCTTGGGTCCATTTAAGTCTAGTTTTATCTAGTTTTTTGTTTAAATTAGGCATCATATTTAATGATTTAACTTGCTTTAAATTTATCAACATTTGATTTAATGTATCAATAATTTTATCTTCATACTTTCTAGTACCTTCATAATACCTAGAAACATTTTTTGCATTATTATTCATTAATATTAAATAAACTAAATCAATCAATAACGCTATTAAAGCAACTATTATATTATAATAACTAAAGATTACAAAAATAACAACCAATTGTAAAAAGCCCATAAGTGCTTCTGAAGCAGAATCCATAACATCTACTAAATATCTTATATCATCACTGGTAGTATCAACAATTTTTCCCTTAGAAATTTTATTAAAAATTGAATCGTTGTTTGCAACATGTTCAAATAACATCTTTTGAACTTCCAAATGGTAATAATTAGCAAGCACTGTATAAGTATAATAATTCCAATTTAGGGAAGTAAAATAAATTATGTAAAATAATATATACAAAAATACATAATACCAAATACCATTAAAATTATTATTAGATATCATTGCAATTATTCCAGATGTTGCTATAGGTGGTAACAAGCTAGATAAATTATATAAACAACAACTAGCAAACATCTGAATAACGTATAATGATTTACCATTAGCAATTTTTGTTAAAGTTTTTACTGTTTCAAAATATCTCTTCATTTTATTTTATATTCTTTTCATATTCTACATCTGATACATCATATTTTTGTTTATTAGAAATACAGCTTAATACTTTTTGAGATCCCCAACCGATAACTGCCAATATAAAGAAATAAATAACACCAAATAATGAGAATTCAGGTTTAGATTCTTGGAATAATCCAAGTATGGCAGCACCAGCACTCATTGAAGTTACTATAGTTAAACTATTAACAGATTTACTTGTAACATCTGACTTTATACTTGCAAACTGTTTTTGAGCTGCTGAAACATAATTTTGAGTCATTCCCCATAAATATTGTATATATGAAAGAGTATCCCTTAAAGTTTCATACCTATATCCAGAAATCTCTAAAAATTCAGATAATTCTACATCACTTTTTGCAATTTTTTCTCTTGTTGGAATATAAGTACTCATCTGTTTAATTCTTCCATCTATTAAGTTAATTGTTTTAGCGTATCCTTCCAATTTTGTAGTAAATTTAATTATATCAGAACCCTTTACTTTAGAGTTTTCCTTTACTTCATCAATTTTTTCCCAAATAATTCTATGAATATTTAAGTATCTATGTAATTGTCCTTTAAATTCACGAATAAAAATTTGTTCTTCAATGTATCTTTCAATTTTATCATTAGATTGTGATTTATTATTAATAAAATAATATTTATCACCACGAATAACATTATATTTATCATTTTTAAATTCAAAATACTTTTGTTTTTCAGTCTTTACAAGCAAATCTTGTATTTGATTTTGGTCTGCATTATCACATACTATAAAATATGGATATACACTAACTATACTTGCCAATTCTTTTGGAACTGGTGCACCTAAACTAAATAGGTAGTTTAATGCAGGTGATAAATTATTTTCATAATAACCCTGTACCTTATCTATATCTGAAAATAATGTATCTTCAGAAACATTTTTATTATTTAAAATAATTAACCCATCTTCAAATATTTTTACACTAATACCAACACCTGTTGTAAATTTTATAAATTCCTCGCCAGAAACACCATATTCAATACTTCCTATAGATAGATTTTTTCTATGTTCATTTAGTGTTTCTTGATCCAATTTTAATTCAGATTTACATTCTCTTAAAAAATCATAAATTTCAGATAATTGTAGCATAGTTCTTTGAAACCAACCACCTATATAAACATTACTAATTTTCATTTAAAAACCTCCTAATCTACATTCCTTGTAAAAAATTTTGCATCCATAACTTCAAATCCATAACTATGATATAAACCGTGAGCAGCTTTTCTAAAATTTTTTGACCATAACTCAACACATTTGCAATTACAATCTTTGGCAATTTTAAAACATTCCTCCAATAATTTTGTACCAATATGTTCACGTCTTAAACTTGGCTTAACACAAACATGATTTAATATTGCATAGGTATTCATATCTTCATAGATTGTTGGAATTATATTTATTTTAGCATGAGCTACAATTTCATTATTTAGAACACCAATCAAATAAATTTGATTTTTATCATTCTCATTTTCTTTATAAATTCTTTTTGCATAAGATAAATCCGTATTTTCATTAAAACATTCATTGCATAAATTAATGATTTCTTCAATATCATCAAATTTTGCAATTTTAAACTCTACATTCATAAAAACCTCCAAAACACAACTTAATAGATTATATATTTTAATCATATCTGTACCCTTGTACTATGTTCATTATACTATAATAAATATTCTTTTCAAGTTGTTAACGTAAACATATGTCAATATTTGTCAAAAAAAAGAGAACTTGTCTCTTTAAAATTTATATTAAATACCTAAAAACTAATTATCTATAGCTTAAAAATCAAAAATATAGAATTTAACTTTAATAAAATTTTTAATTTTTTATCTTATCATAAACTAATATATCAATATGTATAAATTATTTATTTTCAGTTAATGAACTTAAATCTATTTCACTTGGTAGTTTACTCATATCTAATAATTCTTTTGGTATTTCATTACTAAATAATGATTCATTATTTTTTTTAAATAGTTTATCTAATTTTATTTTTATTTGTTCTCTATTAAATGGTTTTGCTATATAATCTACAAATCCTTCACTTATATATTTTTCTTTTGCGCCTGTTACTGCATCGGCTGTTAAAGCTATTACTGGAGTTTTGAAATTAATATTTTCTTTTAATTTTAATAATGCTGTTTCTCCACTCATATTTGGCATCATTATATCCATTAATATTAAATCATATTTTTTTGTTTTATTTTTTTCTAAACAGTCTATTCCATCTATTGCTTCATCTATTTCAAAATCAAAATCTTGTAATGCTCTTTTTGCTACTTTTATATTTAATTTATTGTCATCTACTATTAATATTTTTTTATGTCCATAATTTTGTTCTTGTTTTTCTAACTTAATATTATCTATTTTATTCTGATATAAAGAAGAAGCTGTGTTCATTAATTCTTCTTCACTAAGTGGAGAAGATATTTTGCTTATTTTTTGTGGTAGGTTAATTACAAATATTGATCCTGTTCCAAATTGACTTTGAACATTAATTGTTCCTCCCATCATATCTACTAATGATTTTGTTATAGCTAGTCCTAATCCTGTTCCTTCTGTTGTTGTATTTTTTTCTATATCTAATCTTTCAAATTTTGTAAATAATTTACTTATATTTTCTGCTTTTATTCCACGCCCAGTATCTTTACAACTTATTATTAAATTTGTTTTATTTTTTTCTAAATCATTTACACATTTTACTGTTAAACTTATTTCTCCTTTTTCAGTATATTTTATCGCATTCGTTAAAATATTATTTATTATTTCTTTTACGTGTACTTTATCTCCTATAAGTTCATATGGTATATCTTCCGCTATATTTAATTTAAAATCTATTGGTTTTTCTCCTATACGTGTTGTTGTTACTCTACACATATTTATTAATGTCTCTTTAAAATTATATGGACTTTCTACTATTTCCATTTTATCTGATTCTATCTTATTTATATCTAGAATATTACCTACTATTTCTAGTAATGTATGTGATGCATTTAATATATCTTCTGAATCTTCTACTACTTCTTTTGGTACTTTGTCTTTATATGTTACTATATCTTCTGATAATCCTACTATAGCATTAAGTGGTGTTCTTATTTCATGACTCATACTGCTTAAAAAATCACTTTTTGCTCTATTTGCTTTTTCTGCTTGATTACGAGCTAATGTCATTTCATTTAACATTTTCATATCTGGGTTTTCTATTGTGTGATACATTAAAAACACAATAAATGATTCCATAGAAGTCATCAACAATAACTCTGGATGTAATTTTTGAATAATCATAACTATAGTTCCAATTATTAGAAACATAAAAAGTGGTAAATATTTTTTATGTTTTAACGTTTTAAAATTTTTTAACAATACAACATACCATATAACAATATATACAGTTATTAAAATATATGAAGCATTTACAGCTAAACCATTAGCATAAATAGTTCCATTTTTATTAACTAAATTAATTGGCAAAAATATTAATAATAAAACACTAAAAACATAGTAGATAATATTTAAATTTTTTTGACCATTCTTTATATTTTTTGTCTTTGAAGAAATATAAAGTAAATATACCGTAAATATCATTACAAAAGATACAAGATAAATTAGGTATAACTTAACCATAGTTTGGCATAATATAATATTTTCAATATTATAATAACCTAATAAAAAACATGTAATTTCAACAACCAATCCTAGAATATTAGCAACTATTATTATTTTAAATAATTTGTTTTCAATTGAATCTATTTTCTTTTTAGAAATAAATAAAATAAATATTGAAATCATATATACCAAACTTATTAATTGACAAAAAAAACTTCCATTCATATCTATCTTACCTTTCTATTATTTTTAACATAGATAATTTCCTCTATTGAATTAGTATAATTATCTGGTATCATTTTTATAATTGCTTTATAATCTACTTTTCCTCCTGCTGTTTTATTTAATTCATTTAAAAAAATAAAATTGTAAGGTCTAGAATATACATTCAACTCTAAACATTTTTCTTTTATCATTTCTAAAGATTCTTCCCTAGAATATCCACTCTTTAAAACTATAAAAGCGAATGGAACATTTACTCTTTCCTTATTTGGTTTACAATCTATTGCACATTCCTTAACACATTCACATGTTTTAATGACATTTTCAATATTATCTGGAAAAATTTTGGCAACATTTCCATTTGTTATATCCATTGTTGGATAAATTCTTTTTAATCTTCCAACTATATCTATAGATCTATCATCATTCATTCGTGCTAAATCCCCAGAGTGTAACCAAATTTTACCATCACTATGTACTTTTAAAACATTTTTAGTTTCAGCTTCATTGTTCAAATATCCTTTAAAAATTACAGGTCCTTCCGCACATAATTCACCAACTTCACCTGTTTTAACTTCAATTTTAGTTTCAGGATTAACTATTTTTATATTACTATATGGTAATTCAAACAATTTATAATCGTCAGAATTAGTGGCCTTTTGTTCATATGCAACACTTGATGTACTTTCAGTCATACCATATCCATTTAAAATTTTAACACCAATTGCGCCATGACTATCCAAAAAATCATCAAACATTTTTTTTGATTTTGGACTCAAAGGTGCCCCACCATAAGTAATAGTTTTAACAAATGATAAATTCATTCCATTGAACCTTTCATCATTCATCATATATTCAAAATAATGAGCAACACACATAAAATGATTTGGTTTATATTTAAAAAACAAATCAAATGCTTCCTTCGGATCAAAAGTTGGAACAATAATCGTTTCAATTCCAAAACTTAATGGCATATGAATATTATTACATAATCCATAATTTATAAACATCGGAAGCACCGTTAAAATCTTATCTCCTCTTTCAAACAGATTTGTTAATGTACGATATTGTTCGACCATAGCATTAAAATTTTCATTTGTAAATTCAGCTGATTTTGGAACACCGGTTGTTCCACCTGTATGAGATAATAATGCGGTATCATTAAAATTAAAACTTTCTGTTGGAATATACATCTCGCCATTTGATAATTTCATAAATTTATCCCAAGACATTAATTTATTTCTAAAAGAAAATTTTGTTTGAGCGTCAAAATAACAAGAACTAGCTATAGCTTTCATACTAGCCATTTGTTTTATAGCTTCAGTTGGAATATATGTTGTTGGAGAAGCAATAATAGTTCTTTGAATTGATGTTTTAGGAATAACATTCTTAACTTTAGAATAAAAATCTCTAAACATTATAAAATTTTTTGCAGGGACTTCTGATAGATAATGTTTAAATTCCTCTTCACTTGCAAGTACAGGTATCATATTTGGTATTGCGCCTATTTTATTTAAAGCATAAAAAGATATTACACCTTGTGGAATATTTGGTAAACATATAGGTACATAATCACCCTTTTCAACACCAAGCATTTTAAATGAAACTGCTACTTTTTCAATGGCATCCAAAAATTCATTATAAACTATTTGCCTCCCATAGTAAGTAAGTGCCTTACTATTTTTAAATAATTCATTATCTTTTTTCATATAATCATAAATTTTTAAATTTGTATTTTCATATTCTCTCATACAATATACCTCCTATCTATTAGTAATATTTTTTCTGTTTATTAAAATAACTATTAAGCAAATAAAACTATATAAAACAAGTATTAAAAAATTAAAAAATATACATAATAAGTACCCATAATCATCAATATTAAAATTAAAATATGGATAATTTAATCCATCGATAAAAAATCCTCCACAATGCTGATATATAATAACTATCACTCCATATATTATAATTGCTATTAACCAATCTAGAATATAAGTGTATTCTAACATTTTATTTTTACCATTTATAATACAATCTAATACTACCAATATTGGTGTAAAAACGTGTACAAAACAAGATACAATAAAATGACCATCATATGCAGATACCTGTCCTGTTGGTACCATAAAAAAATTATAAATTAAAAAAGTACATATTAATGAAACTAAAACTAGCCCCTTCATTTTAATAAAAAGTCTATTTGTTTTAAAAATTCCAGTTATTTTTAATACTAAAACAGTAAAATAGAATATAAAGCATAACATATTACTAAATATTGTATAATATAAAATTCCAACAGGACTTTTAAACAAATTAAAATTTAAAATTAATCCTATTAATGAAACAATCGAAATAATTAAGTCCATTATATAGTTATACCTTTTTGTCATAAAAAAACCACCACTTCAAATAACTAATCAAATATTAACTCTATAGTAATTATATCAAAAAATAAGCATTTTGTCCCTATTTTCTGACAATAAATACAATTTATTCGACATATTTTTTACATCATATAAAGAAAAAAGGCAGCAAAAAAATTTTGTACTGCCTTTTAAATATAAATTTATATTACTAACATAAGTAACTACCTACAAATTACATCTTTTTTATGTATTTGTCAATATTTTCTAATTCAAATCAAAGAAAAAAGACCAAAATGGTCTAATACTGAATACCCCAAACAACTAATTCTTTAGCTTCTTTTCCACATACTACACATTTTTCATCAATTGGTTCGGCATTTTCTAATATACATCTTGACTTAGTCCCTTTAATCTCTTTCATTTTTAATTCACATTCTTCACAACCACACCACATAGCTTTAACAAAACCTGGTTGTGTATTCATAATTTTTTCAACTTCTTCTAAATTATGAGCCTCAAAAATTTGTGAATTTCTTCTTTCTAATGCCCTATTATACATATCATTTTGAATTGTATCATTAAGTTTTTTTACATAATCTACTATGTCAATATCTTTTGAAACTTGATATTTTTCTTTAGTATCACGACGAGTAATTGTAATTAAACCCTTTTCTAAATCTCTTTTACCTATTTCAATTCTAACAGGAATTCCATTAACCTCAGCTTCAGCAAATTTAAATCCAGCAGATTTATCTGTATTATCAATATAAGCAGATATATCATTTTCTATTAATTTATTGTATATGTCATTTGTTAAGGAATCCATTTCTTCACTTTCACCAATTTTTATTATGGCAACATTAATAGGCGCAATACGAGGTGGTATTACAAGTCCGTCATCATCACTATGAACCATAATAAGTCCACCTATCATACGAGTAGTAGATCCCCAAGAGGTTTGGTATGCATATTCTAATTCATTATTTTTATTTAAAAATTTAATATCATAAGCCTTAGAAAATTTTTGACCAAAATAATGACTCGTTGCTGATTGAAGCGATACACCGTTATACATAAGAGCTTCTATAGTAAGAGTATATTCTGCACCAGCAAATTGTTCTCTTTTAGTTTTTCTTCCCGAAATAACAGGAATAGCTAAATATTCTTCAAAGAATTTTTTATAAATATTTAACATATCTCTTGTTTCTTTTTCGGCTTCCTCACTTGATGCATGAACAGTATGTCCTTCTTGCCATAAAAATTCACGACTTCTTAAAAATGGTCTTGTTTCTTTTTCCCATCTCATAACACTACACCATTGATTATATTTCATTGGTAAGTCTCTATATGATTTTACTTTAGATGAATAGTAATCACTAAACAAAGTTTCAGATGTAGGTCTTATACATAATTTTTCTTCTAACTCTTTTTGTCCACCAATTGTTACCCAAGCAACTTCTGGTGCAAATCCATCTATTAATTCGCCCTCTTTTTTCAATAAATTTTCAGGTATTAGTAAAGGCATGTAAACATTTTTATGTCCAGTACGTTTAAACATTTTGTCAAGTTCCTGTTGCATTTTTTCCCATAACGCATAACCATTTGGCTCAAATACAGTACATCCCTTTACATTCGAATAATCTGCTAAGTGGGCAGCTGTTACTACATCTGTATACCATTTTGCAAAATCAACATCCCTACTTGTAATTGCTTTATTAGCCATAATATCAACTCCTCACATAATTATAGCATGTAAATAACTAAAAATATATACTTTTATTTTACTTTTAGAACATCACTACCATTTATTAAGCTTGTAGAATATAAAAATAAAATATCTGTATCATCATTTTTAATATTAACTTTATCTAATAAGTTAGTTAAACTAGCATACCTTAAATCAAGTAAAATTATTCTTTTATAACCCTCTAACATTAAAGGCGCAAATGAACTTGTATATGAATCTCTAAAAATAATTAATTCCTTACTAGAATTAGTATTATTATTAACTAATTTAATATATGGTGTAGCACCACTTAAAAATACATCATATTCATCAACACCATTTAATTTTTCATAATTATAAACTTTATTATAATCATCTTCTAAATTATAAACAGTAGCAGAATCTATTGTATCGTTGTGTAAAAGATATAATTTTTCACCACTATTTTTTATTAACAATTGTCCAAAATAAGTTCCATAAAAAGGTTCATATTCTTCAACTTCAAAATTATTTTCAAATTCAAAATTCATATTTATAGACAATGTTTTTACTGCATCAAAAATTCTATCTTGTCTTAAATGATGATCTGTATAATAATAATCTTCTAATTTTATATCATTTGTAATATCAATATACTTTATATTATTATTTATATTTTTTAATTCATTAAATAATCCATCATAATTAAATTTTTTATATTTATTTGTATTTATATAATAATTCTTTTCAGGTATAACACTATAATAAACTTTAAAACCATTAAAATAATTTTCATATATATAGTTTATTTTTTGGACAAATTTATTAATTTGTTTTTCATCATAATTATTTTCATATTTAAAATAATGATTTTTGTAATAAAACAAATCATTAACATCTGTTTTATTTAATAAAAATTCTGTTTTAATTTTTAAAGTTCTGAAGGAATCTCTAATTATAAAATTATCAGTAATATATTTATCAATACCGCTAGTAACACTTTTATTAAGTAATCCATTAATTGTAATATTAGGAAATTTAGCTAATTTTCTTCTTTCATATTTTGAAATAGTTTCTTTTTTTGAAAATATATTTAAAAACATAAAAGAATAAATTATTATAAAAAATAATATAACAAAAATTTTCTTTCTCATAAATCACCTAAAATCTAAAATATAAAAATGGATTAAATGTTGAATCAACTAAATAAGCTGTTGATATAAATAACAAACTAAAGTATATTACTGGTTCTATAAAGTTAATAATTTTATTTGACTTAAATTTTAATATTTTAACAATTGGTAATGAAGCTACAAAACAAATAATAAATAAAACTAAATAACTTTTTAAATAATAAATAGTATCAAAATTTATAAATGGTAAATTATTTAAACCGAAAATTGATTTAATAAATACTACTAAACTAGTTATATCAGAAATACTAAAAATTACGAAACTTATTATTACTAATATAAATGTATAAATATGTGCGAAAATTTTATGTTTATCTAAAAAATTAGTTAAAAAGTATTTTTCTATAATTAATAAAATACAAAAATATAATCCCCAAAAAATAAAATTAAAACTTGCTCCATGCCAAAATCCAGTTAAAAGCCAAACAATTAATATATTTCTAATGTGCTTGATTTTAGATAACCTATTACCACCTAAAGGAATATAGACATAATCTTTAAAAAATCTAGATAAAGATATATGCCATTTTCTCCAAAAATCAGTAATACTGCTAGCCGATAATGGATAATTAAAGTTTTCTAAGAACTTAAAATTAAACATACGACCTAATCCTATTGCCATATCAGAATATCCTGAAAAATCAAAATAAATCTGAAATGTATAAGAAAGCGCTAACAACCAATAAAGTAAAATTGAATCATTCAAATTATTTAAATAATTTATTAATATTCCAATATTATTAGCTAAAATTACCTTTTTAGCTAAACCGATAATAAATCTTTTTATTCCAATATATAAATTATCTATATTTAATTTTCTATTATTTATATCACTTTTTATCTCACTAAATCTAACAATTGGTCCTGCAACTAACTGCGCAAAAAAAGTTATATAAAGAAAATATTCTAATAAATTTTTAGCAACTTCATTTTTATCTTTATATGAGTCAACTAAATAACTAATATTTTGGAATGTAAAAAAACTTATACCTATAGGTAATACAATATTTTGAATAAATATTTTTGTATTAAAAACATTATTAACAATATCAATAAAAAACATAGTATATTTAAAATATAATAAAGGTATTAAATTTAATATTATGCTAATAACTAATAACTTTTTATTATTTGTTATTTTTTTAGATAAATAATAATTAATAATAGAACTTAACAATAAAACTAAAATATATTTTCCTTCACCATAAAAATAAAATACCAAACTAAATAAAACTAAAACAATACTTTTAAATTTATTAGGAATAATAAAATAGACAAATAATAGTATAGGCAAAAAAAAGTAAATAAATGTTAAACTTGAAAAAACCATAAATTAAAAAATCCTAAATAAGGATTATTTTAAATTTTGGAATGATTCATCTATTTTTTTAGCGTCATCATTTACCATTATCAAAATTATTAAATTGCCTTTACTATCTACAATAACATCATCTTCATTAACTTCAACACAAATCCATTTTCTAGGATTTACTGAATTTTTAATTTTTGTTTTAGTAGCTTCAATATCAGCACCATCATTCATACGAATTAAAACAACGGAATGCGCAATTGCGTTCATAAGTGGTTCACTAGCTAAACCTTCTTTATAATCAATATCACTTGTACCTAAAAAATATTCAATATTATCGCTATTTAGTTCAACTTTTTGTAAAGCAGGCATATCATCTTTTACCGATTCGTAAACTTTATCCATAATATCTGTTAATGAACCTTCAATATTTTTAGTTTTACCACATCCTGTTAAGAAAACACATAAAATTAATGCAACACTACCTAAAAGTTTAAATTTTTTCATAAAATTCCTCACATTCTAAGAATTATTAATTGTGTAGTAGTATTTATACTATATACAAAATAATAGTTATTATACTAATACTCAAGTACACAATTATATTCTATTAATATTTTAACATATATAATTATTTTTTCAACCAAAAAAGATTCAAATTAATGAACCTAATTTTTATTACTTAATATTTTTGTTTTAACTTTCCCTATAAAATCAGTATAATCATTATCATTCATATTATATTTACTTTTAATTTTATTTTCAAAATCAATGACACCATTTTCTAATAAATAGCTCATATACTGAATCTTTTCTCTTTCATCAATTTCTAAGTCAATATCTTGTAAAATCTCCGATTGTTCATCGTCATAGGTATTACTATCATATGATCCATATAAATTATCAATAATGGTTTTTGTATTCAAATCATAATAATTATATAATGATTTTTTACAATATGAATATAATACTTCTTCCAAAATTTTTCCTTCAAAACAGTAAAATAGATCTCCACATTTTTCCATTATAATATCCATAACAAAACCTTCAAGGTCCTTTTCTAAATGCATACAATTATTTCGTACCGCAAATGCTTTGGCAACCCGAATACATAATTTTAAAATCATTTCCTTGTTTTTTTCAAGTTGCTCACTTGTACACTTATATGATTTTCCAATCCATAATTTAAAATTTTCATTATAAATTTTTTTTGTTAAAATCTCATTTAAAACTATATTTTTTGTTTTAAAAACACCTATTATTTTTGAAATGTTGATATTCAAATTATTACAAATTTCATCAAGTTTTTGTTTATCGTAATAGCAATTTATTGAATGTTTTAACTTGATATATAATTTTATTTCATCATCACTATATATATCTTTTCTATGAAAAAAAATATTTTTTAAATCATCAGATTTAAAATTATAAAATATATAATTCATATTGTATTCTTTTATTTTCATTAAATTTATATTTTCTTTTTTTAATATTTCTATTATTTTCTCTATTTCTTCTGCTTTTCCAAATGCTAATATTGACAAACAATTACTTACTTCTATATTTTCTTTCTTTAATATTTCTATTATTTTTTCTACTTCTTTTGCTTTTCCTTGGGCTAATACTGTGGGACAATTACTTACTTCTATATTTTCTTTCTTTAGTAGTTTTATTATTTTCTCTATTTCTTCTACCTTACCTCGTGCTAAAACTGTAAAACAATTTTTTAATTCTATGTTTTCGTTTTTTAATATTTTTATTATTTTCTCTATTTCTTCCGCTTTGCCATATGCTAAAACTGAGAGACAATTCCTTACCTCTATATTTTCATCTTTTAGTATTTTTATTATCTTTTCAATTTATTCTACCTTACCTAGTGCTAAAACTGTGAGACAATTTCTTACATCTATATTTTCATTCTTTAATAATTTTATTATTTTTTCTAATGCTTCCGCTTTGCCATATGCTAAAATTGTGGGACATTTACTTATTTCTATATTTTCATTCTTTAATAATTTTATTATTTTCTCTATTTCTTCCGCTTTTCCATGTGCTAAAATTGTGGGACAATTTCTTACCTCTATATTTTCATTCTTTAGTATTTTTATTATTTTTTCTATTTCCTCGGCTTTTCCCTGAGCTAAAACTGATAGACAATTTTTTATTTCTAGATTTTCATTATTTAATATTTTTATTATCTTTTCTAATTCATCTATATTTCTTCCCAAAATTCTCTTAATATTTTTTGATAAAATATAATCTATTTTTTTATCATCAATACTATTTCTTTTTAATATATCAATAAATTGTAATTGTGTCATAACATCATCTCACTTGGGAATATATTATATATAATATATTTATAAAATTCAATATAATTTTAATAATAATAATACATAAATAATATCTAAAAAGGAATGTTTTACTTTATATTAAACATTCCTTGTAATTTATTAATTTCTAAATTTGTAACTCTTGATATAATATTTATATCTATATTTTCAGCATACATTGATTTTGCTACATTTATTTTTTCATTTGCAACTCCACGCTCCTCGCCACGTTTTTCACCAACTACAAGACCATTTTTAAAGCCTTCATCATTTGCTTCTGCAATCATAGTATTTTTTTCTAACTCACTTTTTGATAATTCAGTATATAAAGTAAATACATCTTCATCACTACTATATCTTTCTACATTTTTTATTAATTTCTCTTTTGATTCTTTCCTCATAATACCACCTTCCAAATATTTTTCTAATTCTACTTTTTTATTTGTCGTAAATATTTTAAGTAAATTATATTTTTTGTTACTTATATGATAACATATATTTTTTATTTTTTCAAGGTCTATTAAATCTATTCTTAATTTTTTACTATATATTCTTCCTCGTTTGTTCATTAAGTAATAACTTTCTATCGCATAAGTTTCATTACAATTAAAATTATTAATACATATTTGTATTGAATCTTTTATATTTTGATAATTTTTATCTCCTACTTTTAATTGTTTTGAATGTTGTCCACAAATATATACCAAGTTTCTTTCCCTAACTCCTATAGTACATCTATTAGATAATTCTATATTTATTTTTACCCCATTCAAAGTTAATAATAAATCAACTTCTTTACTTGCTTCTATTTTATTATTTTTGTTTAATTTTCTACTTAATATTTTTAAGTTACCAATTACCTCATTAATTGGAATATCAAAATATATTGATATAAAATCTTCTAATATGCATATATTTTCTTCATTATTAAAAATACTAGTAAACATTGGATCAAATGTTAATGGTATTATCTCTCCCTTATTTAGATTTTTTTCTATAATTTTAATTTTTATCACCCCTATATATATTTTTCTATAAAGGATTCCCATTTCCTTTTTTTAAATAAAAAAAGATTCAAATTAATGAACCTTTTTCATTATAATTAATCTTAATGAATTTAAAACAAGCAATAATGTAACACCAACATCAGCAACTACTGCAAACCAAATTTTTGATATTCCTAAAACACCTAATAATAAACATAAAAATTTTACCAAAAGTGCAAATACTATATTAAATGTTACTATACGTTTTGTTTTTTTAGATATTTTGATAGCTTCTGTTATTTTATCCAAATTATCTGTCATTAAAACAATATTAGAGGCTTCTATTGCAGCATCACTACCTGTTATTCCCATTGAAATACCTAAGTCAGATATTTTCATAACAGGTGCATCATTTATTCCATCACCTACAAAAGCGGTAAATCCATCCTTTTTTAAGCTCTCAACCTTATTAACTTTATCTATTGGAAGCATTTCAGCATAGTATTCGCTAATTCCAACTTTTTCGCTTACATTTTTTACAATATTTTTATTATCACCAGATAACATAACAACTCTTTTAATACCATTATATTTTAAAGATTTAACTAAATTATAAGCATCATTTTTTATTTCATCAGCAATTAATATATATCCTAAATATTCATGATTTTTAGCAATATATATAATAGTTCCAATAGAATTAATATTATCTACATTTATTTTGTTTTCTTTAAATAAATTATAATTACCAACTAATATTTCATCATTATTTATTTTTAAAGATATTCCATTTCCACTTATTTCTTTAAAATCACTAATTATACTTTTATCAATTTCTTTACCATATTTTTCTAATATCACTTTTGATACAGGATGAAGTGAATAATATTCAGAATAAGCCGCAATTTCCAATAATTCTTCATTTGTTATATTTTTAGAAACGATTTCTTGAATCTCAAAATTTCCCTTAGTTATTGTACCAGTTTTATCAAAAACAATAGTTTTAATTTTTGATAAATTTTCTAATTCACTACTTCCTTTAACTATAATTCCTTCACGACTTGCTCTACCAATTCCTGAAAAAAATACTAATGGAACAGAAATTACTAAAGCACAAGGACAAGATGTAACTAAAAATACTAATGATCTATATAACCATTCATTAAAATTTCCACCTAATATAACTGGTATAACAGTTAATAAAATAGCCGATATTACAATAACAGGTGTATAAACTTTACAAAATCTTGTAATAAATTTTTCTGTTTCTGTTTTTTTATCCTCAGAATTTTTTATTAATTCTAATATTTTAGTAGCCGTACTTGTTTCAAATGTTGATGTTGCTTTTATAACTAAAATTGAATCTAAATTTGTACTACCACTTAATACAGTATTACCTACTTCTACATAAACAGGTTTTGATTCTCCTGTTAAACTTGAAGTATCAACACTACCCATTCCTTCTATAACAACACCATCTAAACCAATTTTTTCACCTGGTTTTACAATAAAAAAATCACCCAATTTAACATCTTTTATATCAACGTTTTCTATTTTATCATTTAATTTTAAATTAATCCTATCGCTTCTTAAATCCATTAATTTTAAGATAGATTCACTAGAATTATCAACTGCTTTATCTGACAAATATTCACCTAAATTAAATAATAACATTACCATTAAAGCTTCTTCATATTCACCTATAAAAAATGCTCCTATAGTTGCTACTATCATAAGTAAATTTTCATCAAATATTTCTCCCTTTAAAATATTTTTGAATGCACTAATATACATTTCATAAGATACAATTATATAACTTATTATTAATAGAATAAATTTTGTTGTTTCAGTATCAATAAATAATGAAATAACAAATATAATTCCACTTAATATGATTTTAAAAAAATCAAAATCAAATTTTTTCATTTCCTATTTCCTCCTTAATATGTTCTAAACCATACTTTAAAATTATTTTAATATGATCATCTGCAATAGAATATTTCACTAATTTTCCAATTTTTTCTGTTTTTACTAAATTAGATGAACGCAAATTTTTTAATTGATGTGATATAGCAGATTGACTAACTTCTAAGATTTCAGATATTTCATTAACACACTTTTCTCCATTTAACAATACATCCAAAATTCTTAATCTAGTAGCATCACCAAATATTTTAAAAAATTCGCTTAATCCAAATAATAATTCTTTACTATGTGTGGTCATAACTTCTCCTTTTATATGATTATATGTTCATATATTCATATTATATACAAAATAAAAATAATAGTCAATATTATTATATACAAACTATTATTTTATATAAAATTTACTTAATTTTTAAATATTTATATTGTTTTTTTACTTCTTTTTCAATATCCCTTCTTTTTAATACTTCCCTTTTATCATAATTTTTTCTTCCCCTACAAACACCTAAAAGAATTTTAACTTTATTATTCTTAAAATAAGCCTTTAAAGGAATTAAAGTATACCCATCTAAAGATACGTAATCACGTAATTTATAAATTTCTTTTTTGTGCAAAAGTAACTTTCTAGTTCTTAGCTCATCATGATTAAAAATATTACCTTCTTTATATTTACTTATATGCATATTCAATATAAAAATTTCATTATTTTTTACGATTGCATAACAATCCTTTAAATTAGCATGTCCGCCACGAATTGATTTAATTTCAGTTCCATTTAAAACAATACCTGCTTCATATGTTTCAATAATCTCATAATCAAAACTAGCTTTTCTATTTTTTATTTCTATCATACTAAAGGAACAACCTCAATATTTTGATCATACATTTTAATTATATTAGAATATTTTTCATATAAAGAAACATAATTAGGTAGAATATCTGTATTCAATTCTTGAAAAGGATACACATAATAATTTCTAAAATTATTGTAATAAGTATAAATTAAATTAGCCTTTACATTTTCTATCTTAATACTATTATCACTATTTTTTACAATATCATAAGAAACCATTGCTCCAACTAATCTATCAATTCCAATTTGTGCTGAAATAAAATTACCTAAAGAATAAATAACTAAAGTATCACCAATATACTCTATCGGCTCAATAACATGAGGATGAGTTCCTATAATTACATTTACACCCAAACTTGATAAATACTCAGCAATTTGCTTTTGACTACTTACAGGTGTTGCTGTATATTCCTCTCCCCAGTGCATAGCAACAATTATAACATCTGTATAAGGTTTTACAGCTTCAATATCTTTTTTTACCTGTTCAGGATCATATCTGTTAACCAAATAATCCTTACCACTAGGTGTATTAATACCATTAGTATTAGTTGTATATGATAACATAGTATATTTAATACCATTCATTTCTTTTACATTAATTCTATCCCTATTTGTAAATGAATCATAACTTCCTGCTACCATTACATCCTTACTACTCCAATAACTACCAGTAGAATATAAAATAGCTTTTTCTCCTCTATCAAGAGTATGATTATTTGCTAAACTTACCATATTAAATCCAGCATCAAGCATCGCATCAGCAATTTCATCAGGAGAATTAAAACAAGGATATGTAGAAACTCCTAAATCCTTTCCCCCTATAATTGTTTCCTGATTATAATATTTTAAATCATAATTAGAAACTAAATTTTTTATTGAAGGAATCATTTTTTTAAAATCATAACTATTTCCAGATATAAAAGCATCTTGATATACAGAACTATGAATTAATGCATCCCCAGCAGTAATCATTGAAATACGATTTTTACTTGTTTCAGTTTTGTATTCAAAATCATTTTTAAAAGAATAATCTTTTTTTACTTCATTAGCTCCACAACCAGTAAACAAAAATAGACATGTAAAAATAGATAATAAAATTTTTTTCATTTTTTCACTCCTCTTTTATATTTGTAACATACCAAAAATCATCATATTTATAAATAGAACAATCACTACATAAACTAATCCTTTGATTAAATTCATCTATTCTAGATTCTTTTATTTTATCATGACCATAGTAATCATAAGCTAAAAGATCATCTCTAAAAAACAGCAAGCCATTTACTGATTTATCAGTAAAGTAAAAATCACTTTTAGTATTAATATAAAAATTATCACTTATATAATCATATATTTGATTTTCAGGATAATCAATTCTATTATTTTGAAAAAAAGCAAAAATCCAAGTTTTAGAAAATCCTACTAAATTAGTGTCAACATTTTTAATATTTTTTTCATATATACTTTTAAGACAAACTAATTCATTATTTGTAAAAATAATAGTTGGATTATAAATTTTTTTCATATTATCATTATAAATACTTATAACTGGATGATAATTAAAAGAATTATAATTAGCTGTTTTATTTTTTAAAACAACATCTACCCCACTACAAGACATTATAACACAAAATAAGAAAAATATAAAATATATAGTTAATTCTATTTTTACTAAATCATAATACTCAACATAGAATTTTAAAATCATATAAAATTGTATAAACCATAATAAATAATAAATTTTTGATAAATAATATATACTTACTAAATTATTAAAAAATAAAATAATTAATAAAATTAAAAATAAAATTGAACATATATAAATAAAAATATCAAAAGTTAAATTCTTATTTTTTATCACCTTAACAAAATATAATAAAATAATTGGTAAAAATATAGTAAAAAAATTATAAATATCAATAAAACATAGACCATCTAAAGATATTTGTGTAAAAATATTTTGATTACTATTACCAATATTTGGAATTATAAAATACAAACTTCCTATTACACAAGGTAATATATACAAAAAAAACATAAACACTAAATTGTTTTTAGAAATTAGCTTTTCTTTATTTTTAACTATTTTATAAATTTGAAATATAAATAATCCCCCATAAATAATAGGAACAAAAAAATAATATGTAAAAAAAAGTGTCAACATTGAAATAAATATTAAAACCATATTAAAATTTCTATCTATATATTTATTAAAATAAGAATCATACAATAAAAAAATTAAAGAAATTATAGTAATTGAATGTCCTAAATAAAAAAATCCGAATAAAACACTATTTAAAGGATATCCAATTAAATAAATTATTGTACCAAATAAAGATATAAAAAAATTATTTTTTTTGTTTGCAGAAAATAAAAAATAAAATATAGCTCCACCTAAAAATAACATAATCATATCAAATAAAATATAAATTTTATATAAATTAAATGTACCAATAAATGGATTAAATACCTTAAAAAGAATACCTAAATTTACATAAGAGGCAAACTGTCTTGTACTAAAATCAACCACTGTTTTATCAACAACTTTATTTAATAAATAAGAATGATTAAAAAATTCTTTAGCTGTTAAAAAATGAATACCACTATCACTTGTTTCATAAGAAATGTTAAAATTAAATCCAAATCTTATATAAAAAATAAAAAGTGTAAGAACTAATAAAATAATAAGAAATATAAAATCTTTAATATTAAAATAATAAGTTTGATAAGTTTTTTTATCTTTCATTAATAAAAATAAAATTAAAGATACAATTAAATTACAAACCAAAAGTATATATAAATAACTTGGTATATTTATACTACTTAATATAAATACTATTATAGAATTATAGCAAAAAAGTAATATATTAAAAATAATAATCCATTTCAAAATATTCTGTTTTTTATAGGATTTAGGAAAAATCAAAAATACAATCATTAATAAAATAACTGATAATAAATAAAAAATAGAACTAAGCATAAATCACCTACTTTATTCTAACTAATTATATCATATAAGAATTTTTATAACAATTAAAACAAAACAAATTATATTATGAAAACTTTAAAAAATTTTCATAATATATTAACACTTAATATCGATTTTATTAAATACTAACTTTTTAGATATATTTATATATAGTATTAAATAAGAAATAGCTACTAAAAATCCCGCAATTACATCACTTGTATAATGAACACCTAAATATATTCTACTAATACCTATTAAAATAATTAATAAAAATAATAATATCATTAAAGTCAATTTTAAATATTTGTTTCCTACATATTTATAAATTAGATAGATTAAAAATCCATAAAAAGCCATACTTACCATTGAATGTCCTGAAGGAAAACTATAACCAGTTTCATTAATAATTCTATATTCACTAGGTCTAGGGCGCGCTAAAATAAACTTAAGTAATTGATTTAATATTGTTACAATTACTAAATTAGCAAAAATTAAAATACCAATTTTTTTATTTTTTAATAAAATAAATAATATTATAGTTAGTGAACCAATGCAAATGGCACTACCAAACCAAGTAATAAATTTCATAACTACAGTCATAGAATCACTAATTAAATATTTTGAAATTAAATTATATCCAATAATATCACCATTCATTATATCGTGATTAAAAACATCTTCAGCTAGTGCAAGAAAAAGAATCAAACATATAAAGAAAATTATCAATTTATAATTATTTATTATGATTTTTTTTAAATTAGTTAACATATTATCACCCTTAGTATTTTTATTTAAAATTACATATACAAAATTATAACATTTATAATTATTTTTTTCTATATTTAAAACATTCTCTGTCATGAGAATAAATAATTCCTATTGCTTGAAGGTAAGAATATATTATTGTTGTTCCTACAAATTTCATACCACGACTCATTAAATTTTTTGAAATATCATCAGATAATTTAGAATGTGTTAAATTTAATTCATATATTATTTTACCTTTAGTAAAACTATTTAAATAATTACTAAAAGAACCAAACTCAGTTTGTATTTCTTTAAATATTTTAGCATTATTAATACTCATCTTTATTTTTAATTTATTTCTAATAATACCTTTATTTTGTAATAATTCATCTATTTTTTTATCATCATAATTAATTATTTTATCTAAATTAAAATTATCATAACACAATCTAAAATTATCCCTTTTATTTAAAACACATTCCCAAGATAATCCAGCTTGAAATGATTCTAAAATAAGCATTTCAAATAAATACGAATCATCTAAATTAAGTATCCCCCATTCATTATCATGATAATCTACATATTTTTTATTATCTAAATTACACCACTTACATCTAATCATATAACACCTACAAATTTATTAATTCTATCAACTCCTAATACAGTTGTATGAATTTTATCTATATTTTTAATTAGTACTTATTCATATATACCTCACATAATATCTTTATAGTATTATTAAATTATATTTCCACAATATTAATTTGGTTTCCATTTTCTTTTATAATTTCTATTAAATCACAAGTTTTTAACCAAATTGTTGCAGTATTATCATTTGGATGTATTCCTATTATTTTCTTGTCATCAAGAAATTCTTTATCAAGAAAAAATTGAACCTTTAATTCTTTATCGTTTAATAATCCAAATGGTGTTACTGAACCAGGTTTTAAATTTAAAATACTTTCTAAATCACAAGGAGAAGCAAAACTTAAAGTACGAGTATTATTTTTTTCTCTAAATTTTTTTAAATCAACTCTCTTATTACCTCTAACAGTTATAAGATAATAATTTCTTTTTTTATCATCGCAAACAAATAAATTTTTAGCATCATATTCTGGATATGGAACTTTAACTTTTGATAATTCGTTCATACTAAAAACTGCTTCATGTTCTGTTATTTCATACCATATATTTCTTTTATTTATAAATTCATATACTTCCTTTTTATTCATAGTTTATCTTCTTTCATATTATTTTATAAATTATATTTATTCTTTATCCTTATAATATCATCCTTAGTAAAAATTCCTAATTCTAACGCTCTATTTGCTAAATCATTCATAAAAGTTCTATCACAAGTAGCTACTACTCTATCTACTAATTTATCTAAATCTATATTATCAGTTGCACTAATTAATTCTATTAAATAATAAGCATCTCTTTTTTTGATAAAGTAATCTTCAATTAAAGTAAAATCCATTTTATTATTATAATTAACTGCTAATCTCCACAATGCTTCTCTTTTATCATCCTCAATCCCTGCATTTACTAAATCATTAAAATTTTCTTGATCTATAATTGGAGGTTTTGGGGCTTTTATGTATTTAGTGATAAATAATAATAATTGTTTATCATCCATATTACTTGCAGATCTATTAACTATAGAATTATTTGTAAGTATGCTTACTATATCATTATATAACCTACCACCATCCTTTATTTTGTTTTTTTCATCAAGTAAATTATTATATTGTTTTTCCAAAAAATTTTTTAAATTTTCATCTGAATTATCTAAATTTTGTTCTTTTGCTACTTCAATTTTATTTAGTAAATCATCTACTTGTTTTAATCTGTTTTTTTCCACATCATCAATCTCATTAGGAATATTTTCTCTAATATTTTTAACATCGTCTATCAATTTATTAATAATCTTTTTATCCTCATCAGAATATTTACTAATCTCAATTTTATTTAATTCATTAAATAATTCTTCGCTATTAATAAACTTGTTTACATATCGGTACATTAAATTAACTAATTCCATTACTATATCCCCTTTGTATTAAGTATAATAATTTTAATCAAAAATAAAATACTATCACAAATAATAATTTACTCATGATAGATAATATTTTTTTATATTATTTGTTTTAACATCTATTCCGTAATTAATTTTTCAAATAATTCTAATGCCTTTAATTTTGTAATTCTTTCCTCTTCTTTTGACAACTCTATTTCATTAGTAATTCCTAATTTATTTTCCAGCATTTTATCACCCTCATAAATTAATAATATTATAACACAAAAAGATAAATAATTTATCTATTATCAATTATTTTATTCTTTCTTTTATTACGTCTGTCTCCTTTAATTCACCTATTAACAATGATGAATTTGGATTATGCATTTTGTAATTTTCATTTACTTTTTTTTCATCAAAGTTAGCATAACAATACTTACAAAAGTGCTTACAAGAATTATATACTCCAATATCAACCATTTTTACACAATGACATTTTCGCATTTTTCTTGCAGTCCATTCTTCCTTATATATTTTACCAGTTAATTTATATGCTAATGTATGAGATAAACACTCATCCTTAGAAAATCCATACTCAGTTAGATTTCTATCTTCAAAACATGTATGAACAATAAGTCCGTGTTTTCTAGCACTCTTACTAAAATTTTCCCCTATTGTTTTATAATCATTTTCGGTAAATGCTTTATAATTTAAAGTTTTTTCATTTTTTCTAACATTTTTATAATCATCTATAAAGGAAATTAATATTTTACTAACATAACATTCAAGTAAGCTACATAATTTTTCAAATGCTTTTGTATGATATTCAAGGCTATATTTAGGACTTATAAATACTGGATCATATCTTATTACTATATTATCTTTTCCAATTAATTGGGATAATTTTTTTATTGCTTCAATTATTTGTCCTTTAGGTGGTACATTTGGTTCAATATCAGTTTTGTACGCTGTTAATGTTACATGGAATAATATCGGTTTTTCTATTTCTTTTATATATTTTAAAATTGGTGTAGGATTTTTAGTACAAAATAAAATGGCATCTACATCATCAAAATTTATTCTATTTACTAGATTAGGATTAAATGGATTTCTTACATCCACAAAACCTGCTCTATATCTATTCATAAACCATTCTGTATAAAATGCTACTATATCTGTTCTACCGCTTACATTTAATATCATTTTTTATCCTTATATTTTAATCTAAACGCTATCACTAACAGCTACAACAATTTTAAAATCATTACCTTTATTAGTTAAAGAGTATTCAACCTTAGTTGGTAATACTGAATATAATTTTTTACTTACAATACCATCATTTTTAAGGTTTTTTATCGTTATAATTTTTCGTTTATTATTAAATAAAGAAACTATATATTCAACTAGACAATCTACCATACTATTTCCTCCAATACTATTATACATTTATATAATAATTTTAGATAGTACGTACTTAAAATTAAGTGTAAAAATATTTTAATATTTATAGTATTAATCTAAACAAAAAAATCACCTAACTCGGCATTGATTTAGGTGAAACCAAAACATAGACAACACCCAACATGCTAATATTAAGTGTTTCTTTTTATTTTATGCAAGTATTTCTTGCTACATATATATTAACATAAAGAAAAAATTTTTCGAGTTTTTTCACTTATTTATATAAAAATGGAATATTCATTTTTAAAAAATTCAATAATAATTAATCATTATTTTTTATAAAAATGAAAATCACAACAATCTCCATCATAACCTAGAGTTTTAGTTCGTGAAAAACCTAATTTTTTCAAATTTCCATATGTAACATTATCAACATCACAAAAAAGGTGGCATAAATCTTTACAATCATTTTCTATGCATGCAGTGTGCCAAAGACATTTTTTCATTGTTATATCAAAAGAATTCTTATCATATTTTTGTTCACTTTCCCATAGGTCATTTTTGCGAACAACTCGAAGAAATATATTACTATAAATTGAGTAGAAACATGGAACTTTTTCCATTTTTTTCATAGACAAATGCTTTTCTTTTGCAACTATATCAATCATATATTTTTTCATATATTGATATACATTCTCATTTTTTAAATCATCTTTTAACAAAACTTTATATAATGCTATTCGAGGAAGAATTGTTTGAATAAGAGTTTTTCTCTGATTTTTTGACTTTCCTTTTATATTTTTGATAAGTTCATTAAGTATTTCTTCTTGCTTATTAAATAATACAATTCCTTTATCAATTCCAAATTCTTCATTTAAAAATGTTTTTATTTGTTTTTGTTGTTTTATCTTCATAATAATTACCTCCAAAAGTTATTTTTTATTTAATTAATTTTTCAAGTGAATTTGAATTTAATATGGTATTAGATATAAACTCACCATTGTAGAAATTTACCCAATTGTTGAATACGTAGTATTTTTAGCTTTCTCTAATAATTCTTTTCCAAATTTTTTTCTTTAAAACTTACTGCTACCCACAAACAATAAATATCTTGTCTTTAGTATTTAATTTTCTAAACACATGACCATCTTTAAACTTACTTTTTATCCATTCTTTTTTTCTATCAACTCCTGCTTGATGTTTTTTATCATCTATTGCGCACCATATATGTTCATCATCAATATTTTCTAAAATTAAATTTATATATTCGTTCATTACAGCACTTCCTCTACAAATTATATTTACTAAAAACTATTTTCTTTTCTCTCATAGATATTTTTTTAACTTCATATCCGTATTCTAACAGTTCTTTTTTATAAGTTAGAAATGAATGATCTATTTCAAATCCTAAAATATTATAAATTTCTTCATATGTTAATTCATAATTATCTTTTTGTTTTTCTTTTATATATTTCCATAATGAATCATATTTACTCACTGTACACCTCGCTATATTATTTATTTTTCACTTACATCAACCTCATTATTTATAAGAAGTTTTGCTTGTTCAAACTTTATATACTTTGAATTTACTATATTTTTCTTAAACCATTCTTGTTGTTCCTTACTATTATCAAACAGTCCTACTATTATGAAACCATTTTCTTCATCAACATAATTATAACTATAATTATCATATTTGACTGAACCATTTTTTTCAAAATATTCTATTATTTTATCATTAATAATATTTAATTCATAAATATCAGTCATTTTTTCTTTGCCACAACCTGTTATTCCTAAAAAAATAACTCCAAATATTAAAATAGTTAAAATTTTCTTTTTCATTTTTTTTCTCCTTAAAAAGTATCGCTACATTTAACTTATTCGGTAATGACCAACAATATCTTTTCTATACTCTAAAATATCTTCTTCATAATATTTTTGATATTTACTTGCGTGATGTATTATAAATGGTATTCCTTTTTTATTTCTTTTATCAGAAACTATTCCTATATGATTTTTAAAAATCACAATATCTCCACCCTGCCAATCTTCAATTTTTTGTATATCAGTTGTTAATTGTTTTGCATTATTATCAAAATATATTTTTAAATTTTTAACTCTTCTAAAATCTATATTTTTATCTATTATATCAACATTATATAGCTCTCTATGATTTTTAATATCTTCATTGACTAAATTCATTAAATCATATCCAGCACCTTTAAGGCTAAATGCAACAACATCTGTACAAACTCCATACCCATCATTAGGATATCCTGTGTCATAATATTTACTTTTATATTTAGGATTAGTTGCTATATATTTTCTCGCATTTTGTAAAATATCTGTTTGATCATCTATTAAATCACCATCTAAATCAACATTACTTACATAACTTTTTATATTGAAATAATCATTTGTATATTTTTTATGTTCAATGTAATTAAATACATATAATTCATAAACAATAAATATTATAATTAATATTAAAATAATTAACAAAATTGATAATGGTTTCTTTTTCACTAAACATCACAACCTTAATTAAATATGTTTATTAAATTATAACATAAAAAAGTAAATAATTTTATTTATCTACTTTTTATGCTTATTTTAATTTTAAATTAACCAATTATACTTATAATTATTCCAATAATTATTGATACAATAAATCCCGCTATTAAACTTCTTGGTATACTACTTATATAAAATTTATAATTTTTATATTCACTTTCCAAGTCTTCTGTACCTTTTATCCAATAATTTGGTGAATTAGAATACCATAAAATATCTATTACAAATACTACAAATAGTTTTATAGTAAACCATATTATAAAAGAATATGTAAAACCTTCTATAAAATTTCTTGCTCCTGCTAAATAAACAAGAATTGCAAAAATTACTAGCAACACTATTAATGCTGGAATTTTTTTTATTATTCTTTTTCTTGTAGATAAAATACTTTTGGGTTTTATATCATTATACTCTGGTAATTCTTGAACTCTTTTTTGTATTTCTATAGGTAAATTATGAACTCCTGACAAGGGATTTTTTTTATATGATATTATAATCAGCATATAAAAAATTAAACACAAACCAATACATTCTAGTAACAATATCATATTTTTTACCTCCACAATAATATTTATAATTAAAAGATAAATTTTATTTTTTACACATTTCTAATACTTTTTTCATAATATTAGCTGCTCTTTTATAATTTTATACTTTCACTTAATTAGTTTTCATTAGAATTTTGTTTTGAGCCATTACTAACACTAATTTCAATATGTTCCTTCATAGATACAAACTCATTGGACTTTGATGACCACACAATCTTCCCTTTTTCTTCTTCTGAATCAACATATTTGATTGAATATGTAAAATTTACACCCTTTTGATTATATTCATAAAATATTTTTGCAATTTCACTTTCACTTATTCCAATTAAACTTGTAAAATATGGAACTCCCAATGAATATACTAAGGTTACCTCATTTTCATCTATTTTTATTACTTCTCCTGCCCTAACTGATTGTGATATTAAATTTCCATAACCAACATCCATATTATAAACATTTTTAATTTTAATTTTTATTTTGCTATTTAATTCGGTAGCATCTTCACTAGAAACATTATAATAATTAGGTACTGTAACTCCTTCTCCAATGGAAATTGTAAATGTTATCTGAGTATTTTCTTCTAGTTTAGTACCTTTAGCTATAGATTGAGATATAACACGACCTGAAACAACATTTTGATCAAATTGCTCGGTTATAGTACAATTAACTTTATTTTCAGAGCACCATTTAACTACATCTTCTTTTGTTTTAGATGAAAAGTCTTCCATAGTTAGTGTTTTCGCACCCTTTGATACAACAATAGTTAATTTATCACTTCTTGTGAAATTATTTTCATTTGTAGCTATATTATCAAATTCATAACTTATAATATTTCCAAATTCTATAGTAGAGGAGTATTCTTCTTTAATTGTAACATTTGAAAGTTCATTTTCTTCTTTCCATATCTTAATTTCTGATGCTGTCATTGTTTTTAAATCGGGTACTTTTATTTTTTCATTTGGATCTTTACCAATACTTACAACAATGGTAATTTGATTTCCTTTAAATATCTTAGTTCCTGATTTTATAGATTGTGATATTACCATTCCTTCTGATACTTTACTATCATATTTTTGTTCTTCCTTAATTTCAATATCATTATTATTTGCCCATTTTGTTGCAATAGTACTCAAACCATTTTGAAAATCAGGTACATTCACTAATCTTGAAAGTATAACAATTATAGCAATAACAATAATCATAATAACACTAAAAATAATAATAATTAATTTTTTCTTTTTCTGCTTATCTAAATATAAAGTATCTTCTTCTATATCATTTTCTTCTGTAATAATACCTTTACCTTGATCTGTTTCTTCGTTAAATTTTTCTAAAAAACTACTCATTTTTCTTTAATAATCCTTTCTCCAAAATTAAAACTTCATCAGATTTATCCGCTATTTCCTTTGAATGGGTTACCATAATAATACATTTATTATGTTGATGAGCTAATGTTTTAAAAATTTTTACTATTTCTTCCGACATTTCCTGATTTAAATTTCCAGTTGGTTCATCAGCAAACAATAAGTCAACATCGGTTGATAAACTTCTAGCTATTGCAACTCTTTGTTGCTCCCCACCAGATAATTTATTAACTGGCCTATTTGCCTTAACTTTATCTATACCAACAAATTTAAGCAAATTTCTTGCAATTACCTTCATGTTACCCGGTATATTGTTATCTGTTATTCCCATTGCAACATATACATTTTCTAAAGCAGTCATATAGTTTATTAAGTTATAATTTTGAAATATAATTCCTATTTTATTTCTTCTGTATTTTTCTAATCCTATATTTCTTATATCTTTATTTTCATATTTAATGACTCCACTAATAGGTTCTTCAAGTGCTGATAGGAGTGATAAAAATGTTGTTTTTCCTGAACCACTTTCTCCAAGAATAGTGTAAAATTTACCTCTTTCAAAATTAAATGAGACATCTTTAAGTATATGTCTTATTACATCACCATCTTGATAAGAATAACATATTTTATCCGCAGTTAATATATAATCATTATTCATAAATTCCTCCTACATAAGTATCTTTCTTGGATTTAATTTAAGTGTATAATATATTGGAATTACTGTAGATAAAGAAATACTTATAATTGCAACTGCATAAATCATTAAAATTGTACCAATATTTAATGAAACAGTATAATTATCCATTATTTCTTCACAATCTATTAAATCGTAGGAATTATAATTATATTGATTTTCTATTTTAGCATTTTGTTCTACTATTTTATTTTGAAGCATTTTATTTGATACATTTTTGGCAATCATATTACCAGTAAATATAGATATTGTTATTGCTATTACTGATACTAGTAATGTTTCTATTAATAATTGCAAAGCAATGTTTATTTTCTTTTCACCAAGAGCAAGATAAATTCCCATTTCCTTTTTTCTTTCTTTACAAAATAATATTGAAATCAATCCTATAATTATTATCGAAGCTACTATAGAAGCATAAACAATTATATTAGATAAATCCTTCATATTATTCATTGGAACAATAACACTACTAATACTTTCCGAATTATCTTCAAATACATATCCTTTAGGTAAATTAGGTAAGTTTTCACTTTTAAATTCTTCCATTTCATCAATACTATTTAGTTCATAGTTTGTTATTATAGAAAATGCATCATAACTATCAACTTCTTGTTTCTTTACTTCAGTAATTACTTTATCATGAATATTTTTTATTGCGTCATTTGGCATATAAATTGTATCTACATAGTTACTTTCTATTTCAATAAGGTTTCCAGTTATATCTTTTTCATATTCAGTTTTTGTTTCAAAAATACCTATAATTTCGTATTCCTCTTCAACAACTTGTGAATTAACACTATAAATATCTATTTGACTACCAAGTTTAATTTTATCACCAACATTTAATTTGTTTTTACTTGCCACTTGTTCTGATACAAGTATCACATTGTTACCATTTTTAATATCTTCATCAGTAAATGTTTTTCCTGATGTAATTTTTATACTACCATCATCCTGTTCTTTAACTGTTCTCTTATATGCGCCTAATATATCAAAAGAATTAAATGGATGAAATTCATTATCTTGTTCTGCACCTACTATAGGAAGTTCACTTCCGTTTTCTAACTTGTTACTTCCAAGCCAATATTTATAATAATAGTAATAATTTTTTACATAAGGTGAACTACCAATTTTTTTTACTACTTCTTCTGATAAAGTATTATCACTATCTTCTAAAAAATAAGAATAATCATCTACAATATTTACTTCTACTGGAATTAGGTCAGTAAAAGATTTCTCTGTATTTAGTAAAGCATTTTTAACAGAAATAGCGCCAGCCATAACATTACAAATTAAAAGTACAGCTACAAATAATATTAAAGAACGATTCTTTCTCTTTTTTATACTTAATAAACTTCTATTTACGTAATTCATAATACTTTTTAATTCTCCTTATACCAATTTAGATAATATTTGAGTAGTATTTTCATTATCACTAAATATATAACTAAAGGCATAATTATTATCATTCCAAACAGCATAAACAGTATTATCAAATTTATATATACTTACATTAATTCCATTTATTGTTTCAGTTTTATCTAATGTTGAACCATATATACCACTATTATCACCATTTTCTTTACTTATTCTTAAAGTTGAGCCATCAATATATTTAATTTGTATTAAACTTTCATTTTCAAATTTATACATTTCCATTATTTCTTTTATTTCATATTTTGATAAATCTAATTTAATATAATTTTCTAGTTCAGTTATATCTTTTACTTCAGTCATAGGATTAGGTATTAAAACATTTTCATCATTAATATTGTTATTAAGTAAAACTATTCCTATCACCAAAACGGCAAGCCCCCCCGCTAACATTGATACATATCTAAATATACTTAAATGTTTTTTTCTTTTTTCTAATATTTTTAATTCTTTTAATTTTTCTATGTTATCTGTTTCAATAGCTCGATTTATCATTGCGTTATCAGTTAATCCAAAAATATCTAATAAATTAATTTTTTTCAATTTTATACCCCTCCAATTCTAAATATTTTTTTAGTTTATTTCTTACTCTAGATAATTTAACACTTATATTAGTTTCTGTTATATCAAATCTTTTTGATAAAGATTTAACTGATTCATTTAAGAAATATCTTCTAATAAATAATATTTGCGTTTCAATATCCAAATTTTCCAAAAATAAATTAATAAAATTAACAAGCTCATTTTTATAAAACTCATCATCTAAACTATAACTACTAGAAATATCATAATCAAGTTCATTCAAAGACATTTCTTTTTTCAAAATTCTGTTATTAATTCTATATCTATCAATAGAAATTTGCCTTGTTATCTTACAAACAAATGATTTTAAATAAGTTGGTTTATATGGTGGAATTGTTTTCCATACTTTCAAATAAGTATCATTTACACACTCATCTGAATCACTATTATTATTTAATATAGAAAATGCTAAACTATATAATAATTCATTATATTTTTTTCTTAATTCATCTAATCCCAAATCATTCCTATTATAGATAAGATTTACTATATCCAAATCTTCCATGAAAGCCTCCTAACTAGTGTACTCATATATATTAACGATATATACATACAAAATCTTACAAACTTTTTTATTTTTCTAAAAATATTTTATCATAGAAAAAGCAGATTATTAAAAATCTGCAAAACGTTTTTATATTATTTTACTTCAGTAATGGTTACATTTAAATTTTTATCAACCACAACTTCATAATTTTTTGTTTGATCTACTGTATTATCAACAATGCTTTTTAGTTCAAATTCGATTGTTGTTGCCCCTTCCTTTAAACCTTCAAAAATATAATGCTGTTCATAGCTTCCACCCAAAGTATCCGAAGTTTTTTCTTCCATATCTTTGTATTTAACAATACTCTCATTACTTATTGTATATACCCAATCGTATGGAATACCACCATTAATTTCAACAACAATTTCCGCTGTTTTTGATTTATTATTATTTTTTGAAATGTTACAACCAGTTAAAATAATTGCAGCAACAAATATTACAATTATCGATTTCTTCACTATTCTACCTCCTAACAACCAATAATATATAAGTACACTTAAATTGGCTCTCATATATATTAACGATTATTATTTGATAAATCTTACATTAAATATTATTATTTTTGAATAATTACTAATATTTTTTCAATTAATCTTTGTAATTTAATAACTCCAATTTTAACTCATCATATACTTTAGTTTCAAGTTTTGATTTTTCCTTTAATTTTTCAAATTCATTATTCATAACTAAAAACTCTTCTCTTGCACTCATAGCATGATCTGATATACACATTTTTCCTATAAAATTAGAAAACATAAATCTATAAATAAATGCACATAGATTCTTTTTATTAACACAATTTTCATATTCACCTTTAGGAAGTATTTCATATCCTAGTTTTTTTAAAACATCATATCCTTCAATAATCGCATCCATAATTAGTAGAGAATATTTCTTATCTTTTTTTAGTAACTTTAAATTACCATTTACTTTATAACTTGCAAATACAAGTGGAAGAACCGCACATGCATGTGTTTTAAGATAATCATTCATCTTATTTTCTATAATTACTTTTATTTTTGTATCTTTAAATATAGATTTTATAAATTCATTACTTATGTCTTTACCATCCACTCTTCCAATTTGAATTTTATTTAAACAAATTGAATTTATATACCCATCACACTTTTTGCCAGCAGCCATAAAGAATGCGAATAATACATTTTTATTTTTTATATTCATATATTTTTCTACTGACATATTATTACCTACAAATACTATGTTTTTGCTTTTATTATTTTCTATAATTGGAACAATACTATCTAAAGATGAAAATCTTGAAACTATAAATATTACATCATAAATATCATTCTCATCTAACTTTTCTATTACATTAAAATAATCTACTGTTTTCTTTCCTAATTTATGTTTTATAATAAGTCCATTATTTTTTAAATTCTCATGGGCTTTATTTCTTGCTAAAATAGTTACATCATTACCTTTTTTTATAGAATGTGCTAGATTTGATCCTAGTACACCAGCTCCAATAATTAATATTCTCATTTTAAATCATTTCCTTTCATACACTATCATAATTTCTTCATTTCAATTATATTTAATATTTTTTATTCTAGTTTAAATTATTTATAATTGTTACTATTTATATTTTTCTTCTAATTACTACTTAAAATTATATCATAAAAAAAGCAAATCAATTATAATTTGCTTTACATTTTAAAATTAATTTTCACTTATACTATCTATAAATATTTCAATATCATTATCAGTTGCATTTGAAGAAAATCTATAGCCTGATTTCCAATCACCACCTAAGGCATCACGTTTTAATAATTCACCACTTTCCCCAATACCAGAGGAAGCAGATGTACAAAAAGGTATAACAGTTTTTCCAGTAAAGTCGTTATTTTGAACAAATGTATTTACGGGCCAAGCAGCTATTCCCCACCAAATTGGATAACCGATTAATACTATATCATAACTATCCCAATCATCTACTTTTGTCGTCTTTAAGGAAACATTTCTTAAAGATTCATCATTATGTTCTCTTGATACCCTTGAATTACTATCTGACCAATTTAAATCACTAGAAGTATAAACATTTTCAGGTTCTATTTCAAAAATATCTGCATTTAATTTACTTGCGATTTTTTTAGCAATATTTTCAGTATGATTTTGGGCCGAATAATATACCACAAGAATTTTTTTACCATCCAAATTTATATTGTTATCTATATCATTTTGTTTATTATCATTAAATTTATTTTCTGAATTATTTGAACCATTAAATATATAAAATAAACCAATAATAGTAACTAAAACTAAAATTATCATTACTATTTCAATTATTATTTTTTTCAAATTAAAATCCTCCTACCAATTTTTCTTATCATTACGACAATCTTTATTTTCCCTTCTAGACTTAACAATATTATCAAACCATTCTACCATTTTAGGATCTTGATGATTAAAAAATAAGCTATTATTTTGATTTAATTTTTTAATTTCTTCCATATCACCATTAGATAATTTAAAATCAAAAACATTAAAGTTTTCTTCCATTCTCTCAATATGTGTAGATTTGCAAGCTACAATAACACCTCTTTGTATTAGCCACCTAAGCATTACTTGAGCAGCACTTTTATTATATTTTTTTCCTATATTAACTAATACTTCATTAGTAAATAAATTATTTCTTCCTTCACCAAATGGTGCCCAAGCTTCCATTTTTACACCATATTTTTCCATATTTTCTTTAGATGAAAATTGCGCATTTAAAGGATTTACTTCAACTTGATTAACACTAGGAATAATTTTTCTACCAAAAAGACAAATATCTGTTAATCTATCAGGATAAAAATTTGAAACTCCAATTGCTCTAATTTTTCCTTCTTCATATAATTCTTCTAAAGCTTTATAAGCACCATAATAATCACCAAAAGGTTGATGAAGTAATACTAAATCAATATAATCTGTTTTTAATTTTGAAAGTGATTCAATTACTGATTTTTTACAACTTTCATATCCATAATTATCTATCCATACTTTAGTTGTAATAAATAATTCACTTCTTTCAACTCCACACTCTGCTATTGCATCACCAACTTCTGCTTCATTAAAATAACTTTGAGCTGTATCAATACTTCTAAAACCAACTTTAATCGCATCTAATACACATTTTTTTGTTTCACTAGCTGGTATTTGGTAAACTCCAAATCCTAAAATAGGCATTTCTACACCATTGTTTAATTTAACATATTCCATAAAATCATCCTTTCTTATTTGACATATTCAATAATTTACAATATAATTATAAATGTCGTGTGTAACACCCGGTCAATACTTTTTTTAATTTTTAACTACATTTTACATCGATATTTTAAAATTAATTAAGAGGTGAAGTAAATGATAGAAACTGATACTTTATATTCAATGAAAGAAACTTGTGAAAAAACAGGACTTACTTATGATGCACTTAAATTTTATTGCAACGAAGGTCTTATTCCGAATGTAAAAAGAAATAAGAGCAATTATCGTGTATTTAATGATAATGACATCAATTGGATTAAAAGTTTAACTTGTCTAAAAAATTGTGGTATGAGTATTATAGAAATGAAAAAATATCTTGAACTTTGCCTAAAGGGTGAATCCACAATTCCTGAAAGAAAAATAATTCTTAATGCTAAACTAAGGGAATTAGAACAAAAAAAGCAAGAAATACAAAAATCAATTGATTTTGTTAATTGGAAACAAAATTTTTATAATGATGTATTATCTGGAAAGAAAAAATACTTTAGTTATTTAATCAATACAGAAAATGATGACAAATAAGCCATCATTTTTATATTGCACCCATACCACCATCAACAGCGTATATTGATCCAATTTACTGGTATTGTACTTGTAATGTTTTTTTGAGTCTTCCTTATTCATACCCAGAACATTCTAAATATTTATTTCTATAGCTATAACGGAATAAACATAAATATCTACAACTTTTTCCGGCTTTCATAAAGATTGATACAAATATCACTCAATTATTAAAACATATCACAATTTTTTAAATTACGATAAAATTATAACAAATTTATGTATTCAATTCATATTTTATCTCATCTAATAATTGATTAAATAATATCTGTCTGTTTTCAGATGTATCAATGCATTTTATATTATACATCTTACAATCACTTATAATCTTCTTTTCTATTTCTTTATAAAATTTAAAATGATTTAATAATTCATCATCTGACCTTCTAGTAGTCCATTCTTCTTTTGCATCAAACCTCCTACAATTTTCTAGAATTTGTTTAGGAGATAACTTTTCGGTTACAAAATAATAAACAATCATATCTTTTAAATCAAAATATTTAGATAACTCTTCAGGCAAAATAGAATCTCCGTTTATAATAAAACCTAGTTCTTTTCCATTTTTATTAATATTCTTTTGTATAAGCAAATTTAAAAATTCAGGCAATCTATTTTCTTTTAAATTATCGTGAATAAATCCAATTGGAACATTGGGTACAGTTTTTTGCAATGCGGAAATAATTGTGTCAACTTCTATAATTTGATAATTATTAAATTCTTTTTGTATCATTTTTGAAAAGGTAGTCTTCCCAGTCCTACATATCCCAAGTATCATTATACTTTTCATAGTTGCTCTCCTTTACTCATTTTTACTGCTTGTTTTAACAATTCTTCTAATGAATTTATTGGATTTCTATTATATTCTAAATTATATAACCAATCCAAATAGTATGTTCTATAAGCACCATCTGGTCTGCCATATATGCATTTTTTACTTTTTAACCAATAACCAAATTCTACATTTGTAGTTAATCCTAGCATTGATGGAAATTTTCTTGGTACCCAAAATAATATTACATTTGAATTGATATAACAATCTCTTTCCCAAAATAATTGTTCCTCTTTTGTTTTAAATACTTCCATTTCATCTTTTAGTTCTGGAACATACACAATCCCATCATAACCAATATTTTGTAATATATCTAAAGCTTCTTTTCTCCAACTAGTTACTTTATTATTTCTGGGAGTCGGTCCACACAATGATATTGCTTTTTTACTTTTTTCTATTTTATCTCCATAATATTTTACTTTCATATATACCTCACTTCGTAATTTTTGAAAATAAATCATCATATATTTTATCGCTATTAAGCCTTTGAACAAATTTTATTTTATGTCTAAATTTTGTTAATTTAAATGATGTATCATCTTTTATTCTAGGACAACTTATTTCCATTGTTTCAAACCATTCTTTATTAATCATATATGCTACAGTACTAATATCCCATATAACTCTTCTTATTTTTTTAGTACCATAATCATCTGTAAATATATCACAAAAATAATTACACAATTCGTTAGTATTTCTTATTCTATTTTCTAATTCATATTTTGAAATCATTAGCCCATAGCTTACTGGATAAGTAGGAATTATAGTTATTTTTACTTTACTATCCAATACAAATCTAACTGCTTCAACATCTTGTCTAAAATTAAAATCATTATTTTTCATAAATAAAAAGTTAGTACCTAACCAAATTACTTCTATTTTGTTTATTATTGATGGTTCCTTTTTTATTGCTAATGCAATATTAGTTATACATCCTATACTTAAAATGTATGTTTTATCATTTTTTTTAGCTATTTTTATTATCTTATTAACTGCCTCATTTGTTTGATGAGGATTGTTTGTAAAATATTCTGTAGCTCCTTTCAATATTATGTCATAATTTTCTTCACCGCACATTTTAAATATTTTTTTAGCTACTTCATAGCTTTTATCAATTGAGGTTTTGGTATTATATTCACCTTTGGTAAATGGCGCAATTGTAACTGCTTCTAAATTTAATGCATCTTTTGATTTTAATACATATGCTAAAGCAATTTGGTCATCTATTTCATTATATAAATCTGTGTCTAGTATTATATTCTTCATAACCGTTTCCTTTCTTTTTCCAATTTACCAAGATTATATCATATATCTTATGAAAAATAAAAAGGCACTAAATTTAATATCTTTTAAAGCAAATTATGTCTAGGACTAATGCTACTAAATGGATATAGTACAACTTTATTTTGTTTTGATTTTGTTATTCCATAATTTTAGATATTGCAAACATTATAAGCTAATATTTAACAAAATTGACTGAAGTCTTCATTAACTTATTTTAAACTAGTTATAATTCTTCGACTTCTTTAGCGTAATAAGCCCGTGTGTAAAACACGAGTCAATACTTTTTTATATTTTTATTATATACAAAAAAGTAGAAATACATCTACTTAATAATTAAAAATTACTCACGATTATTTAACCACTCTGTTGACTTAATAATCATATACATACATATAACTAATATAATAATACTTAAAAATCCACCTGTTGTCATAATCATTATTTCATTAAATTTAATTTTATTTTCTCCAAACGTTGAAAGCATAACTATTTCTAAAGATAACATCGATATTAAACAACTTATAAAATTAACAACTTTTGAAGCTAATACTAATGGACTATTTAATTTACGATACTTAAATAAATTAATAATACTATAAATCATTATGTAAAAGGTATATATTGCCATAAGAATAACTATATACATATGATACTTAATAGTTATTTTCATATTTAAAATAACCAAAATAATCATTGTTAAAATTACATTCATAAATAATAAAATAATTGCACATTTACGATATTTCATCCATTCATCACTTAATGACTTATCACTTTTTATTTCTTCTTTAACTATATTAATTCTAACTATAACAAGTAATAAATAATATAATGAAAAAGTAATAAACCATAATGATTTATAAACTATACCAGATATAAGTTTAAAAAAAACATACAAAAGATTAAAAAACAATGATGAATATAGTGATATCTTATATCTTAATTTATAGTCGTTCTTATATTTAGTTAAATACTTATTACTACTTATTATTTTATTAATTTTAAATTTAACTAAATTAAAAACTTTTATAACTATTACAACTAAAGAATATGTCATAATTAAATATAAAAAATAAGATTCTATTTTATTAAATCTATTTAGTAAAATTAAGTATAGGAGTGAAAAGATAATTACTGCAGCATTAATAACAATAAAAATATTACTAGGGTGTAATATTTTATTTAGTTTTTCTTTCATATTTATTTTAATTTTTATTTCCTTTAATATAAGCATAAATAGGATAATTCAATATACAAACTATTAAACCAACAATTCCAGTAATTAGTCCTATTATTATATCAGTTTTATCTACATCACCAGTCATAACTTTACTCATACCAAATCCCATTACTAAAGCACCAATTATACCAATTATCCAAGTTAAAACAATTCCATAGTTAACATTTCCTTTTTTTGAACTTTTTGGATGACTACTTCTATAAACAGGAATAATACAAAGTAAAATAATAAATCCTATAATAGTTACTATAACACCTATATTAAATAAATCCCATTCAGGTATTAAACACATACACATACCTATTCCAAAAACAATTCCCCCAATAGTACCTATAATAATTTCTAATAAAGTTTCTTTTTTCATACTAATGTCTCCTTATCTTAATAAATTTTATTCATTAACTTTTCTTCTTTTAATTCTATCATTTTAAATTTTTTATAATTACTAATAATATTTTTTTCTATTTTTTTATTAATATTCTCTAATTTAGACATCAAAATTCTCAATATTCAAACACTTGTTGTGTTATTACATTTATAGTATAATATAAAATAAGAAAAAAAACAGTCATCAATTTATACTGTTTTGTTGAGTTAATGGAGGACTTATGAATAAGCCTAATAATAAAAGAAAAAAGGATTCAATAGAACGAATTGAAAAAACATTTTTAAATCTAATCCAAAATAATGATATTAAAGATATTACAATATCAAAAATATGTAAATTTGCTAATATAAATAGAACAACATTTTATGCTAATTACATTGATATCTATGATTTAATTGATAAAATAAGAGATAGAATGTTAAATGAATTTGCTAATATATTTGATAATGAAGATGGTCATACAAGAGAAAATTATTTAAAAATGTTTAATCATATAAAAAATAACCAAGTATTTTATAAAACTTATTTTAAATTAAACTTTGATACAAATTATAAAATAGATTATTATGATAAAGAACTTGCTAAAAAAATGTATAATGATCAATTTATTGAATATCATAGCGAATTTTTTAAAGCTGGTATTACCGCTATTATTAAAATGTGGCTTAATAATAATTGTAAGGAAAAACCAGAAGATATTTTAAAAATACTGGAAAGTGAATATAAAAATAAATTTATATAAATTATAAAAATTTAACTATCTAATATTTTATATTAGAATTTTCTTTATTTTCTAATTTTAAAAGTTCTATTTTATTTTGTATTCCACTACTAAATCCAACAAGACGCGAATTTTTTCCGATTACTCTATGACATGGAATAATTATACAAATAGGATTTGCCGCAACTGCTCCACCGATGGCCTGAGCAGACATCTTTTTTATACATTTTATACTTGCCACATTGCGAGCAATATCCCCATATGTAACTACACTCCCATATGGAATTTTTTTTAATTCTTCCATAACTAAATTTCTAAATGGTGTTAAATTTTCTAATTTATAGTTTGGCGTAAAATCTGGAATTATTCCACTAAAATAAATATCTAACCATTTCTTTGTTTCTTCAAATATCGGTAAATCCTTTATTTTATAATTACCTTTATGTTTTATATCATCTTTTGAATCTTTAAACCATAGTCCAGTTAAAAAACAACCGTCACTTGTCATACAGATATCGCTATATCGATCTATAGTTTTATAATAATTTATAAACATTAAACCACCTATAAAATTCTAATCAATAGTAAACTCTTTATAAATATACTTTCTATCTTTTTTTATAGAAATATTATTATCCATAACATATTCAGTAAATTTTACTATTCTATAATTTCCACTTTCTAATTTACCATACATATAAGTCCAGTCTTGCTTCATTTCTATTTCACTATTTTCATTTATATAATAAGCAACTAAATCGGGTTCAAAATTTGTATCAATTATCTTTAAATCAGTCCAAATATTGTCTATCTTTTTTTGAATTTTAAACTCTGTTGTATAAATATTTTTAATACCACTATTATCATTAATAACAATATCAGCACTTGTATTTGATATACTTTTAATATCTATAGTAATATCTGAATCGTCAGAAACTGCTTCTAAGAGTTCTATTTTAGTAATACTATTTAGTTCTATAGGAGATATTTCTTTTAATAATTTATCAGTAAAAGTTATTGATATCTTATCACCAATTGATAATTTTGAAACATCTGTTTTTGTATTTTCAAAATAAACTATAAAATCACTATTCAAAGAAAAAGTAAAATTACCTCTATAATTAATATCATTTGTATCTAATCCACTAACTAATAAATTAACTTTATCATTATTTTTTTCTATATTTATTATATTAGCGGAAAATGTTTGACTAAAAATTTTTCTATCTTTTTTTATAAATAAAAAATATCCTATAATACTAATAATTATAATTAAAAATAACACTATAATAATCTTTTTTTTCATATATAACCTCGATTAATTTTATTAAGTAAATTATAACAAAAAAATAGATAAAAATCTATTAATTATTTTATAAAATCTACCACATTTTTATATTCATATTCATATACAATGATTATTTCTTCTTCACAAATATATATATATCACTTATTAAATCATCTATAACATGATTTGATAATTTATCTATTCCTTCTTTACTCTTAAATTTATTCATTCTATCACAATTACTATCAAATTAAATATTAATTTACTTATTCTTCTATCTCATACAAATTCTTATATTCAGCACAATTTTTCATCAATTCATTATGCGTTCCACTAGCACTTATTTTGTGTTTATCTAAAACAAAAATATTATCAGAATCTACTATTGTGCTTAATCTATGTGCAACAATAATAACTGTATGGTCTTTTGCTAAATCTTTAATAACATTTTTAATTTTTTCTTGATTATTATTATCTAATGAACTTGTTGCCTCATCTAGTAAAATTATCTTCGATTTTTTTATCAATGCCCTTGCAATAGCAATTCTTTGTCTTTGACCACCACTTAAAATAACTCCATTTTCTCCAACAAGCGTATCATAACCATCTTCCATTGATGTAATAACATCATGAATTTGTGCTTTTTTACAAACTTCGATTACCTCATCATCTGTTGCATTTGAATTAGCTAATTTAATATTTTCTTTTATTGATAAATTAAAAATGTAAGGAGATTGAGAAACTACTGATATGTTATTCTTTATTGTTTCTTCTGATAAATCATTTATATTGTGATTATCTATCAATATTTCACCACTAGTTGCACTATAACTTTTACTTATCAATTTCAAAATAGTAGATTTTCCCTCTCCACTTTTACCAACAATTGCAATCATCTTATTTGGTTTAATTTTGAAAGTCAAATTTTCAAACAGTTTATTTGAATTGTATTTAAATACCACTTTTTTAAATTCTATATTTCCCTTTATACTATCCAAAGTTGTTGTTCCATAAATTTCTTTGCTAAAAGAATTATAAGTAATTATATCAAATACTCTTGAAGCAGAAACTTTTCCATCCGCTAATTTTTCTCTCATTTCTGATATATAATTTATTAAATCTAACACTTTATTTTTATATAGAAAAATTATCATAAATGAACTTATTTGAAGTGTATTATTTATAATAAAGTAAACTGATAATAATATAAACATAAAGTCTAATATATGTTGAAATGCTTTAATCCATCTATTCCAAGTTCTTCTAGTATGAGTACTTTTTATTTCCGCTTTTATTGTTTCTGTTTGTCTTTGATTAACATCTCGTAAAACCATTGATTTTAAATTAAGATCTTTAATCTCTCTTATTCCTCTTATTACATCTGTGTATAAACCTACAACTCTTTCATCTTTTTCTTTATAATCTTTTTTTGCTTTTTTATAATAATATAATTTTTTTGATGTTAAAATATAAACAAATATTACATTTAAAATCAAATATAAACCTAAATATATATTAAGATAACAAACATAAACTATAAAACTAACATTAAGTATTATACCGGATAAATCGTCTGTTATATAATCAAATAATTCTGATAATTCAGTAGTATCCTTATTTAATCTTGATATAAAAAGCCCTGAATTTGTATTATCAAAATTTCTCACTTCAAAATTTGTTAAGCTTTCTAACATATCACTTTTTAAATCAAAATTAACTTTTCCATTTAATTTCAAAACTACTCTTGACCATAGATTTGTAACTATTTCAATTACAATTCTTAATACCATTAAAAATAATGCTGTTTTGAAAATATTTTCTTTATTAAAATTTTCAAAATAACCTAATAATTTACCTTCATATATTGGCGATAATAATGATATTACTGCATATCCTAAACTTAATAAAACAACCAGTATAGAAAAAAATTTATATTTTTTATAATATTTAATTAATTTACCTAAATTTTTGGTATCATTTTTCACTTCTATCTACTCCGCTTCACAAATAAGCAATACTAACATTTTTTCTTGCTTTGCATTTTATTGTAACATATAAGAACGTAATTTCTACAATTATATCACAAATTTTTAAAATTTTTTATTTACATTTAAAATTTTTTAAGGATATTTTTATATTTATAAAATTCGCTAAAAACTTAAATAGTTAATAATTAATAAATAATTTTGTATCAAAATAAAAGGCAAACTTCTAATAGTGTAAATGTTAATATAGAATTGGACAAAAATGTCAATCTAGGAATTGGACAGTTTTGTACCAATTCTTTTTTCATTA
>CAKOXI010000003.1 GCA_934130045.1 uncultured Bacilli bacterium | reverse complement strand
AAATCTACTCCAGATTTCCTTACGATATTTTTTTATGATAGATCTTTCTATTTCTTTATATTTTTCCATTGTTATTAAATTCCTTATAAATTTTATCAAAAACTCCTATAAATGTATCTACTTCATCTTCAGTTGTTAAATGAGATAAGCTAACTCTAAGAGAAGATGCTGCTAAACTTTTATCTTTTGTTAGAGCATATACAAGTTTTGATGGAGTTAAAACAGGACAACAAGAAATCTTGGTTGATACATAAATATCATTGTTTTCTAAAGCATTTTGAATATCTAATGATTTAATATTTTTTATACTAAAATTAATAATATGTGGTATGGAATTTTCTGTATTATTTATAAATACATTTTCATATTTACTTAAACTATTTTTTATTTTATCACTTAGTTTTTTTATATATTCATATCTCTCAGTAATATTTTTTAAAGCGATATCTAGAGCTTTATCACAAGATGTAATCAAAGATAAACAAGGTGTTCCACTTCTAAATACAGTTGTACTTCTTCCTCCACTAATTTGTGGAATTAAATTTATAGATTTTTTCTTAATTAAAATACCAAATCCATTTAATCCATAAAATTTGTGTGGTGCGATTGTAACTAAATCGACATCCGTAAAATCAACATTTACTTTGCCAATTGATTGAGAAGCATCAGTATGAAAATGACAATTTGGTTTTGTTTTTAAAAATTTAGCTATTTGTTCTATAGGCTGTTTTAAACCAATTTCACTATCTACTGAACAAACACTAACTAAAATAGTGTCATCCCTAACCATTTGTTTTAAAACATCTATGTCGATATATCCTTTTGAATTAACTGGAATTAATTCAACCTCAAAACCTCGTTCTTGCATTACGGATGCTGAGGCTACAATCGAGTTATGTTCTAAACTGCTTATAAGTATATGTTTACCGTTATTTTTATATCTTTCACAAATACCTTTAATAGCTAAATTATTGGCTTCACTAGCTCCAGATGTATAAATAATTTCCTCCTTTAAAACACCCAGATTATTAGCGATATTTAAAGTACTTCTATCAATTACATCACTTGCTATAACACCTAATTTATGAGAAGAATTGGGATTAGCAAAATATTTTTTAGTATCATTATAAAATGTATTTAAAACCTCATCATCGACTGGCGTTGATGCTGCATAATCTAAATAAATCATTTATTTTCACTCCCTACTGAACCATTCCAATTTACAAATTTATTTTTAAAACTCTCTACGTAAGTTTTATCAATTATTATTTTGTTTTCTGTTTCTGTTTTTTCTATAACTGGAGTTGGATTACAACCACCGCTTATAATACCTAAGTCGTCAATATGAAATTTTGTCCCACAATTTTGACATTCAAAATAATCCCCTTTTTGAACGAAATAAGCATTTGGTGATGGATTACATACTTGACAGGTATTAAAAGCAATTCGGACAATTCCATCACTTCCTCTTACAAGTATAAATTGAATAGTAACATCATCCACAACATAATTTGCGTATGTTGCTACATTTGTTATATCTTTTGTATCTACAATAATTTTTTCATCACTAGCTTCTAAATTTATATAATTATTTTCTATGTTTTTTGAACACGAAACGCAAAAAAATAAACAGATAAAAATAATAAATAATACTTTTTTCATATTAATCAATAACTCCTAAAAATTTATAATCAAGATTTTCTATTATATTTTTAATTTCACTATCAGAAATATCATTTAAGCTTTTAATAGTTACTTCTTGCTTTTTTAAATTAACACTAACACTTTTTACATTTTGAATTTTTAATAATGCTTCCTTTACTTTATTAGCGCAATGCCCACAAGACATTCCCTCTACTTTTATAATTTTTTTTACACTTTTACTAAACATTTTAATCTCTCCTTAATTTTATCTTTTTTAATCTTAATGCATTAAAAATAACAGTTAAACTACTTAATGTCATTGCAAATCCTGCAACCATTGGATTCATATTAATATTAAATTTACTAAATAAACCAACAGCAATTGGGATCATACAAATATTATAGAAAAATGCCCAAAATAAATTTAACTTAATATTTTTAATTGTTTTATCACTTATTTTTATTAAATTAAGCAAATTATATAAATTATCATTCATTAAAATTACATCTGCTGAATTAGATGCGATATCTGTTCCACTAGAAACTGAAACACCGATATTAGCAGTTACTAGGGATGGTGCATCATTTATGCCATCACCTACCATCATAACTTTTTTTGAATTATTCATAAGTTCTTTTATTTTATCGACTTTATCTTTAGGTAAAACATTCGCTATAACTTTATTTATACCTAATTCACGAGCAATTACATTAGCAGTTACTAAGTTATCACCTGTTAGCATAATGACATCTTTATTTAATTTTTTTAATTCACTAATAACACTAGAAGCATTGTCTCTTACAATGTCTTTAACACCTATTAAAGCAATAACTTGATTATTTTTAATCATATAAACAATACTGCTACCATTTTTTGATAAATTTTCTTCATCTTTTAAATAAATATTATCTATATTCAAATTTTTTAATATTTTATTGTTTCCTATATAATATTCATTTTTATTTATAGTTGCTTGCAAACCTATTCCAGGTAAATTTTTAAAATCATTTATTGCAACTAATTTTAATTTATTTATTTTGGCATGACTTGAAAAAGCATTCGCAATTGGATGAGATGATTTAGACTCAATGCTTGCTAATATCGTAAGTAATTCTTCTTCAGTATAATCGCTATAATTAAAAATTTTTGATATCTTTAAATTTCCATAAGTTAGTGTTCCAGTTTTATCAAAAACAATAGTATCAACTTTATGAGCATTTTCTAATGTTTCACTTGTTTTAACAAGGATACCATTTTTAGCGCAAATACCTTCACTTACAACAATACTAAGCGGTGTTGCAAGTCCCAAAGAACAAGGGCACGCAACTACTAAAACCGTAACAAAATGAGTAAGTGCTATATTTATATCAAATCCTAATAAAATATAAACAATAAGAGTAAAGAGAGCAATTACCATAATGCAAGGAATAAAAATTCCACTTACTTTATCAGCAATTTTAGCAACCGGTGCTTTTGTATTAGTAGCTAGAACAACAAGTTTTACAATAGATGAAATAGTTGAATCTCTACCTATTCTCTCAGCTTGATATTCAATATATCCATCTAAATTTAAACTTCCTGCTACTACACTTTTTGAAACAGTCTTTTTTATAGGAGTTGATTCTCCCGTAATAAATGATTCATCAATATGAGAAAAACCACTTGTAATAATACCATCAACCGCAATTTTCATTCCTGGTTTACAAATTAAAATATCCCCCTTTTTTATTTCATCAATGGTTACTTCCTTATAACCATTTTCTAATTTTAAAATTGCTTTTGTAGGTGTTATTTGAACTAAATCACTAATAGCTTCTTTTGTTTTCTCCTTACTTCTTGAATCAATAAATCTACCTAATTTAATAAAATATATTACGATACAAGCTGATTCAAAATATAAATTTTCTACATATTCACTCTTACCACAAAAAATCATTATTGTTCCAAATAAACTATAGATAAAACTAGATATAACACCAATAGATACTAGTGTATCCATATTAGGCATTTTATGAATTAAATTTTTATAACCATTTTTTAATATATCAAAACCATAAATCAAATACGGAATAGATAATATTAATAAACATATAGAATAGTTAATCGGATATTTCTTCATATTTAGAAAAGGTATTGTAGGTAAATACAACATATGAGACATCGATATATATAAAACGAAAACTGATAAAATTCCAAATACTACTAACAATTTTATATTGTTTTTCTTTTTGTTTTGTTTTGTCTCATCATACATTCCTAAATTTTCATACCCAGCATCACTAATAAATTTACTTAAATCATCTAGTGTTAAATTATCTTCATATTCAATTAAGGCTTGTCCTAAAACTAAGTTAACACTAGCACTTATTATTCCACTTTGTTTATTCAAATATTTTTCTAAACCATTTGAACAAGCACTACAACTCATACCACCTATATTTAAAATTACCTTTTGCATAATTATTCTCCTTTATACATTAATTGTCTATTACTTTAATTGTATTTTTTATCATATTCATCCAACAAGTATAGGTAATATTACCTTTTTTTGTTGGTGTAAATTCTATTATGTTTTCTCCTACCTCTAACTCTTTTTTTATTCCATATTCATTTATTATAATTTCGTTATTGCACCCTGTTAAATATTTTTCACTAACATTAATAATCATTTTTACGGGAATATCTTTTTTTACAATAATATTTTCATAATTATCATAACTTAAATCAATTTCAATAACTTGATAACCATTCTTTATTGTTGCAACTATAAAGTTATCATAATTATTAAATATTTTTAAAACATCGATATTTAGTGAAAGTAAGCCACGATTTAGCATCATAAGGGAAAGTATCAATATTAAAATAGACGCAACTTTATTTATTATAATTTTTTTCTTTGCTTTTACTAAATTAATAAAAATACCTGTAAATAACATTAATGGTATAGTTCCAAGCCCAAATAGAAACATTGATAAAGCACCTTTGATAAATGAACCTGTTGAAAGCGCATAAACTTGCATTGCTTGTAATGGTCCACAAGGCATTAACCCATTAAAAATGCCTATTAAAAATGAGTTTTTAGAATTAAATTTATATTTAAAAATTTTTAATTGTTTTAATTTTAATATTCCAAGCATATTTAAAGACATTAAAAACATTACTATTGACGCTATTACGATTAAGGTTCCAGATATATAATTATTAACTTTAAAAACACTACCAATGAAACCTACTATTCCACCTATAAATGTATAAGATATTAATCTTCCTAAATTATAAAAAATCGGTCTTTTTAAATTGATTTTAGAATTATTATTAATTATTGCTAATAAATTAATTGCGCCACACATTGATATACAATGAATACTTGTAAGTAATCCTGTTATAAATAACATTCCATAAGTTATATTACTATCTATATTTGGTATTACATTAAATACGTTAAAACCAAATATTTTATATGTTAAAAAAATAAATAATATAATAATTAAAAATATTAATAAAAATTCTTTTAATTTAATGTTGTCTTTTAATGATTTTAAGTCATTACTTATATATTCATTTTTTGTTATATAACCACAATTAATAATACTTTTCTTAATTTCTTCTTTATCTAAATTACCAGTATATGTAATACATGCAATAAAACTATCAAATTCAACATTTTTTATATTGCTAATTTTTAATAAAGATCCTCTAATAGTATCCTCACAATGTGTACAATGCATACCGTCTATTTTTACATAAATATTTTTCATTTTAATTTTCCAAATAAATCAAATACATCGTCAATAACTTCTAAATTACCTCTTTCAATGTCTTCAATCATACAAGATTTCATATGACCTTTTAAAATTTCATTACCTAAACTTTTTAAGGCATTGGTTGCTGACGCAATTTGAAGTAATACATCATCACAGTATCTATCAGTATCAATCATTTGCTCAATACCGTTTATTTGACCAGCTATAATTTTAAGTCTCCTTTTTAAGTTTTTCTTTTCTGCTTCGGTTCTATGTTTTGTTCTAAGACAATTTTCACATTTTGTTTTCATTTTTATCACCTACACACATTATAGGGTATAGGGGGTATCCCTGTCAATAAATTTCAAAAAAAAAAAAAATCAGTATAAAACTGATTTACTCATTTGTTAATTCAAAAAATTAATAATAAATGGTCCAAGTAATAAAAGTAATATAAGAGGAACAATAAATATAACTGAAACAATACTTACTTTATTTGGAATTTTATTTATTTTTTCTTTTATCGCTAATATTTGTTTATCGCGTAAAAATTCTACTTGATTATACATTGTATCTAATATACTATTACCAAAAATATTAGTTTGAACAATATTTAAAATTATATTATTTATATTCTCAGAAGGAATTCTTTTTTTCATATCTTCTAAAGCTTCCATTAAAGATTTTCCAAATTTCATTTCAAATAATGTTTTTTTAAATTCATCACTTAATTCTGACTTTGTATTAAAACAAGTTATTTCAATCGCACTTTCTAAATCCCTTCCAGATTCAATTGTTAATGTAAGAATTTCAAAAAAATTTAAAGCTTCATAATCTAATTTTTTTTCACGTTGTTTAAGTGGTCTATCAAGGATAAAATATTCAAACAAATAATAATAAACGGCAACTATAAAAGGAGTATAAATAAAACTTAAATTTCCTGTATAAATAAGTAATATAAATAAAATAATGGATGTAATAACACGTAAATTCATAAATGTGATTGAATCAAATTTAGCATTTTTACCAAGCATTGTATTTTTTATATCAATTTTATTTAAAGTTTTTTCCCTATAAAGTTTGCTTGTAAGAGCACTATTATTTTTTTTCATATCATCACATCCTTACTTTCATTATTTTTCTGATAACTATTATATAAGATACATATATAATTAATATTAAAAACATTAAACATATACCTATTGGATTTGTATATAAAACTGAAAAATAAGAAGGACTTACAAAATTAATTACTAAAATTAAAAATACTGGTAAAAAACACAACAAATACATTATAATTCTAGAACTTCCTGTTAATGATTTTAATTCTAATTTCAACTTTTTCTTATTAAATAAGGTTTTTTCAATCGATGAAAATACTTTTATAATATTACCACCAGTTTTATTTAATATAGAAAGCGATGCGGTTAAATAATTGACTTCTTCTATTTTTATCCTTTCAGAAAAATTTGTAAATGCCCTATCTATAGATATACCAAATTGTAATTGCATATGCATTAAATTAAATTCTTTGGCAATTGGACCATCAAGTTCTTTAGTTACTAATTCAATAGCTTGAGTTATACTTCTACCTGATTTAAAAGCATTATTCATTACAATAATAGCTTGAAGCAAATCATTTTCTAAACATGATCTATAATATTTATATTTTAAAATATAATAAATATTTAATGATAAATATCCTAAAGTGAAAGGAATAAAAAACTCCTCAAAAGCTAAAATTTTTAACCTTAATGTTTTAATAATGATAGCTAAAAATAAAGTAACAAAAGCGACTAATATTTTTGATGCGATAAGTTCCATACTATCTTTATGAATATTATCTACAATTCCTACATACCTATCAAATTTTTTACTATGCTTTGTGATAAAAACTGATTTAGAAATAATTTTTTTGATATAATCAATGATTTTTAAATAAATATTTAAAAATCTATCAAACAACGATGAAGTATATTTTTTTATTGGTTCTATACTATATTTAGAAATACGTTTTTCTAATTTCATTGCTTTATTATAAATAAGAGCAAATATCATAATTGGTATTAAACATATTAAAATAATAATTTGTGATGTATGAAGCATACTTGAATAATTATTTGTAACATTTATAATTACCGTTTTATTTGCTACATTCCCAGCTTCATCACTAATAGTATAAGTAAGCTTTTTAATGCCTGCTTTTTTTAAATTAATATCATTAATATTAGTTGATACTTGATTAGTAATATTTCCAGAATAATTATCAGTTATACTTAAACCATCAAAAACACTATAATATTCACCAATTGTATAATCAATTTTATTACCAATAGATAAATTAATTTTAGGTGCTTCTTTATCAATAATATATAACCCACTATTAATGACATTTTTATTACCATTAATATCAGTAGTTACAATTTCTAATTTATAAACTCCTGTTAAATCTAAGGATATTGTAGTTCTTATATTTTCATTAATAGTAGTATAATCACGATATATCATAGTTGGTAAGACAATATTATTATTTACCTTTAAATTATCTCCCTGATTTTTAAAGATTCTATAACTATAGCTTACTACATCTTCGTTTGGAGTAAATATAATTTCTATATCATCTTTTGTTGGATTTAACACAGAATAGATACTTAATCCACTTACATTTTCTTCATTCATAATTAAGCCTCAAAAATATCTTTTAATGTATCAATTCCCTTAGATACTAATTCATGATAAACTTTAGGAATATAATCATGTCTGATAAATTCTCCATCAACACAATCATTATTTAGCATACCATTCTTTTTAAATTCAAATATTTCTTTTAATTTTATAGTATCATCATCAAATCCATCTATTTCACAAATACTAGTTATTTTTCTTCTTCCATCATTCAATCTTTCGATATGAACAACAATGTCAATAGCATTTTCAATATACTCTCTTAAAGCTTTAATTGGAATATCCATACCAGCCATCAAAATCATAGTTTCCAAACGATTTAAGGCATCAACAGGTGAGTTAGCATGCATTGTAGTTAAACTACCACTATGTCCAGTATTCATAGCTTGAAGCATATCGAAAGCTTCTTTACCACGAACTTCACCTACAATTATTCTATCAGGACGCATACGAAGTGAATTTATAACTAAATCACGAATTGTTACCTCTCCTTGACCTTCATAATTAACAAGACGAGTTTCTAGAGAAATTACGTGTCGTTGTTTTAATTTTAACTCTGCTGCATCTTCAATTGTTATAATTCTTTCATTATGATTAATAAAGGAAGATAATACATTTAAAAGAGTCGTTTTTCCGCTTCCAGTTCCTCCACTTATAATTATATTTAATTTAGCCTGTACACAAGCCTCCAAAAACCTAGCCATATAAGGAGTCAAAGCCCCACTTCTTAAAAAATCATCAATATTTGCAAGTTCATCTTTAAATTTTCTAATTGTTAAAATAGGTCCATTTAATGATAAAGGTGGTATTACCGCATTTAATCTTGATCCATCAGCAAGTCTTGCATCAACCATAGGATTTGATGTATCAATAGTTCTTCCAAGTGGTTGAATCATTCTTTGAACAGTTCTAATTATATGATCCTCATTTATGAATGATACACTTTCATCCTTAATTACTTTACCATCTATTTCAATATAAATATCATTAATACCATTAACCATAATTTCTGTAATACTTTTATCATCTAAAAGTTCAGAAATTGGGCCATAACCATTTATTTCATTATCAATTAAATTATATATATAACTTCTTTCAACATTGGACAAATCATAACCCGCAATTGTTTTATCAATTTGTGTTTTTACATATTCATCCATTGTTCCATTATTTTTAAAATTATTATCAATCAAATTTTGAATAATTTTATTTCTAAGCTCATCTAATAATGCCTTATTAGTAAATGTATCATAATCACTTACATATTTTAAATCTGGTTGTTCAATTTGAATATCAAATTCTTCAACAAACTTCTTTTTAGCCATTATTTATTCACCTTCTTTTTTATCAATTCTTCTAGAAAATCCTGATATATTTTAATCTCTTTTTTATGTTTTTTTATAAATTTAGGGTCAAGTGTCAAAATTTTACCATCAACTACATATTGTTCAATATTTTTTTCATAAAATGACTTTGGTATTTCTAAAGAAATCTTAGACTTTATCATTGTTTTAATGTCATAGTTATTAAATATTTTTTTATTATTCAAAGAATTATTTAAAATTACTTTATAATTATCCATTTCCATATCCCTAAATATCGAAGTCATAGATTTCATATTTTTTAAGTCAATTAAATCATTAGTAATAAAATATAATAATTCATCACTATTATCTAATATAACTAAATTATGATCCGTTAATAAATGATTAGTATCAATCAAAACTATATCATACTTCATTTTTGCTTTTGATATAACTACATTTAAATATTTAGGATTAATTTTAGTCGCATCTCTAGGATCAATTGGTGCTGGTATAACATCAATATTATTAGAATATTTTACAATATAATTTTCTAAATAATCAAACTTATTATTATTCATATCATTAACAAGTAAAAATAAATCTTTGTCATTATTTATGTTAAGTGCACATGCAACACCACCAGAATATAAATCCAAATCAATAATTAAAACTTTTTTACCAATATTACTTAAAATTCCTGCAATATTTAATATATTTGTGGTTTTTCCAACCCCACCTTTTACTGAAGTAATTGTTAAAACTTTTCCTTGCTTAACTGCCATATTATCGCCTCTTTATAACCTTTTCTGAATTAAACAAATAACCATAATAATTTATAATTATATTTTTATTAACAAATAAATTATTTATTTGTTTTTCTATACTAATATCAATACTATCATCTTTTATTTCAATAATTAAATTATCATATTTTATATTTTTTTCAATTATATATTTTAATTTATTTTTTATTTCTTCCATATTTGATTCATTTCTATTTTCATATTCATGATCAAAATAATAATTTATCGTATAAACTATATTATTTTCTATTTGTTTTTTTGTTAACAATAAATTACCATAGCTAAATAATATACTAATAATTAATAGGATAAGGGGTAAAATCAAAACAAATATTACTAATGTTTGACCTTTATTATTCATCATAAATAGTCCTACTGGTTTTAATTTTGTAATTATCTTTTAAAATCAAATTTAAAAAGGGTGTGTTAACTTTAATATCTTGTTTTAAAGTAATAACTGTCATATTATTTTGTTTATTTAAATCATAGTTAAATGACTCCTTATTAGAAAGTGAACTAATAACTTCATAATTTCCTTTCTCATATAATTCAACTACAGTATTTAAATTATCTTCTAACTTCATTTTTTTTAAAACAATGTTTCCAACATCTATAATTGACATAATAATAAATATCAAAATAGGCGCAATTATAACAAATTCAACCAGTGCTTGTCCTTTATTATTTAACCTCATAAAATCCCTACCCTATATCTTATTTAATTATATCAAAATATGTATTTTTTCACAAGAAAAAAATCAAAGTATTCTACTTTGAACGATTCATTAATTATATTCTAAATATTTATTTTATATATCTTTTTATTTCATCATTATCATAAAATAATAATTCTTCTTTTAATTGTTTTAATACTCTAGAAATTATTTTTGAAATCGTAGATGGATCAATATTATATATTTTAGCTATTTCTTTTTGATTATATAATTTATTATTATAAAAACCAAAATATAATTTTATTATTTCTCTATCACGATCTTTTAAATTATTAATTAAATAATCAATATATTGATATTTTTCTAATGAATCAACATATTCGTTCATATCAAAGTCGCTAGCAATTGTATCTTCTACTTTATAACAACAGTCTTCCTTTGAACTGAATATTACCCTATTAATACTATCATTATTATTTCTTTTTAACTTCCCTACAAATATCAATATTTCATTATCTATACAACGAACTGCATAAGTACTAAATTCATAACTCTTATTTATATTATAACTGTCAATAGCTTTAATTAAACCAATTGTTCCTATAGAAACTAAGTCGTTTTTATCATAATCAACATTTGAAAATTTACTTCTAACCTCATATAAAACTAATCTCATATTAGAAATTATTAATTTTTTTCTAGCTGTACGAGATCCATTTCCTGCTTCTATAATTAATCCCTTTAATTCTTCTTTTGATAATTTTTTTGGTAAAAAATTCCAATCATTAATAAAATTATTCATAATAAATCTCCTTAAAAATAGTGTTATAAAAAAGAAAAAGTGAATTATTAAAACTCACTTCTACATATTAATTTTTTAATCTTTAATTACTGATCAACACAAGTTCCTTCTCCAGGTTTACTTCCTTCTACATAAACTTTATCTACTAATGCACAAGAAGACTTTGTCATTGAATCTTGTAAATATCCACCTAATAATTTTACAATACTAACGACAACAACACTTATTACCGCAATAATCAATATATATTCAACTAACGCTTGTCCTTTATTATTTAATCTCATACATACCTCCATAATATATCTAAATTAAGTGTATACTTTTTTTTGCTATTTGTCAAACAAATTTTTTATGTTATACTTAATTTGGTGAAATTATGAAAGTTATTTATAATAATAATGAAATAAAAATTAAAAAATGTACAAATTTTAAAGATAGATTAATAGGATTAATGTTAAAAAAAGATATAGATTACGGACTTTTTTTTCCAAAATGCAGTAGCATTCATACATTTTTTATGCGATTTAATATTGATGTTTATATGGTTGATAAAAATTATAAAATCATATTTATTAAAAAAAATATGAAACCATGGAAAATATTATTACCTAAAAAAAATGTTTACGGCATATTTGAATTTAAAGCTAACACAACAAGCTTTAAAATTAATGAAAAAATTTTCTAAAAAAAATACATTATTTCAAATGTATCATGTCTTTTGATATTTCCTCTAAAGCTCTACCAATGTTTTTTTTAGAAACATATTCATTATTTTTTAATTGATAATAATTTGTTTCTTCCATTTGTTTAACTCTTTTAGAAACAATATTTACTAATAAATATTTTGAACCAACTTTATTTAATAATTTGTCAATTGAAGGATATATCATTCTATCACACTCCCTATTTTTATATTATAATATATTTAAATATCTTTCAAGCAAAAACCATTGTTTTGACATTTATTGACATTAAAACTTAAGATAATCTTAAGTTTTATTTTATTATTTCATATATTAATGGTTTTTTTGGTACAGAATTATTATCTATTTCAAAACAATCAAGAATTTCTTTAACATTAACATCATTTGTATTTAAATATACTTTTATTAATTCTTCATCTTCTAAAACATAATCTCCAACCTTTTTATTTAAAATAAATCCAACAGTATAATCAATTATATCTTTTTGATTAAATCTTGAATCGCCCATTTCTCTTTCTAGCATTCCTAATTTATAAGCATCAATTTTGTTTATAAATCCTGTTTTTTTACTTTTTACTGAGAAAACATGTTTTGAAACAGGAATATTATTCAAGTTACCATTTTGAGCAGAAACCATTTCCTCAAATTTATTATATGCCTCTCCATTAGATAAATTTTGTTTTACTTGTTCTAAATCAGAATACATATCAATATTTTTTCCTAAACTAACCATCAATGATGATAAAGTTAAAATTATTTCTTTTAAATCGCTTGGTCCATTACCTTTTAATACTTCTATACTCTCTCTAACTTCTAGAGCATTACCGATATTGTTTCCTAAAGGTTCATCCATATTAGTTAAAACACATATTGTATCTCTTCCCTTATTTTTTCCAATTTTAACCATTAAATTAGCTAACTTTCTAGCACTTTCCAAATTCTTCATAAAAGCAGCATTACCAACTTTTACATCAATAACTATTTTGTCTACCCCACTTGCTAATTTTTTACTCATAATACTTGACGCTATTAAAGGGATTGATTCTACAGTACCAGTTAAATCTCTTAATGCATATATTTTTTTATCAGCTGGAACTAATTCTTTCGTTTGACTTACAAGTGCACAACCAACATTATTTACTTGATTAATAAATTGTTCATTAGTTAAATTGACATTAAATCCATCTATTGATTCTAATTTATCTATAGTACCACCAGTATGACCTAAACTTCTTCCACTCATTTTTGCAACTTTAACCCCACATGATGCAACTAGAGGAACAAGTATTAAAGAAGTTTTATCTCCAACTCCTCCTGTTGAATGTTTATCAACCTTAATACCATCGATATTACTTAAATCTATAACATGCCCACTTTCAAGCATTACATCAGTTAAATTAAAAGTTTCTTCTTCTGTCATACCATTTAAAACAATTGCCATAAGTAAGGAACTCATTTGGCAATCTAAAACTGTACCATCTAAAAATCCATTAACAACAAATTTTAATTCATCTAAACTTAATTCACCATTCATTCTTTTTTTATTAATTATATCTATTATATTCATATTATCACCATGAAAATTATATCATAAAAAAACATTTTATAAAATATAAAATGCATTTTAATAAAATTTAATCAAAAAAAGTAAGTTGTTCAAATTCTTCAAAATTATTATTTTCTTTTTTCTTGACTAATTTTTTAATATTACAATTTTCTTTAATTAAATTATCTTCTAATTCTTGTTCTTCTATTTTTTTTAATTTTATTTCATCATCTAAATCAGGATGATAATCAATATCTGGATCATATTCATTATTTATATCAGTTAAATCGACAGTTTTACTTTCAACAACATTTAAAACACTATTTTTATTATTAAATGTTTTTTTATTAAATTCTGCATATTTCTTTAAAATAAGTCTACATACATCGAAATATTGATCATTATTTTTAAAATTTTTTAACCATTCATTTATCATATACTGAAATTCAGTTTTGCTTAAATTATATTTTATTTTATTATAAACATAACTTGAAAAAAAACTATAGTTACTTAAAACAAAATTTCTCATAAAATATTGATCTTTTAAAATTTCTCTTACACTTTTTAAATCACTTTTATATAATACCTTAACTCTCCTTAAAGAAAGATCATCTAAAAGTTCCAAAATAACAATTTGTCCTCTATATTTTTTTCCTGTTTTTTCAGAAATATTATATATTGTATTTTTATGTTCAGACAAAAACGTTTCAATATCTTCCTTATAAAAATCACGAATCTCCATAGAATTACTAAAATTATTTAAAATGAATGAATCTAGGGAATTTTTTTCTTTTTTAACAAGTGTTTTACTTATATTGCAATTCTGATCAAGTACAATACTTAAATATCTTTCCATTAAAAGCACCTATCTTCCTTTTAATTTATTACATTTTGCAGCATATTCATTTAAATAAGTAGCAGAATAAAGTTTCTTTATATCTATATCAACACTTTTTAATAAATGATTAGAAAAATCAGAATCATTTTTTTCTAAGAAATAATCAATATTCTTTAATGCTTCCTTTTTATTAGTATTATATTGTTCTAAAAAAGCTAAAGCAATATTTCCTCCTAATAAAAATATAAAATCATATAATTCATCTATATTTTTGTATTCACCTGAGTATATATATTCTGTTAAATCATTTGACAAATTATAACAGGTAGTTATGAATGAATTGTTATCAATTAATCCTTGATAAAAACATTTAGTATCCTTTAAATATTGATCAAATAATAAACATAGAAAATTTGAAAAAACTTCTGAATATAAACTTATATTATGCAGCCATAATTTATTACTTTTTTGGTAATTATTCTCATATGAATGACCTAATTCATGAACTATAGATGGCGCAATTTTATAATTACCTTCACTATATATATTTATATAATTTTTATTATTAAATGGAATATAATAACATGCTCCACTATAATCCTTACATTCTTTATTAAAAAAATTAATATAATTATTTTTGAAAACATCATTAAAGTGTTCATACAAATCACTTTTAAATTCGCTTAAAAATTTACAAATATAATCAATAGATAAAGGCATATTTAAATCCTCATAATCAATATAAATAGTATTAAATTTAATATTTAATTTATTAATAGAGTTAATTAATTTTTTAAAATCACGAATATTATTTTTTACTTGATTATCAGCAACAATTAAATTTTCATCTAAATTATTGATTAATTTTTCTGTATACTCACTATTAATTCTTTTATTAAACTTTAATTTACTTAAATCATGTTTTTTTATTTTTAATAATTCTAAATATTTATTTATACTAAGAATTATTTTTATTTTATCTTCTTCATCATCACAAATATAAAAATATTTTTCTAATCTTTTTAATTCATCTAATATATTATCAATATTCCATTCACCGTACATTTTACCACTTCACTTGGCATTTATTATACAATATATTTTAATAAAGTCAATGATTATTTTGTCTATGAATATTATTTATAACACTTTTACCATATTCTAAATCGAATGATATTTTTTCACCATTATACATATATTCTACTTGATTGCTAACACAATAACTTAATACGTGATTTATATATTCATTATCACCATAAGTTTTATATTGCCAATTAGATAAGTATTTGCTTGGATTATTATGAATATCATCAATATACTTTAGAAATTTAATATCACTATAATTATTTATTAAATTTGATGTGCTGATATTTGCTTCTAAAGAAGTTTTTTCTAATGCAACATCTAACATATTATTATAATTATGATATTGAATAGCTAAAAATATATTACCATTATATTTCTCAATCGCATTTTGAAATAACATACAAGCAGCTCTTATATTTGTATCAATATCACACTTTTCCCCGTCAGTAATAGAAATAGTATCATAACAATTGGTTTCATAATTAAAAGCTGTAAGTTCGTTAATACAACCCTTTTCTAATTGCATAATTCCTATTGCGCAATCATTATAAAAACTGCCACCTGGTAAGCATTCATCATGATTAAGTGAACTTTCTTGCATTCCTATCGCAACCATCAAATTTGGATCAACACCATACATTTTTGAATACTTTTTAAAATAATTATAATCGGTACTATTTATATAATTATTCACATAATAAATTCCTGGATTTTCACCTACATCAAAAAGTTTTTTATTTTCATAAATGTTATAACTTTTTTCTATTTTATCTTCTAATGCAGGTTCAACAACTTTATTTTCTATATTTATGTCTTTATTTAGATTATTTATATATGTTACACTATTAACACTATTATTTTGTGTACTTTGGACAATATCATAACTATTTAATGGCTCACTCTTTAATGAAACAGTGTTTTTTTCTAAAGCCATTAAACTACTTACAGAAATTGTTCCAATAATCAAAGATGTCGTAAATAATAATTTAAAATTAATTTTATTAGCTTTTTTAAATTGTTTTGATTCTTCTCTATATATTTTATAAGTATTATTAAAATTTTTCTTATTAGAATCTAACATTGCAAATAATTCATTATTTTCATTATTCATACACTTCACCATTATTTTCTTTTTATTATTACTTTATAACTACTATTACCTCTATAATGATTGTTATAAAAATCATCTGCTTTAGAATATGTAAAAGTCGTTAATTCTATATCAGAAGTAATTTTATCTGTATCAGTACTTCCCGTTAGTTTAATAGATGTTAATAGAGTTTCATCATTATATTCCTCACTTGTTACATGACTATACCATACATTTGGTTCAACATGAACATCATCATATAAATATATCTGCATAAAATTATAAATATCAATAGTATCATTAGGAGATAGAATATTTTTATCTATAACACCAGTAGTTGTTTCAAATTTAATATTATACCCAATTTTATAATTATTAGATAATGAATAATTAGAAAAATAACTATTCCATAAATTACTAAAATTACTACCTGGTATAAAATTATCATTAGTATAAAAAACCTCTAAGGAACATAAATCCTGATTCAATATCCAGTTAGTTGAATACTCACTAATAAGACTTCTATTTTGATTACTACCATAATACATATAAAAACCTAATTTAATAGGATTATCATCAACATAAACAGGTTCTTCTTTAGTTGTTGTAGTAGTTGTAGTAGTTATATTATTTGAGACTTTATTATCATCGATTGAACAAGCAGTTATACATAACATTAAAGAAAATAGTATTATAATTTTTTTCATAAATTCCTCCCAAAAAAAGTATACTTATTCTAATCTAAGTATACCATTATTTTTATTTAAAATCTACTCTTTTATATAATCACAAGAACTACATTTAATTTTATTATTTTTTTGAACTAACATATTAGAACAATTTGGGCATTTTTCTCCTATCGGCATATCCCAATAAGCTGTTTTACATTTTGGATAATTGTTACATCCATAAAAAACTTTACCACGCCTACTTTTCTTCTCTACTATTTTTCCATCACAATTTGGGCAATCACAAACTTCTTTTATTTCTTTTGGTTCAGTTTTTATGTACTTACATTCTGGATAATTACTACATGCAGTAAATGAACCATATCTACCTTTTCTAATAACAAGTGGACTACCACAGTTTGGACACTTTTCACCAGTTTCTTCTGGTGGTTTCTTTTCCATTTTATCAAATGCTTCTTTTACGGATGGCTCAAAATCAGAATAAAACTCTTTTAAAACACTTACCCAATCAATACTTCCTAAAGCAATTTTATCCAAATCACTTTCCATATTTGCTGTATATTTAACATTTATAATATGTTTAAAAAATTGTTGCAATTTGTCTGTTATTTCAATTCCAATATCAGTTGGAACAAATTTTTTATCTTCTAAAACAACATATCCACGAGTTTTTATAGTATCCATTATTGTTGCATAAGTACTAGGTCTACCAATTCCTAATTCTTCAAGTTCTTTAATTAATTTTGCCTCAGTATATCTTGCAGGTGGTTTTGTAAAATGTTGTTCTTTAATAATTTCTTTGCTATCTAATATTTGTTTTTCTTCTAAATTAGGTAGTTCTTCTAAAGATGTATCTTCATAATCACTATATATTTTTAAATATCCATCAAAAGATATCGATTGACCTGTAGCTTTAAATAAATAATCATTATTATCCAAAATAACAGTTGTATTATTTGTTTTAGCATCACTCATTAAAGAAGCAAGTGCTCTATAATAAATTAGTCTATATAATTTGTATTCATCATTTGAAAGATATTTTTTTATAGATATAGGAGTTCTTTCAATACTAGATGGTCTAATTGCCTCATGGGCATCTTGAACATTTTCAGTTTTTTTGCTAACCTTAACACTTCCAACATACTCGCTACCAAACTCACCCTTTATATATTTGTTTGTAGCAGTTACAAATTCATTAGAAAGTCTAATAGAATCAGTACGCATATATGTTATTAAACCTACTGTTTCATTTTCAAGTTCAATACCTTCATACAATTTTTGTGCGATTGACATTGTTTTTTTAGCACTCATATTTAGTTTATTAGATGCTACTTGTTGCAATGTACTCGTAATAAATGGAACAGGCGATTTTTTTGTTTTAACCTTCTTTTCTACATTAGAAATTTCAAATTTACTATCTAAATTATTTAAAACGTTTATTGCTTCTTCTTCATTCTTTAATTCTATTTCTTTATTTTTATATTTAAATAAATCAGCTTGGAAATTTTCAAATATAGAAGTTATTGTCCAATATTCACTTGGTTTAAACTTTTTGATTTCATTTTCTCTATCTACAATTAATTTTAGTGCTACACTTTGAACACGACCTGCACTTGAACCACTAGTTTTTGCTTGCATTAATTTACTTAATCTAAACCCAATAATTCTATCAAGCATTCTTCTAGTTTCCTGTGAATTAACTAAATTTTGATCAATTTTTCTTGCATGTTTAAATGAATCTAAAATAGCATTCTTAGTAATTTCATTAAAAACAATTCTTTTATAATTATCATCATTTAGTCCTAAACAATCATATAAATGCCAACTTATAGCTTCTCCTTCACGGTCAGGGTCGGTTGCTAGATAAACAAAATCAGAATTTTTAACATCTTTTTTTAACTCAGTTATAACAGATTTTTTACCCTTTATTGTGGTATAATCTGGTTTAAAATTATTTTCAACATCAATTCCTAAGCCATATTTTCCTTTAGTTGAAAGATCTCTAACGTGTCCTTTACTCGATACTACCTTATAATCATTTCCTAAGTACTTTTCTATTGTTTTAGATTTACTTGGTGATTCGACTATTACAAGATTTTTTGCCATAATCCACTTCCTTTTTTATTCAATTATATTTTATACACTAAACTTTTATTAAAGTCAATCACTTTTTTTAGTTCTTTACAGCGCCTCTTGGACATTTATTACCAAATGAATCAATCAAAACATCATCTTTATATATTTTTAAAACTTCACAATTATTTGAACAACCCTTACATTCTATCCCCTTAGTTTCAAATTTTATATCTGCTATATCTAAATTATAAATTTTATTAGTTTTATATTTTTTTGACATTATAGCTATACCTATAGCTCCCATCAAATGACCATTTTCATCTACTATAATATCTTCTTTTAAAATTTCTTTAAAATATTTAACTACACCCTTATTTTTACTAACACCACCTTGAAATACAATTGGTGGTTTAATTTTTTTACCTTTTCCAACATTATTCAAATAGTTAATAACAACACTTTTACATAAACCAGCTATTATATCCTTTTTTTCGTAACCAACTTGAGCCTTATGAATTAAATCTGATTCAGCAAAAACTGTACATCTAGCCGCTATTTTAGCAGGATTATTGGAAGTTAGAGCAATGTTTCCAAATTCTTCTACATCTACTCCTAATCTTTTAGCCTGACTTGATAAAAAGGAACCAGTTCCTGCTGCACATAATGTATTCATAGAATAATCAGTAATAATGCCATTATCTATTAAAATTATTTTAGAATCCTGACCACCTATTTCTAAAATTGTTTTTACATCTTTAGTAGTTGAAAGCGTTCCAACCGCATGAGCAGTTATTTCATTTTTTACAATCGAAGCATCAAGTAATAAACCAATCAATTTTCTAGCGCTACCAGTAGTTCCTATTCCTTTTATAACTATATTTTTATCTAAACCTTCTTTTAAATTGTTAATTAACTTTTTTACAGCTGACACAGGATTACCTTCCGTCCAAATATAAGAGGACTTAATAATATTATTGGATTCATCTATAATTACCCCTTTAGTTGAAATGGATCCAATATCAATTCCTAAATAGCATTCTTTCACTTTTTTCTCCTCATTTCTATCATATCATAGAAAGCTTCAATTCTAGTTTTTATTCCTACCTCTGATGTATTTGAATCAAAACTAAAATATATAATTGGTACATCATATTGTTTACAAATTTTGTTCAATATCGGCATTGCTCCAATTTCCGGAGTACAAAAGGAAGATTTTATATGTATTATTCCATCATACCCATGGGTACATAAATATTTACATCTACCTATATTGTCATGTGCATCCGCACCCATTCTATATTTAATATATTCACCAGCATATTTTAAATATTTTTTTACTTTTTTTGCTTTTTCAAAAACCAAATAATGAACATTAGTATATCTTTTAATTTCTATATTATAACTTGCCAATTCTTTTTCTAAATAATAATTAGAAAAAGGTTCCATTACAGTATATAATTCACCTATTATACCAACCCTTAAACAATCAGCTGGTTTATTTATAGGTATTTTATTAAATTCTTTTAAATAAAATTTATATTTTTTTCTTAATTGATGAAATGACTTAACTTTACCAAAATCCTTTAACATTTTATTATTTAATTTTATAAAACTATCTTTTTCAACCTCAAATCCAATATTCTTTCTAATAATATTATCAATTTTATCCATATATTTAATCATTTTTGATGTAATAAAAAAATAATATAAAGCTTTAATAGTATTAAATTTTTCATCAATTTTCTTAATTTCTTTTTTTATTTTTTTTAAATTAATTCGTCCTGCACTTACAAAATTAATAAATTCAAAATCATAACCTAAATCTTTTAATATTTGTTCTTGTAGTTCACCATAATAACCATATCTACAACCCCCACCTGCTTGAACTAATATATTTGCTCCTTTATCTAATGATTCTATAAAATTACCTAGAGTGTATTTAAAAGGTGTACAAACAAAATCTGGACTATATTTTGTACCAAGTTCAATCGTTTTTTTAGTAATTTGAGGAGCTGACATTATCTCCATACTAAATATATGTTTAAATAAAAATTTAACAGGAACATAGTAATTTCCCATATGAGGAAACGATAATATTTTTTTAGATTGTTTTATATTTTTCATTTAATATATCAACAAAACTTTCTATTCTTGTTTCTATTCCTGTTAAAGAGTCAATATCATCAATAATTATATTTATATATGGTTTTTGTATTTTCCTCATTGCAAGTTCATTTACTAAAGAATCTGGACCACATGGAAAAGAAGAAATAAAAATCACCCCATCTATTTTATTCTTGCATAACTCTATTGAACCGATTTCTTCCTTGTTATATTTCCAATATAGTGAAGAAGAAATTTTATTAGATAATTCATTTGTAACCTTACTATCAAATTTATCACAATAAATAATTTCAATATTATTATTTTTAAGCATTTTTATAATAGGAATTCCAAAATATTGATCATACATAATATAAGGATGTCCTACTAATAAAATTTTTAGCGTATCATTATTTAATTTTTTACTATTAATAATAATATCTTTATCACTTATTTGTTTAGAAATTTTAAATGCCTTATTATAAGCCCTAATTGAATCACTTATTGGAACATTTAAATATTTTCCAATTTGTACTAATCCCGATAATTCATCTTCCCCTAATTCATTATCAATATTGTAATTTAATAATTTTATATCCATTAAATTATTAACAATATCATAAATAGCTAAAAAATTAGTACATGTTTGATTATTTATGTCATACTTATCAATTCTTGGTACTAATACATAATCACATTTGTCTTTTAAGTATGCTACATGACCTAAATATATTTTTAAAGCGAGACACATCTCATCATTTGCGTATTTAATACCATTATTTATAATTTCTCTATTGGTTGCTGGGCTTATGATTACTTCACAGTCAATATTTTCAAAAAAATTTTTCCATAAATTGCCATAATAATAATAGTGTAGTGCTCTTGGTATTCCTATTTTTATCTTGTCCATTTTATCACCTAATAAATCGTATTACGAAAAAAATTTTTTATGAATAAAATTTTATATTTATACAATAATATTAATGGTGATTAGAATGGATAATAAACAAAAAATTTGTTGTAGTGTACATGATTGTAAATTTTGTAATTGTAAACAAAATTGTTGCTCATTAAATAAAATTGAAGTTTGTAATTGTGGTCAAGATAAAGATAAAAAAGCAACAATGTGTAATAGCTACCAAAAAGATAATTAAAAAGGATAGAAAATTCTATCTTTTTTTACTCAAAATAGTTACTATTAAATAAAAATATGCTATAATGATATAATTCATGTTACGGAGGATGATTACATGATTATAAAACAATTAACAAATGATGAATTTACTAAATTTGCTGATAATTATAGTATCAAATCTATTTATCAAACCAAAGAATATGCATTTATTATGAACAAGCAGAATTTTGAAAGTATTTTTTTAGGTATGATTGATAACAATAATATAGTTGCAGCTTCAATTTTTTTAATTGAAAAAAGAGATGGATTCAAATATGCATATGCTCCTCATGGTTTCTTAATTGATTATGAAAATAACAATCTTGTTTCTGAATTTACTAATGGTATTAAAAAATTCTTAGGCAAAATAAATGTTATTGCTTTAAAATTAAATCCTTTAATTGTTAAATATATTTATAATTCTAATAAGGAAATTATATATAGTAATCCTAAATTTGAAGAAATATTTAATAATTTAAAAAAATTAGGTTACTATCATTTAGGATTTAATGATAATTTTGAAGCTCTAAAACCTAGATTTGAAGCAGTAATTGATTTAAATAGACCTTATTTTGAAACTTTTTCAAATATAAAAAAAGAATATCGTACCAAAATTAGAAGCGCAGATAATAATGGTGTAACAATTTATAAGGGTAATCAAAATACTTTACAATATTTATATCTTGAGACCAAAAATAAATATCCAAGAGATTTAAGATATTATCAAGACTGTTATTATTTTTATGAAAAAAGAAATTTAATTGACTTTTATTATGCTAAATTAGATAGTACCCATTTTTTAAAAAATCTACAAACAAAATATCAACTAAAAGTACAAGAAAGTGAAAAATTTAATCATGATGTGATAATGACTAAAAATATTAATACTAAAAAAAGTATTGCTAAAAAAATTAGTCTTGAAAATCAAGTAAGTGAATATAGAGTAAATTTAATAAATGCAACTAATATTATGAGTCAAAATCCAACTGGTGTAGTTATTGCCTCACTTTTAACCATTAAATATGGTGATACCATTTATATGTTAATGGATGGTTACGATTCTAAATATAAAAAATTTAATGCAAAACATTTACTTATTTGGAAATTAATAGAAAAATATTCTAAAGAAGGTTACAAAAAATTTAGTATTGGAGGGCTAGCAAATATAACAAAGGATACACAATATAGTGGTTTAACACAATTTAAATTAAATTTTGGAGCTAATGTATATGAATATATCGGTGATTTAGAATTAATTACAAATGGTCCACTATACTTTATGTACCAAAATGCAAGACCACTTGCAAAAATATTAAAGAAATAGACAAAATCTATTTCTTTATTTTTTATTATCTAAATATAATTTTGTAAATAAAATCATTATTCCACCAATACCTATAATAGATATAATCAATAATAATTTAAATCCATTATCAAATGTATTGGGATTATTAATTTGTATTAAATTCATTATACTCATTCTCTTTCCATATTAATTTAATTATAATATGTGCAGATATTTATAAAATATAATTATTATTTAACAATTGTTCCTATTTTTTCACCATTTATAATTTTAAACAAATCACCTTTATTATTAAGATTATAAACTAAAATAGGAATATGTTGATCCATACATAATGTTATAGCAGTTGAATCCATAACTTTTATATTTTTATTTAATACATCTATATATGATAATTCACTTATTTTTTTAGCGTCTTTGTTTGTTTTAGGATCACAATTATATATTCCATCAACATTGGTAGCTTTAATTAAGATATCGGCATTAATTTCCGCTGATCTTAAGGCTGCAGCTGTATCAGTTGAAAAGAAAGGACTTCCAGTACCACAACCAAAAATAACTATTCTACCCTTTTGCATATGTCTTTCTGCTCTATTTTTAATATAAAATTCTGAAATTTGGCGCATTTCAATACCAGTTTGAACTCTTGATTCCTGACCAAGTTGTTTAAATGCATCATTTAAAGCTAAGGCATTCATTGTTGTTGCAAGCATCCCTATATAATCAGATGTACATCTATCCATGTGTCCATTACTTCTACCTCTCCAGAAATTTCCGCCACCTACTACAATTCCAAGTTCAATATTAGTCTTTTCTACAACATCTTTAATTTCTGAACAAATATCAAGGACTTTATCAAAATCAATTCCTTTATTTTTATCACTACCAAGCGATTCACCACTAAGTTTTAATAATATTCTTTTATATTTCATATTAACCTCCAAATACTATTGCAAAAAAACAAGCAATAAAAACTATTCCTTGTTTTCTTTATAATTAATTATTTAATAACTTCTGAAACGTTACCAGCACCAACTGTTCTACCACCTTCACGAATTGAGAACTTAGTTCCATTTTCGATAGCGATAGGAGCAATTAATTCAACTGTCATTTCAACATTATCTCCAGGCATAACCATTTCTACACCTTCTGGTAATTCAATAACACCAGTAACATCTGTAGTACGGAAATAGAATTGTGGACGATAGTTACTAAAGAATGGAGTATGTCTTCCACCTTCTTCTTTGCTAAGTACATAAACTTGAGCTTTGAATTTAGTATGTGGAGTAACTGTTCCAGGTTTAGCTAAAACTTGTCCACGTTCAACATCTTCACGAGCAATACCACGTAATAATACACCAGCATTATCTCCTGCTTCAGTATAGTCTAATTGTTTTCTAAACATTTCAATTCCTGTAACAACAGTTTTCTTAGTTTCTTTAAGACCAACGATTTCAACTTCATCATTAAGTTTTAATTGACCTCTTTCAACACGTCCTGTAACAACAGTACCACGACCAGTGATTGTGAATACATCTTCAACTGGCATTAAGAATGGTTTATCAGTGTCACGAGTTGGAGTTTGAATCCAATTATCAACAGCATCCATTAAATCAAGAATAGATTGTTCATATTTTGGATCTCCTTCAAGAGCTTTTAATGCTGAACCACGAATGATTGGAGTTTCATCTCCTTCAAATCCGTATTCATTTAATAATTCACGAATTTCCATTTCAACTAAGTCTAATAATTCCTCATCATCAACCATATCACATTTGTTCATGAATACAACCATACGAGGAACACCAACTTGACGTGAAAGTAAGATATGTTCACGAGTTTGAGCCATAGGTCCATCAGTTGCTGCAATAACTAAGATTGCACCATCCATTTGAGCTGCACCAGTAATCATGTTTTTTACATAGTCAGCATGTCCAGGACAGTCAACGTGAGCATAATGTCTTTTTTCAGTTTGATACTCAACGTGTGAAGTATTAATTGTAATACCTCTTTCTCTTTCTTCTGGAGCTTTATCAATATTTGCATAATCAACGAAATCTGCAAATCCTTTTTTAGATAGAACATTAGTAATAGCTGCTGTTAAAGTAGTTTTACCATGGTCTACGTGTCCAATTGTACCAATGTTAACATGTGGTTTTGAACGATCAAATTTTTGTTTTGCCATTTTAAATTTCCTCCTTTAATTATTTACATTTATTATTTTATATCAACAAGAGAAAAATTTCAAGCATTTTCCCCTTGTTTGACACATTTTTTAGTAATTTTAATAATTATTAATTACCACCATTTTTTTTGATAATTTCTTCTGCAATGTTTCTTGGAACTTCTTCATAATGATCAAATACCATTGTAAAGTTTCCACGACCTTGTGTATTACTTCTTAAACTTGTAGCATAACCAAACATTTCAGAAAGTGGTACCATCGCATCAATTGCTAATGCATTTCCTCTTGATTCTTGACCAAGTGGACGTCCACGACGTGATGTAATATCTCCCATAACATTTCCTAAATATTCATCTGGTACAATTACTTGTACTTTCATAATAGGTTCAAGTAATACTGGTTTACATTTATTTTTTGCTTCTTTTAAAGCTAATGATGCAGCAATTTTAAATGCCATTTCTGATGAGTCAACATCATGATATGAACCATCAAATAAAGTTGCTTTTACATCAACCATTGGATAACCTGCTAAAACACCTGTTTTTAGTGCATCTTGTAATCCCTTATCTGTAACTGGTATATATTCTCTTGGAACTACACCACCAACAATTGCGTCAACAAATTCATATCCTTTATCAGGATTTGGTTCAAATTTAATCCAAACATGACCATATTGTCCACGTCCACCTGATTGTTTAATATATTTTCCTTCACATTCAGCAGTTTGAGTAATAGTCTCACGATATGATACTTGTGGTTGACCAATATTTGCTTCAACGCCAAATTCTCTTTTCATACGGTCAACAATGATATCAAGGTGCAATTCACCCATACCAGCTATAATAGTTTGACCAGTTTCATGATTTGTACTTGCTCTAAATGTTGGATCTTCTTCAGCTAATTTTTGTAAGGCAATAGCCATTTTATCTTGATCAGCTTTAGATTTTGGTTCAACAGCAAGTTCAATAACTGGTTCTGGGAATTCCATTGATTCAAGAATACATGGATTCTTTTCATCACATAAAGTATCTCCAGTAGTAGTATTTTTAAGTCCTACTGCAGCTCCAATATCACCTGCATAAACATCAGTAATTTCTGTACGAGTATTTGCATGCATACGAAGCAAACGACCAACTCTTTCTTTTTCTCCCTTTGTAGAATTTAATACATAAGATCCACTACTTAAGTGTCCTGAATAAACTCTAAAGAATGTTAATCTACCAACAAATGGATCTGTCATAACCTTAAATGCTAAAGCTGCAAATGGTTCTGAATCAGATGGATGTCTTACTATTTCATTTCCATCCATATCAACACCCTTAATAGATTCGATATCTGTTGGAGCTGGTAAATAATCAATTACTGCATCAAGCATTAATTTAATACCTTTATTTCCTAAAGCAGTTCCACATAATACTGGGAAGAATTCAGCTTTTAAAGTTCCTTTTCTAATTGCTCTTTTAATCAATTCAATTGAAACTTCTTCACCTTCTAAGTATTTGTTCATTAATTCATCATCAAATTCAGCAACTGCTTCAATTAATTCAGTACGTTTTTCTTCAACTATATCAACTAATTCACTTGGAATATCAATTATAGTTGGATTTTCTTCTGGTTTGCCGTCATAGTGATATGCAGTTCTAGTAATTAAATCAATAACACCATTAAATTCGTTTTCAGCACCAATTGGCCATTCAATTGGTTTAGCATTAACGCCTAGGCGACTATCAATTGTACTTAAACTGTATTCAAAGCTAGCACCCATTTTATCCATTTTATTACAGAAAATTAAACGAGGTACTTTGAATTCACTAGCTTGACGCCAAACAGTTTCTGTTTGTGGTTCAACACCAGCTTGTGCATCAAGTAAAGCAACAGCTCCATCTAATACACGAAGTGATCTTGATACTTCAACTGTAAAATCAACGTGTCCTGGAGTATCAATTATATTTAATCTATAATCTTTCCAAAAGGCAGTTGTTGCAGCTGATGTAATAGTTATACCACGTTCTTGTTCCTGAGCCATCCAGTCCATTTGAGAAGCACCATCATGTGTTTCCCCAATTTTGTGAATTTTTCCAGTATGGAATAATACACGTTCAGTAGATGTTGTTTTACCAGCATCGATATGTGCCATAATTCCAAAGTTACGAGTTTTCTCTAAACTATATTCACGAGCCATATTTTTTTCCTTTCAAATTTTATATTATTACCAACGATAATGAGCGAAAGCTTTATTAGCTTCTGCCATTCTATGTGTATCTTCACGTTTCTTAACAGCAGCTCCTACACCATTTGAAGCATCAATGATTTCGTTAGCTAAATTTTCAGCCATTGAATGTCCACCTCTACTCTTAGCGTATTGAACTAACCAACGAAGTGCTAAAGCACGAGCACGATCAGGTCTTACTTCAACTGGAACTTGATAGTTTGCTCCACCTACACGACGAGATTTAACTTCTAGAGCTGGTTTAATATTTTCCATTGCTTTTTCAAAAACTTCATTTGGATCTTGATTTGTTTTTTCTTTAACTAAATCAAATGCTTCATAAAGAATTTTTTGAGCAATTCCTTTTTTACCATCAATCATAATTGTATTAATTAATTTAGTAACTAATTTTGAATTATATATTGGATCTGGTAAAACATCTCTTTTAACAGCACGTCTTTTACGCATAAATAAATCCTCCTTCCATTATTATACTTTAACTATTATTTTTTATCTTTTGGTTTTTTTGTTCCGTATTTAGAACGACCTTGACGTCTTTTATCAACTCCTGCAGTATCCATAGTACCACGTACAATATGATAACGAACACCGATTAAGTCTTTAACACGTCCACCACGAATTAAAACAACACTATGCTCTTGTAAATTGTGTCCTTCTCCAGGTATATAAGCAGTTACTTCCATACCATTAGATAATCTAACACGAGCATATTTACGAAGCGCTGAGTTTGGTTTCTTTGGTGTCATTGTTCCAACACGAGTACATACTCCACGTTTTTGAGGAGAAGTTGTATCAGTTTGTTTTTTCTTACGACTATCATATCCAACATTTAAAGCTGGAGCTTTAGTCTTTCTCTTCTTATCAGTTCTTCCTTTTCTAATTATTTGATTAATAGTAGGCATAATTACCCTCCTTTCATTAAACACATCCAGGTGTTTCAAAATCCCTTTTAAATAAAGATTTACAATAGTAAACCTTTAATGAATGCACAAATAATATATCACTTAAATTATATGTTTGTCAATAACTTTTATGCAGTTTGTTCAATTAAACTATTTTCTAAATTAACAGTCTTAAATCTATATAAATTTGCGGGTCTTCCCATAAAACCATCGTTTTTATCTCCAGTTGGTTCTATAAGAGATGAATTTAATATTTTTTTTCTAAAATTTCTTCTATCAATTTTGACTTTCATTAATTGTTCATAAGCACCCTGTAATTCTGGTAAAGTAAAATCGCTTGGAAATAAATACTTTAATGCATTAAAATCACTTAATTTATTTTTTAATAATTCAATAGCCTTATCCAATATAATTTCATGATCATAACCCATCTTAGGTATAGAATCAATACTAAACCAATTTGTTTCATAATCTTCTCTTTCAACTCTTTTTAACTTAATACTAACAGAATCAACAAGAGCTAAAAAATTAAACGCAACTACTCTACCCTCTGGATTTCTTTCAAGCGAGCTATATGAGTTTGCTTGTTCTAAATATATTGAAGATATACCTAGTTTTTTATAAATTGTATCTACAATATTATCTTCAAGCGTTTCATTATTTTTAACATAGTCGCCAGGTAAAACCCAGTATCCTTTATATGGTTCTGTTTTTTTTCTCATTAATAATACCTTAACATCACCATCATTAACAGTAAAAATGCTAACAAGAGTTTCTAATATATTATTATATTCCTTATCTAAATTCATTTTGCACTTCCTTTGTGTTTTTACGACACGTTTTTGATTTTAAATTAAAATATAAAATTTGTCAAGATTTTTTTCATTTATGTTTTACTATTTTTTTATTTTCATTTCAAATATTTTATGGTGTGATTTATAAACCATATCATTATTTAATTCATTTAATTCTTCGTCAATTAATTCATTATCTACATATTCATAAATTTTATAAAATTTATCAAGTAAGTTATAAGAATAACCAATACTTCTCAAATAATCTAAATATAAATAATATTTATCCCTATTCATCAAATTCGCTTTTCCTTTAAAAAGAAAATTTATAATCATCATCGTATAACAATATAAATCGGTATTTTTATCTGGAATAACATAACTTGAAAAATTTATATCATTATTTAATTTATATTTTGAATTCATATTAGAAATTGGCGCATACATTGTTAAATATTTAGCCGCAAATGGTTTATTACCACCTATTTTACAACTATCTAAATCAACAACATTAATTTTATCGGTTTCATTATTTACTATAAAATTATTCTCATGTATATCATTAAGATAAAAATCAGATAACTCACTATTTTTTCTTAATTGATCCATTTTTTTTAAAATATTTGATATTTGCTTAAAATATTTTATTTTCTTTAAATTATCTATTTTAAAGTCATTAAGTACGGTTTCAAAACTAACACTTTTTATATATGACATTGAAAACCCCTTAACTTCATCATTTATAATAAGAATTTTTTCTGGTATTACTAACTCATTCATGTTAATAATTTCTTTTTTATCAATAAGTTCATTTATTGTAAATAATTTATTACTAAAATTTGAACCAGAATTATTATAAAATACCTTTAACATCTTATATTCTATATTCCAATCATTTTTTTCCTTTAAAATAAATAACTCAGCCTCAGTATTTATTAACCCGCTAGCTAAAGAAAATTTTTTAATTTTCTTTAAATCATATTTTGACATATTCATTATATTCATATAAAATCCCTCAAATATTATTTTTTTACTAGATTTATGCATGTATCAATTAAATAATCATTACTAAAAAATTTGTTTTCAAGTAATAAATTATCACATACTCTCCTACCAGCAACATTATTAAAAATTCCATACATTTTATCATTTATTCTTAATCTAGTTTGAAAATATGGTGAATTATTTAAAACTGAATACGTTATTAAATTAAATAAAAATATATCTAAACCTTTATTAACACCATATTTACTCATATACAAATTAGTATAATCTAATACATAATTTTTATTAATCTTATAGTTTTCATAAGAACAATTATCAAAATCTATAATTTTATTTTGATAAGAATTTTCATCTAATAAAATATTACCAAAATGCAAATCACCATGAATAATTCCTAAATCGTGCATTTTATTTATATTATTTTTTATAGCATTTAATCTTACTATTTTATCATCTAGTGTTTTTATTACAGAACTTTTTTGATAATTTATAAATTTAGTTAAATAAGCATTACATTCTTGTTCATAATCATCAAATACAAAATATTCTGGCATTACCAGATAGTCATTATCAATTTCATTAAGTTTCTGAAACTTTTTCATATTCTTCTTAAAAAAATTAATATTATCAAATTTTTTATACATATAAAATTTTCCATTATATTCACACTTTTGAATTGTAGAAAAACTACCCATAAAACTTTCTAAAAAATTCATATTAATAGAAGATAAATTAATAGTTTCCATTTAACCACCTGTTGTAGTATTCTAACATAAATTATTTATTTGTCAAATTACTTTCATAAATTAGAGCCTCATAAAGTAAATCAACAATATAATTACTATTTTCTAAATTATATTTTTCAATTATTTCATCAATAATATTGTCATTATATTCCATATTTAGATATTCAAAAACCGATTCTTTATTTTCAAATTCTTTTAAATAACTTTTGGTATATTCATTATCTATAATTAATATTTTATAATTTTCACACCATTTCTTAAAATCATTTAATATTTCATCAGTAGTATCTTTATAAACAAACGATTCTTTATCATAATCAATAAGTTCTAATAATTTTTTAAAATATACTTTATCCTCATTTAATCTATAATCAAATCTATCAATTAAATTTAAATCATCAATTTTAAGTGCTGATAATTGTATAATATCTCCTGTTTCTTTTTTACTAGTTGTTGGTATTAATTCGGCAATTATGTATTTATTCATAACATCACTCCTTAAATTTATTTAGAACAATTAGCGCAAATACCATCTATTTCTATTTTATGACTTATTATTTTAAACCCAGTTTTCCCTAAATTAGGTATTGGACATATATCAATCTTTTCTCTTTTATGACATTTAATACATTTTATATAATGTGCATGTTCTTCCATTATAGAATAATAAATATCGTTATTATAATTCAAATTTTTCTCTATTACATTTTCTTTCAAAAAAACTTCTAAAATTCTATATACAGTAGATTTATCTATATTAGATTTTAAAATAATATTTTTTTTAGTAGCATTTATATCTAAACTATTAATTAAGTTTAAAACTTTTAATCTTGAATTAGTTATTTTTAAATTATGATTCTTTAATAAAATTTCTAAACTCATTAAATAACAAGTCCTACCAAATCTATTATTATGCCACTAAATACGCCTATAAAATATATAAGAAGTAATATAAACATATTTTCTTTTAAATTTTTATTATTTTTAAACAAAATTAAAATTCCAATACCACTTCCAGTTAAAAGTCCTGACATAGCTGATCCAAATGTAATTGAACCACTTAAATAAAGTTCAGTAATCATAATGCTAGCACCACAGTTAGGAATAAGTCCTACTAAACTTGAAATAAATGAACTAAATATATTATTTTTTAAAAATATCTTAGCAATTAAATCTTCACCTAAATAACTAAAACCTAAATTTAATATAAAAGTTATAACTAAAATAAATAAAGTAATATTTAATGTGTGTTTTATAGAAGGCACTATTATTCCCTCATCACAATGACAATGATCATGTTCACATAAATCTTTTATTTCAACATTTTTTTTATCTTTTCTAAAAATTAAATCAATTAAAAATCCCATAATTATTCCTATAACAACTTTTAGAAAAAGAATTTTTATAATCACTATATTATCAACCTGTTTAGCTAACATTATTGGTAACATCTCATCACTAGTTGATAAATAAACGGAAATAAGAGTTCCAAGAGTTATTATTCTTGTAATATATAAATTTGTTGCAGAAGCACTAAATCCACATTGTGGTACTACACCTAAAATACCACCTATAAATGGTCCATATTTTCCTGAATTTTTTATTATAGATTGATTTTTTAATTTATGCTCAATATACTCAATTATAATAAAAGTAATGAACAAAAAAGGAATCAATTTTAATGTATCTAATAAAGTATCTAAAATTATTTCTATCATATAACCTCCATAAATGCAAATAAGTTGCATTTAGTTTAACACTTTTTTAGTTTATCAGTCAATAGAAAAAAAGAAAAGTTCAAATTAATGAACTTTAAAAAATTATTTTTTTATTGTTATTACTGGACGGACACCATATAAGTTTTCACCACGATGATTATATAAAGTTCCATCAAAAGAAATGTAGCGAGAATCTTTAACATATGTAGAAGAAGAATTATAGAAATATGAAGACATTGTCCACCATTTTCCATCATACCTACCACATATACTAGAATTACAATACAACCAATCTGTATAATTGCTATTTGACGATAATTTTGTTATTCCTAACGAATTTGGATATTTAGAATTTTTTCCATGATATCTTGGACTTAAATTAAAATATTCTGATACAGTTATTAATCTTACATAATCGGTTTCATATTCATTATTACAGCTTGCTCCTTCAATATTATCTATTTCTGACTTTAAATATCCTCCATATGTTATTATTCCATCTGAATTTGATGGATCAACACAAACATTTACAGGTAAAATTTCATTTGCAATCTTGCTTCTTAGTTCTGGATATAGTGTGTTTTTTAGATAATTATTTATTATTGAATTATTCCAACTATATATATATTTATTTTTATCAGATAGGCATTCATCATAACTGTTATTTTTATCGGTTGATTGTTCATCATCATTATAATCATCATATACACAATCATTATAATAATGTTGCATGTCCTCAATTTGTTCTCCATCCATTAATAATGTTAAATTTGTTCCATCATCACCTATTACATGCCAATTATATCCTCCAAAGTTTTTTATTGAATCTCCTGATAAATATTCCTTGTTTTCTAAAACAGAAACATCTTTAAGTTTAATACAAATTACCTTTTCATCAACATTAGTATAATAACAACTATAATTATCTATTGTACTATTAATAAATTGTATATTACCATCATTTGTTATTTTAATCATTCCGTTTAATATTTTTTCTCCATCATAATCAAATTCATTTAAATTTTCTAAATTATATTTTTCTAAATATCCTAAATCATCTAAGCTACATTTCATATCTTTGCATATTAAAACTAATCCATTATCAGGTAATTTTTCATTATTTTTTTCCTTAAACTTTTTTACATAATTATTCGCAGCTTCAATTTCTTTATAAATGGAATGTTCTGCATTATCTAATTTTACATTGTTAGTTATTTTAATAAATCCAAAAATTATTATTAAAATTAATATTACAAACACTAATAACAATTTAAAGCTTATTCTTCTATTTATAATTTCCATATTGTCATCCCCTATTCTATATATCAGATTACCATTTTTTTATATTTTTATCAATAAAAAAATTTGTTTATTCAACAAATTCTTGTTCAATTTTCAAATCTATATTATATTTATTTTTTACTTCTTCTTTAGTATATAATATAAGATTTTTTATATCTTCTCCATTTGCATTACCATCATTTATTATAAAATTAGCATGTTTTTCACTAATTTTAGCATCACCAATCTTTGTTCCTTTTAAATTTAAATCTTCTATTAATTTTCCCGCAAATATTTCCCTACTAGGATTTCTAAATACACTTCCAGCACTTGGATATTCTAATGGTTGTGTAATTTTTCTTCTTTCTTTTCTATCATTTATTATTTTATTTATTTTTTCCAAGTCATCATAATTTAATTTAAAAGTTACTTCTATACAAATTAAATCTTGTCTTTCTTGTAATAATGAATGTCTATATGAAAAATTAAGTTCTTTATTTTGCAATTCAATTATTTCCGCATTTTCATTTAATAATTTAACTTTTTCAACTGCAAAACTCATATCACTATTATAAGCTCCAGCATTCATATAAATTGCACCACCAATAGTAGCTGGTATTCCAGTCGCAAATTCCAAACCTGATAAACCTAATTTTGATACTTTTAAAGCTAATTTTTGCAAACTTACTCCTGATTCTGCTATAACAATATTATCATCAATACTAAACTTATTTAAGTTACACAAATTTATAAAAATTTTTTCATAATACTTTTTACAATAAATTAAATTAGAACCATTACCAATTATTTTATAGTCTATATTTTCATCTTTACAAAATTTTATTATCTTTTTTAGCTCATCTATATTACGTGGTAAAACTAGCGCTAACACATTAGAATCAACTTTATATGTATTATATTTTTTTAATGATGAATCGATTATTACTTCTCCACATGAAATTTTTTCTAATTTTTTTATAATATTATTTTTCATCTATAATATTCCTTAATATATTATAAATTTTTTGTGAACTATTTGGTATATATAATTCCTTTAAATTTTTTCTCATTTCTTCTAATTTAGAATTATCATTAATTAATTCTTCTATCTTTCTAACTAGAATATCGCCCTCTAAATCCTTTTCTTCCAACAATACTGCTGCATTTCTATTTATTAAGTCTAAAGCATTTTTATATTGATGATTATTCGCTACATATGGGCTTGGAATTAAAATTGATGGTTTTTCTAATCCAATAATTTCGCTTAATGTAGATGCGCCACATCTTGTTACAACTAAATCAGCTCTTTTCATAATACGTGCTTGATTATCTATATATGGAACTACTTTTACATTAGAAGGAAATTCATTATTTTTTACAAGTTCATACGAATTTTTACCAGTAACAAATAAAACTTCATAATTTTTATTTTTAAACATATATATTGTTTTTATTAGAAATTCAGTCATTTTTTCACTACCTAGTGAACCCATAACAATATAAACTAATTTTTTACCATCTGTAAGATTAAAATCACTTTTTGAAGCTATAGGACTATTTATAGCATTTTCACCGCAAGGATTTCCTGTAAATATTGCTTTACCTGGTGGAAATAAATCTACTGTTGATTTAAAAGAAACACCTATTTTATTACAATTACGACTTAAAAATTTATTACTTTTACCAGGAATACTATTTTGTTCATGAATAAAAGTTTTATAGCCTAATTTTTGGGCGGCATATACAACAGGACCAGTTACATATCCCCCTACACCTATAACTATGTCTGGGTTAAATTTTTTTATGATATCCTTACATTTATTTAAACTACTAAAAAAACATTTTACTGTTTTAATATCCTTTAATAAATTTTTACTAAATCCATATATTTCAATACTTTTAAAAGGAATATTATTAGCTGGAACTATATCTTTTTCCATTCTATTATGTGTTCCTATATATAATACCGAACTATCTGGTTCCATTTTTTTAATACATTTTATAATTGCTAGTGCGGGATATATATGTCCACCAGTGCCACCAGCACTAATTATTACTTTCATTTAATCACCCCTATATAAGATTATTTCATTATAAGTATATCACATATATATTTATTTTAGAATATCACTTTAAAAAAGAAAATAAGATTTAAAAACAAATCTTATTTATCACCCAATTTATAAGCAACTACAAATCCTAAAATAAACAATATAATTCCAATTATTAAAGAAGGAATACTAAAAACAAAATTATTATTAGAAACTAAATTTTGAAATATTATAGCTATTATGGAAGAAAAGATAAATCCAAATACTCCATAATATGTTTTAGTTTCAAAATTTTTAAATAAATATTCTAATACTTTAGCAATTAAAAGAATACCTACAATTACTCCAATTCCAAAAGGAATTAAAATAAATAAATTTGATACAATATTCGTAAATTTTGTCAAATCTTTTATTGTATTTATAATAGGTTGATAATAACCTATTGTCATTAGTACTGCTGAACCGCTTACACCTGGTATTACCATAGTAGCTGATGCGATTATGCCAACTATAAATAACATTATATAATCAGTTACCGACATATTAGAAAAACTAATTTCATTCTCACTATTAAATAATAATAGTAATATGACTATACTAAATGTTATTAAAAAAATTAAAATATTAGATATAGTTACTGGTTTACCTTTAACTTTTTTTAAAAGCATTGGCACCCCACCTAGTATAGCTCCTATAAAAAACAATATTGTGGGTAACACATAATGTTCCAATGAAAAACTAATTAAATGACTCATGGATAATATAGCTATAACTGCTCCTATTGCAATTGGAATTAAAAATTTTATATTTTCCTTTAAATTTTTAAACAAATGACTAATACATCCTATTAATTTTTCATAAATTCCTAAAGTAAGCGCTAGTGTTCCCCCACTTACACCTGGAATTATATTTGCAATACCTATAAAAAAACCTTTTATAATTAAAAATAAATTATTCATACATACCTCTTTCTACATTACAAATAATTATATCATAATATATTTTTTTAGTATAGATATTTACTCAAAATTGACTATAAATTTTAATAGTGCTATAATTTTTCTAAGGATGTGTTATATGAAAAAGTTAAAAATTCAAATGTTATCAAGTGCTGATGCAGTTGCAGGTCAAGGTGTCGGCAGTGCTTATTTAGAACAAATTTCGCTTGTAAAAGAATCAAGCAAATTAGATATATATACTAATAAAAAATGTAAACCAGATATAATTCATCATCACACAATAAATCCTAATTATTATATAAAAATGAAATTAAGTAAATGTCCTAATGTTGCTTATGTACATTTTTTACCACATACACTCGATGAATCAATAAAATTGCCCAAATTTATTTTTAATATATTTAAAAAATATGTTATTAGTTTTTATAATAGTGCTGATTATTTAGTTGTAGTTAATCCTATTTTTATTGAAGATCTAAAAAAATATAAAATAGATGAGAAAAAAATCAAATATATTCCAAACTTTGTTTCTAAAGATAAATTTTTCAAAAAAAATTCAAATGAAAAAAAATTAATACGAAAAAAATACGGTATAGAAAATAATAAATTTGTAGTTGTTGGAGCTGGACAAGTTCAAACTAGAAAAGGTGTTAAAGATTTTATTGAAGTTGCAAAAAAATTACCTGATATTGAATTTATATGGTGTGGTGGATTCTCTTTTGGAAAAATTACGGATGGATATAATGAGCTTAAACAAATAATGGATAATCCACCTCAGAATGTTAAATTTTTAGGTATTATTCCAAGAGAAGAAATGAATGATATATATAATATGGCAGATTTATTTTTCTTACCTTCATATAATGAATTGTTTCCTATGACTATATTAGAAACTTCTAATACTGAAATTCCAATTCTTTTAAGAGACCTAGATTTATATAAAGTAATATTATTTGATAATTATTTTAAAGGTACAAGCAATGATGAATTTGTAGATATAATAACTAAAATAAAAAATGATAAAGACTTATATCACATTGGCGAATTAAAATCAAAAGCAATAAATGAATTTTATAGCAGGGAAAATGTTTTAAAGATGTGGGAAGACTTTTATCAACAAGTATATGATGAATCAAATATTAATAGAAACTAAAATAACATCTTCACCTATTTTTTCTATTTGATTCCATTTAATTTCAATCTCATTCTTATTAGAAAACATAGAAACAAAAAATTTTGACTTTTCTACAATAAGTGTAGTCATTTGACCATTATTTTCGATTAAAATATCAATGATATTACCAACCTTTTTTCCATCAGTAATATTTATTACATCTTTACTTTGAAGATCTGATAAGCGCATAAAACCACCTAAAATATTATATTTAATTTAAAATTTTATATGAAAAAGAAAACCTTGCTTTCTTTTTAAGTTATCATTTTTTTAATATTACTTAACCCACTTTTTTCTAATCTAGATATTTGTGCTTGAGAAATACCTAATTCTTCCGATAATTCCATTTGAGTTTTACCAATAATATATCTTTCAATTAAGATATATTTTTCTTTTTCTTTAAGATTATTAATTGCATCATTTAATGAAATTTTTAAATCTTTATCATAATAAGAATCTTTTTTATCAGCTAATTGATCAGCTAAATAAATAGTATCACCACCATCATTATAGATAGGTTCATACATACTAATAGTATCCTTCATTGATTCTATAGCATTACTAACATCATATACAGGTAAGTTTAATTCTTCAGCGATTTTATCAATAGTTGGTTCCTTTCCATATTCATTTGTTAATCTTTCTTTAATTTTAAGCGATTTATAAGCAATATCTTTTATGCTTCTTGCTATTCTTACACTATTATTATCTCTTAAATATCTCTTTACTTCCCCTAATATCATAGGAACCGCATATGTTGAAAATTTTACATCATGTGATAAATCAAAATTATCAATTGCTTTAATTAATCCTACACATCCAACTTGAAATAAATCATCCATATTATCAGTTCTATTATTATAATTTTTTAATATAGATAATACTAATTTTAAGTTACCATTAATTAATTGCTCTTTAGCAAAACAATCTCCATTTTGATATCTACTAAATAACTCAACCATTTCAGAATTTGATAAAACTTTTATATTTGCAGTATTCACGCCACATATTTCCACTTTATGACGCGACATAAAAAAATCTCCTTTCAAATCTATATTGATTTAAAAAGAGATAAATTATTCAAATACTATTTATTTTTGACTAATACATTTTTTTACTTATTAACTTATTTATATATATACTATACAGTTTAAACAACTAGCAAAATAAAACTTTATTATTTTTTCTTTTTTGTACTTTTTTCTGTAACATAAGAAATACCGGTACCAGGTATTCCTACAGATGTACGAATATTACCTTTTGCAGTTCTTCCTACTCTAGCTCCTTTAGTACCTACACTAAATCCAACTCCACTTTTACTTAAATTAATATTTATTGGACCTAATTTTATTGTTTTATGAAATCTTAAACCCATTTTGTTTCCTCCTTTATAATAATGGTGCAATTGTAACTAATATTGCTTCAATAATCTTTTTAAAAATAGATCTTTTTTTCCAATTTTCATATTTTATTTGTATAGATTTTTCTTGTGTTAATAAAAAATCATCTTGTACTTTCTTTTCAGTTCCTGTATTGTAAAACCAAACACCACATTCATAGTGAAGATATAAACTTCTAAAATCAAAATTTATACTTCCAACTACTGCAACTTCTGAATCTACTATGCATGCCTTACCATGTATAAATCCACTTGAATACTCATATATTTTTACACCTGATTTTAATAATTTATCATAAAACGATCTTGATAATGCAAAAACAATTCTTTTATCTGGAATGTGAGGAATAATAATTCTTACATCAATTCCGCTATATGCAGCATTAGTTAAAGAAGTTATCATCTCATTATCTAAAATTAAATAAGGAGTTGTTATATATATACTTTTTTTTGCGTTATTAATCATATTAATATATGTATTTTCAGCAGGATTTTTTTTATTCATAGGACTATCTGAAAATGGCAATATAAAGCCATTATCATCATTTGGATAATTTGGTTCTTCTTCAATGAAATTTTCATATTTTAAATGATTCTCTTTTAAATCAGAATTCCACATTTTTAAAAACATTATTACAAAATTATTTACCGCTTTACCAGTAACTTTTACACCAAAATCCTTCCAATGACCTAACTTATGAGTTTTATTTATATACTCATCTCCTATATTAATTCCACCAGTATATGCTACTCTACCATCAACAACAGTAATTTTTCTATGATCTCTATGATTTTGATGAATTGAAAAAAATGGAACTATTGGATTAAAAATTTTAGTTTTAATATTATCCAAATTAAAGTTTTCCTTATAATCTAAAGGTAATCTAAATAAACTTCCCATATGATCAGTTATTATATATATTTTGACACCTTGCTTACTTTTTTCCTTTAGAATTTCAAAAATTTTATCCCACATTTCACCTTTAGAAATAATAAAATATTCTATCAAAATATATTTTTCTGCTTTTTTCAAATCATTTATCAATTGTTCAAAATAATTTTCACCAACATTTAAATATTCTATTTTATTACTTCTAAACAATGGATAATCGGATACATTAGTTAAAAAACATGCTTGTTTATATTTATATATATCCATTTCTTTCAAAATAAGATAATCTTCAGTTCTTAATTTCAAAAACTTTTCAGCATCAACTTTATTATTTAATAAATTTTTTTTCAATTTTAACGGTATACTAGAATTACCCCAAAGTATATATAAAACTATTCCTAATACAGGAAAAACAGCCATTAATATAATCCAAATTATTTTATATGATGGATTAATAGGTTTATATACTATATAAATAATTGAACATATTTTAATAATATCAAAAGCAAATTCTGCATAAAGAGATAAAATACTTGTTCCTTTATAAAGTAGTATTAGAATAAAAATTTGAATTATAAGTAATAAAATGAAAATTATTGACTTAAGACATATTTGAAAAATATTCTGTTTATTCTTATCCCTATCCATCTTACCACTTCCTAACTATCTACATTTTATCATTAAATAATAAAAAAATTAATAGTTTTATAAAAATTTATCATTTTTTAATATAAATAGTATTTATTTGAATATATTTATTTATAATAAAGGATGATATTATGATTGAAATTACAAATAAAATATTATGGGGAGTAGCTACAGCATTTATTATATGGGCAGGTATTTATTTTTCATTTAAACTAAAATTTATACAATTTGATTTAAAAAAAATAATCAAATACACTTTTAAAAAAGAAAACAAAAAAGGTTTAAACTCATTCTCAACATTAATGTTAACATTAGCAGGGAAAATTGGAGTTGGAAGTATTGCTGGAGTTGCATTGGCAATTTATATAGGTGGATTAGGAACTATTTTTTGGATGTGGATTATAGCACTTATTTCAGCTGCTAACACATATGCAGAAACATATGTAGGAATAGTTTATAATGAAATAGACGAAGAAAATATTTTTAAAGGTGGACCTAGTTATTATATTAAAAATGGTTTGAAAAAAAACATTTTAGCATATATTTGCGCAATTATAATAATAAGTTGCTATTTATTTGGTTTTATTCCGATTCAAGCTAATACAATAACAAAATCTATAAATGAAATTACTTATATAAACCCAATCATTATTGGACTTATACTTTGCTTTTTTTCAGCAATTATAATTTTTGGTGGAATAAAAAAAATCAGTAAGGCATCAAATAAAATTGTCCCATTAATGACTTTATTATATTTAATTATTGCTATTTATATAATTGTTAACAATATTAATATAATTCCAGACATTTTTATATCCATTTTTAAAAATGCATTTAATATCAAATCTTTTACTACAGGTTTTATAACAACATTAATTATAGGTATTCAAAGAGGTATTTTTGCAAATGAATCAGGACTAGGAACTGGTAGTATTGCATCATCAACTATTAATACTAATGAGCCTTATAAAGCAGGTTATGTACAAATGTTAGGTGTTTATATAGCAACATTCCTCATTTGTACTTCTACTGCAATTATTATTGCAACATCAGATTATAGCAGTATCAATTTTTTTGATGTTAATGGAATTGAAATTACTCAATATGCTTTTAATTATCACTTAGGAATATTTGGAAATATATTAATTATTATTTCTATAATTTTATTTGCTTTCTCTACTATTTTAACAGGATATTATTACATAGAATCTAATTTAAAATTTTTCAATAATAATATTAGTAATACAAAATTATTTATTGCAAAAATAATAACATTAATTTTTCTATTTATTGGTTGTATAATATCTTCAAAAAAATTATGGAATATAGTTGATATATTAATAGCAATATTGGCAATTATAAATATTTATTCACTCTTAAAATTAAAAGATAAAATAAAAAAGAATTAAAAGATAACTAATAATTATTAAAAATTAAAGTTTTCTTATAATTCTTCTTTTTTTGAAAATATTTGATTTTTTAGATCAATTGAACAAAATTTTAAAATAAATTTAAACAAATCAATTATCATTCTTTTTGTTTCTTGATTCATGTTTTTTGTTTCCTTAATAATTTTTATTAAATTATTAAATTTAGATGATTTGATATCAATTAAATTATTTATATCAGCTCTTGTACATACGTCAAATAATGAATCTACAAATTTTTTTCTTTCCATATCATTATATTTATCAAGCCATTTTATAATTATTAAATCTAGTTCTTTACTTAAAAAACTAAGTTTAGCTGGTACAAAGGATTTACCATCAATTTTCCAATTTGTTAAATCATGAGCTAAAATTCCTTTTTCATAAGAATAAACCACTTGATAATTATCCGTATGTCTAAGTAATAAACCAACAAAACTATAATTTGGAATTATATAAGATAGTTTTTTTTCTATCTTTTTATAATTTTTAGATTCGATTTGTTTTTTTCTTAATCCTGGTCCATCATTATTATAAACTTTTATAATTTTGTTTCTTATCCAAAAATGACAATACATACTTGATGTAATAGCTAAGTTGCCACCTTTAGAGTGTCCACCTACAATATATTTTGCTCCTATTTTTTTTATTGTTTTATTTAAATAATCAATTGCCATTTTTTGAGCAGGAACTGGAAACATATATGCCATTTGAAAATCTTCTTTCCAACCGCTAATCAAGTGATCAGTTCCTTCAAATGAAACATAATATAAATTTTTCTTTATTTCAAATGTCATAGCACAAAATTGAATTGATTTATCACCAACATATATATAATTTGTAATAAATATTGATTTGTATCTTTTTGTATCTTTAATTTCACTTAATATTTTAATTGCTTGTCTTACCGCAGTAATATTTTTAGAAATAAGCTTTTTATCATGATTTAAAAAATAATCATTTGCAGTTTCTTCTATAGTTGCCCTACTATGTGAAAGCATAAAATTTGAATTATAATCAACATAAGATAAGGCAGCAAAAACTAAATTATCAACATCATTAAATGGTTCTTCCTCAAAAGATAAATGTCCAAAATTTTTTATATAATTAAAAATATTTTGCATTATTTATTAAGATATTGATTTAAAAATTTTTCTTTATATTCCAAAACATTATCTTTTTTTATTGCTTCTCTTAATTCTTCAGTTAATTTAATTAAAAATCGAATATTATGAATAGATAACAAAGTTCCACCAAGTGCCTCATCACAAACAATTAAATGTCTAATATAGGCTCTTGAATAGTTTTTACAAGCATAACAATCACAGTTTTTTTCTATTGGTTCAAAATCTTCTTTGTATTTTGAATTTTTTATATTCATTTTACCATTTCTAGTAAATGCATTTCCATGACGAGCAATTCTTGTCGGTAAAACACAATCAAACATATCAACGCCTCTAATAACACCCTCAATTATATCAATAGGATCCCCTACTCCCATTAAATATCTTGGTTTATCACTAGGCAAATATCTAATCGCATCATCTATCATTTTATACATAGTTTTTTTATCTTCGCCAACACTTGTTCCACCTATGCTATAACCATCAAAACCTATCTTTACAGTTTCTTTAGCACTATATTCTCTTAAATCGGTATATTCTCCTCCTTGTACTATTCCAAATAAAGATTGATTTTCATTTTTAAAATTAGATTTTCCTCTTTTTGCCCATCTTAAAGTTCTTTCTGTACTTCTTTTAGCGTATTCATAATCAGCTGGATACGGAATACATTCATCAAAACTCATAGCAATATCGCTATCTAATTTATTTTGAATTTGTATAGATAATTCTGGAGTTAAAAACAAATTTGCTCCATCAATATGGCTTTTAAATTTCACTCCTTCTTCAGTAATATTTTTAGGTTTTGCTAAAGAAAAAACTTGAAATCCTCCACTATCTGTTAAAATTGGTCCATCATAATTCATGAATTTATGTAATCCACCAGCTTTTTTTACTATATCTTCGCCTGGTCTTAACCATAAATGATATGTATTTGAAAGTATTATAGCGCTTCCGCATGCCTTTACTTGTTCTGGAGTTAATGTTTTAACTGTAGCCAGGGTACCTACTGGCATAAACATAGGAGTTTCAAAAACTCCATGGTTTGTATATAATAATCCATTTCTAGCATTACCTGATTTTTTAAGCAATTTATATTTTATCTTCATTTCATCACACCCTAACTGTGATTATATATTATTTTTTAACATTTTTCAATATTTGAATATTGACTTATTTAAAATATATAGTATAATATTTCAACAAAAAGGGGGAATTTATATGAATTTTTATTCAATAAATGATTTTAATACTATTCCAAAAGAAAGACTTGAAGAAATCAAAAAATATGCTGATAATGAATACATAAATTTTTTTACACGTAAAAATTATAATGCTTGTGACTATACAGAAACTATTAATGTTTATTGGAAATGTCAAAAAAAATTAAAAAAACGAACTAGTAATTATAGTTCTACTGGTACATTAGAAAATCAAATGATTTATAAATCTAATTCAAAAAGTTTTTTATTAGAAAATGATTTTGAAAAAACTTACTTTTTATGTGAATCAGTATATAACAGTTCTGAAGATTTATTAAAAATATTAAATAATTTTGGTGTATTAAATATACTTAACGACTTTGTTGAAAATATAAATTATATTGATAAAGAATTTAGCAATGACTACAATAAACGATTATTTCAAAAGAAAATTTATTATAATCATTTTATGAAAAAAAATAGTTTACAAATAAAGCAATTAATAAACTATATGAGTTACTTTTATGGCAAACATGATGTTAATATTATTTTAAGTAAATTGATACTTATTAATAATTTTCAACCTGAACTATATGAAGAATATTTAAATACCAATAAAAAATTAGTTAAAAAGGGGAAATAAACTATGATGTTATTTAAAGAGGATTTTGAAAAAATTTCTGATGAAAAATTTGATAAATTAAAATATAATGCTGAGAATGCTAATAATTTATACTACTATTCTAATTTAACTTCATATGAAATTTATACATATAATAAAGCTAAAAAATATGAAAAAAGAAATGAAGGTAAGCGAAGAACACCAAAGATTAAAAATGGATATTCACCTTCAAATGGTTCATTATATAAAAGAATTGAATATCTTACACAAATCTCAAAAAAATATACTTTTAACAATGATATTGAAAAAGAAATTTTCAAAGCAAATGCACTTTTTCCAGATGATGAAAAATTTATATTATTCTTAAAAAATAGCTTAGGATTTTATTTAATAGACAATTTATTAAACAATTTAACATATTTTGATAATTTAAATTGTGAAAATAAAAATCTACAAAGAAAAATTTATTTAAATATATACATTAAGCAAAATAAGGTAGAATTTCAAAATTTAATTACATACTTTCTTAAATTTCATAATATTTATGATTTAGATGTTATAATAAATAGAACTAGTCAAATATTTTATAAAAATAAAGATTTATATAATGAATATACAGATACTATAAAAAAACCATTAACTAAAACACGTTAATGGTTTTTGCATTCATTTATAAAACTTTTAAATATTTTTTTACTATAATCATCATAACTAATCATATCTTCGGGGTGCCATTCTAATCCTATAAAAAATCTTTTATTAGTGTCTTCTATTGCTTCAATTACTCCATCATTACTTCGGGCACTAATTGTTAAATTAGGATTTTTTATTTCATAGGTATGTCTACTATTAACATTTATATTATATTCTTTTACAATATCAAACAATTTTGTATTTTTATATATTGTTATATCATGTAAAAATAAATTATCTTTTACATTATGATTACTAGAATTTATTTCTCTTAAAATACCACCAAATACCTCACCTATTGTTTGCATTCCAAGACAAATACCCAAAAGAGGTATATTTTTATTATGACAATATTTTATAAGTTCATAGTCAAATTCAGTAGAAATATTACCGCCTTGTAAAACAAAACCATCATATATAGATAAAATATCCATACTTTTAATATCATTAATTATTCCCATTGGATAAGAATTATATTCAATTAAGGCATTAAAAATATTATTATAAATTATTTGAACATTTTTTTCACTTATGTTTTTGTCTGGTCTTAAAACAACGCCAATTTTTGGTTTCATATTTTTTCTCCTTTAAAAAAATGACTAATCCATATACTTAGTCATTGATTTCATCATTTGATTAACTTGCTTTTGACTTGGTGTACGACCCATTTGAGTCATCATTGCTTTTATCATTTGTTCATTTATAGGAGGATTTTTTTTCATATATTTTTTCATATAATGACGAGCTACAAAAAATCCAATAACACCACCTGCAATTAAACCACCAAGAAATTTAAGTAAATCTAATAAAAATTGTCCCCAATCCATAAACAATCATCCTTCCTATATGTATTTTACTAAATATATATTTATTTTACAAGTCCTAATTAAATATATTTAATAAATATAACTATATTCATATAACTTAATTTTACTTCTTAATTTATTATTATTTAACCAGAAGTAATCTTTATTTTCAAAATCACATACAAATATATAATTGTTATACCATTTAAATATTTTTAATGCATATGGTAGATTTTGTTTAGTTTTAATAACTATACATGATTTATTTATTTGAATACAACTTTTTTCACCAGCATATACATCATTAATAAAAAATTTGTTATTAAATTTCTTTATATACCTTTTATTTTTATTATTAAAATAATTTATAAGTACATTTTTATTAAATGGTTCACAAAGTTGTTTATATATTGAAAATCCAAAAGAAAAATCGTTTTTTTTTAAATAATATATATTTTCAAGAATAAAATATAATGTTTCAATGTTTTTTAAATATAATTCATAAAATTCCTTTTTTATTATAAATAAATAGTATTTTCTCATTCAATCACCAATTACATTATAATTTATTTATAATAAAAAAATTGTAGAAAAAAAACACTATAAAAGTGTTTCCATACTGTTTTTAAAAATATTATATTCAAATCCACAATATTTATTAACTTCTTCCCTAGTTCCACTAATACCAAAATCCTTAACAGCAAATACATATTCCTTTGATGTTGCAAATTGGTACCAATTAGGATCATTACTTGCCTCAATAACAAATGTTTTTACATATTTAGGTAAAATCATATCTTGATACTCAATTGGTTGTTCTAGGAATAAAGACATTTCAGGCATACTTACTATACGTAAATCAATTTGTTTATTAACAAAAAAATCCCTAGCTAAATTAATAGCTGTAAATAAGTCCGAACCTGTTGCTATTATTATACCATCAAGTTTGTATTGTTCCTTTCTAACAATATATGCTCCTTTTGAAACACTTGAAGAATTAGTTGTTGGTAAAAGAAATACATCTTGCTTTGATAAAATTAAAGCACTTGGTCTTTTAAAATCGTTTAAAATACAATTCCAACATCCAACCAATTCATGAGCATCAGCTGGTCTATATACCCTCATATTAGGAATATTTCTTAAAGAGGACAATTGTTCAACTGGTTGATGAGTTGGTCCATCTTGACCAATACTAATAGAATCATGAGAAAAAATATAAGTAACAGGAAGTTTCATCATAGCAGATAATCTAACAGAGGGTTTTAAATAATCTGAAAAAGCTAACATAGTTGAGCAAAATGGTCTAAAACCACTTAATGCAAGTCCATTTGATATTGCTCCCATCGAATGTTCTCTTACCCCATAAGATATTTGTTTACCATTATAATTTTCAAAAGTTATTAAAGGTTGGTCAACTAAATTGGTCATAGTTGATGTTTTTAAATCTGCACTTCCACCAATAAAATTAGGTAACATTTTAGCTATTTCACACATTATTCTTTGATTAGTTACCCTAGTTGCTTCCTTTAAATCACGTTCAAATCTCCAATCAATACCATTTAAATCAACATCAATATTATGATTAAATAAATAATCAAATCTTTTACTATCACCATTTAAAAATTTATCAATATAAATTCTATAATTATTTGACCATTTACTATATTTTTGTCCACTTCTTTCAGAAATCATTTTCATCATTTGTTGCCTTAAATTTTCAGAATAATAAAACGGTTCCTTTCCATCCAATCCCAATGATTTTTTCAAAACATAAATATCATTTTTATTTAGAACCTTTCCATGTACATCACTTGATCCTTGACCTGGTAAACCATAGCCTAAAATAGTTTTTATCTCAACTAGTGTTGGCTTTGATGAATTAACCGCTCTTTTTAAGGCCTTATCAATTTCAGATACACTATTACCATTTTTTACATATTCGTAATTCCACCCAAGGGCTTTAAATCTTTCACCTATATTTTCGGAAAAAACATTTTTAGTATCACCATCTAAAGTTACATTATTTGAATCATATAAAACAATCAAATTATTTAAATTATGAGCTCCCGCAAATGATGCAGCCTCATAGGTTATTCCTTCCATTAAATCTCCGTCGCTACATAAAACATAAATATTGTAATCTAATACAGGTGTTTCAAGTTCAATCATGCTTTTTTTAGGAAAAAAATATTGACTTCTTAATATTTTTTGAGCTAATGCCATTCCAACAGCAGAAGCAAATCCTTGACCCAATGGCCCCGTTGTCATATCAACCCCTGGAGTTACTCCAAGTTCTGGATGACCAGGAGTTTTGAAATTAGCTCTCCTAAAATTCTTTAAATCGTTTATTTTAATATCAAATCCACACATAAACAAAGTTGCATATAATAGTGCAGAACCATGTCCAGCTGACATAACAAATCTATCCCTACTAATCCAATTAACATCATTTGTACTTATGTTCATATATTTTGAATATAATGTATAAATAATTGGAGCAGAACTCAAAGAAATACCTGGATGACCACTACCAGCACTTTCTATCATATCAATTGCCAAAGATTTTATATTATTAATAATTTCTCTATCCATATTTTACACCTACCATATCATTTATTATTTTACCAAAAATAAAAAAAATAATAAATAATTTTTTAATTATTATTACTATTTATAACAATTAAATCATTATCTATATTACTACCTTCCATAGAATTAGTTGGTTTTGATGAAAAACATCCTATACAAAATACAATAATAAAAAAACAAATAATACCTTTACTTCTTAAAATTTCTTTCATAACATACCTCCTCAAACCTATATCTATATTATCACGAACAAATATTCGTGTCAATATCAAAATTAAATTTTTGCGAACAATTGTTTGACAATTGACATAGTATATGTTATCATATTTATATACTTAGTAGAGGAGGGGTATTATGGCAGTACTCACAAAAAGACAAGATGAAATTTTAGATTTTATAAAAGTATTTATGGTAAAACACGGATTCCCACCAACAATAAGAGAAATAGGAGAAGCTATGGGTGTTTCTTCTCCTGCAACAATCCATGCACATCTAGCGAATTTAGAGCAAAAAGGTGTCATAAAGAAAAATGATACAAAAAATAGAGCTATAGAATTATTAGTAAAAAATGAATATGAGCCACAAAATGAATTAATTACAGAGGTTCCTCTTTTAGGAAAAATAACTGCTGGAAATCCCATTGAAGCCATTGAACAACCTAATGAATATTTTGCATTACCATCTTATTTAATTCCAAATAATAAAGAAGTTTTTACTCTTTTAGTAAGTGGAACAAGTATGATTAATGCCAGTATTTTAGATGGTGATATTGTTATAGTTGAAAGAAAAAATACAGCTAGAAATGGCGAAATTGTTGTTGCTATGACAGATGAAAACGAAGTAACATTAAAAACGTTTTATAAAGAAGATGGTTATATCCGTTTGCAACCTGAAAATGATACAATGGCACCTATAATACTAAATAACGTTACAATATTAGGTAAAGCTATAGGATTATATAGAAAAATTTAATATAACTTAATTATTAAAAATAAAAAAACATAAGAATTTACTTATGTTTTTTTATACTTCTTGTAAAACAATTAAAATCATTGGTTTACATTCAGTTTCTTGATACAAATATTTTCCCAATTTATCCCTTATACCATTTTTTATTTTATTAAATTCAACATGATTAGGTTTACTATTTTCATTTATAACTTCTAGTGATATTTTTTCTGCTTCTTTTATTAAGTCTACATTATCTTTAACATAAATAAATCCACGTGTTAATATTTCTGGACCTGCTAATATTTTTTTAGTTGATTTATCTAGAGTAACACTAACAATAACTATACCATTATCACTTAGTGCTTCCCTATCCTTTAAGACTAATTCCCCTATATCACCAACTGTTTTACCATCTATTAATATATCATCTACTTTAATTGTTTCATTTGAATCGACCAATTTTCCATCAACAAATTGAACAACTTGTCCATTTAACTTCAAAAGAATATTTTCATCTTTTATTCCAATTTTTTTAGCGTTATTGGCATTTTCAACTTGATGACGATATTCACCAATAACTGGAAAATAATATTTAGGTTGTATTAAGTCTAACATTAACATCAAATCTTCTTTAGATGCATGATGACCTAAATATTTTTTATTAGATAAAATGACAAGCGAAGCACCAATTTTGGCAATTCCATCAAATAATTTTGTGGCTCTTATTTCCATACCATCATATACAGGTGATATAAAAACTACAGTATCGTCTTCATTAATTTTTATAAATTTATCATAACCTTTAACAATTCTAGTTAAATTTGAAAATGGTTTCTCTCTCTCATCAGAAATAATAACAGCTACATTGGAATCATTTACATGATGGATATTGCTTATTCTATTTTTATCAAATATAATATACTTTTTTTCTATAGATTCAAGAACAATTTCCTCTAATCTCTTACCCATTATAACTACTTTACGATCTGTCAAGCTTATTTCATCAAATAATTCCTGCAATCTATAAATTTGTGTTTGAAATACATTAAATAATATTCTTCCTTGATATTTACTCAATGTTTCTTTCAAGATTGAAGAAGCACGATGATTTGGTGAAGTAAAACCATTTTTATCAGCATATAATGATTCACTAAGTAAACATAATACACCTTGTTTACCAACATATGCCAACTTTCCAATATCCGTTTTATAATTACCTCTCATTGTTGGATCAAAAACAAAATTTCCCGTATAAAAAATTGCTCCATCAACAGTATTTAATATATAACCAACTGTATCTGGCACTGAATGGGTTAAACTTACTGGAAAAATACTATTAGGTCCAAAATTAATTTTTCTATGTGGTACAAGAACTATCAAATTAGATGTATCAATTTTTTCATTAATTAGTTCTTTTTTTAATATATCAATAGTAAAGGAGCAACCATATACTTTTAGATTTGGTATATCTTTTAATATATCGGCAATAGCTCCCATTTGTTGATCATGAGCATGAGTAATAAAAATTCCTTTTATTCTTTTAGAATTCATTTTTAAATAATCATAATTAGGAATTATATAATCTACTCCTAGCATCTTATCATCCGCAAATTTAAGTCCAGCATCAAATACAAAAATATCTTGATCAACTTCTACTACATACATATTTTTTCCAATTTCGTTTAATCCACCTAAACTAAATATTTTAATTTTACTCATAATAACTCCTTTCTTAAAACTAAAAATACTAAATAATTATACCAAATTTTTTTAAAATAGTCTATACTCACATCTATAAACCACTATATACAAAATAAATATTTTAAATATATATAAAAATATTATGGAATTTTTATGTTATTTATAAAAATAAACATTCATTTTTTTTATATGATTTTCTTCAATTATAGCTTTATAACCTGAATTATTTCTATATAAAGGTTTATTTAAGTCTTCTACTCCAGAAACTATAACTTCAGAGTTACTACTTTTCATTTGTTTTATAAATTCTTCCCTAACCATTTTAGCATTTACACAACTAAGTACCTCAATTTCAAATACTTTTATATAATCTATCTTTTTACATATAATATTTAAACATGGATCAAAAACATATTCCATATTATCAAATTTAAAACATATCCAAGAATGATAATATTTTTCTTTACCTTTTTCAAAGTTTAAATATCCTCTTTCAATATAATCATTATCATCAAAAAAAATTATAGATGACTCTGTTGTTTGAAAGCACCAACCACTTAATTTCTCATGTTTCATTAAATCAAGTAAATAACCACTACTATTCTCTAAAGTTATATAAATATCTCTTAATATCCCATTAAGGTAATTTATAACACTTAGTGGAATCTTTTTTCTATTTATTATTTTAAATCTTTGTTCTTCGTTTAAATTTTTTATCATTATTAATCACCACATTACATATTTTTTATTATTAATAATTTAAACAATTTCTATATTAATTTTCTTTATTCCAATCTTCATATGGATCATATTTATGTTCCATTTCCCATTTAATATGATTAAGACGAGCATTTTTAACAGCTTCACAGCCATTGTTGCCGGTTGCACTAGCTCCATCTGTGACTACAAAAAATGGTAAATCATATTCTGCTGCTAATGCTCTAACTTTACTACAAAATTCTCTTGCTTTTTCTTGTTTTTTATTATCATTCATTATCGTTACCTTCCTTTACTATATTCATTAAATACTTAAAAATGAGATTAACGATGTAATCCCATTTTATTTTTCATTAATTCAAATTTATTTTTTGATATATTTCTTGTAAAATTTATTCCATCATCTAAAATTTTATTTAACTCTTCACCATCTATAATTTCATAATACCTTTTTTGAATTACTGATAATTCTTGAATTACAACATCAGCTACACTACTCTTTAATTCTCCGTATTTCTTATCTTTAAAAATTTCTTCAACTTCTTTAATTGTTTTTCCAGTTAATGAAACATATATATTTATTAAATTTGAAATTCCAGGTTTATTTTCTACATCAAAACAAATTTTCATATCAGAGTCTGTTGTAGCACCCATAATTTTTTTTCTAATAATCTCTGGTTCATCTAGTAATCTTATAACACCTTTTTGGTTTTCACTAGATTTACTCATTTTTTTTGTAGGATCAACTAAATCCATAATTTTAGTTCCTTCTTTGGTCATTAAAGGGTTAGGCATTTTAAATGTATTACCAAATTTTTTGTTAAAACGTTCAGCGATATCACGAGCTAGTTCTACATGTTGTTTTTGATCAACACCTACTGCAACATAGTCAACATCATAAGCTAAAATATCAGCTGCCATTAAAACTGGATATGTAAGCAAACCACTAGTAAAGTTTGTGTTCTTTTTACTTTTATCTTTAAATTGCGTCATTCTAGATAATTCACCATAATATGTATTACATTCTAAAAGCCATGATATATTTGCATGATATTCATTTTCAGATTGAAGAAATATTTTATTTTTTTTAGGATCAATGCCACAAGCTAAATATAAAGCTAATAAACTTTTTATATTTTTAGATAATTCTATAGGATCTTGTGGTACTGTTATAGAATGCATATCCGCAATAAAAATATAAGATTCATACATATCTTGATATTTTATCATTTGTTTTATTGCACCTATATAATTTCCTAAAGTGATTACCCCTGTTGGTTGCAAACCGGTTAAAATCTTTTCCATAACTACACCTCTACCTAATTATAGCATATTTTTAATTATTTATAATTTTTTCCCATTTAAATTCATCAATATTTTTACAACTATCATAAGTTTGTCTTAGCATATATGACCAATAATCTGCTTTTTTCTTTAGACCATCATATTTAAATAAGCCTAAATCAGAGTCAACATAAGAATTATACATACCAGCAAATATAGTTGCCCTATCTTCTTTTTCATTTTGCCTACCATATACATCATAAAACCAAACAGGTGTTTTCCCTTTATCATCCTTAGTAAATTCAACTGTGATTCCTTCAATACCATCACCATAAGCTTCTAATACTTCTCTAGGCATCATATCTACCCAACCTTGTAATAAATCACTAGATATCTTATGTTCTAAGGCATGGCCTATTTCGTGAGTTAATGTCGATAGGAAAAAATCATCATTTCCACCAACAGTAACATAAATCAAATTGTACCCATTATCATATAAATTAACACCACCTGGACCTAAATCACTGCATAAGTAAATAATAACAGGATTACCTAATCCAGCTTCTTTCAAAAGACCTTTAGGATAATAATCTAAATATGCATAAATTAATGACATATAGTAATAAGCAGTATCCTCACTAACTTTAGTAAAATTATAACCTAAACTACTTATATTAAAAATATCATCACCATATAAAATTCTTACACCATATTCTTCTTCTATTTTTTTTGTTAAAGAAACAGTTGTATCGCTACCAGTATAATCAGGTAAATCAATATAACCATTTATTGTATTTTCTTTATAGTCTTCTAAAACAAAATTAGTTAATGATTCATAATTATTGAAATCAACTATTTTATATTCTAATTTTTTATTATTAGTAACAATCAATATTTGATTATCATTTATAATTTTTAATGAAATAATATTATTTGCTTCTTGACTCTTTAATATTTTCATTTTAGCAAAATCATAAATATATATATTATTTGATTCATCAACAGTAACAAGTAAATTTTCTTCAGCATCCTTAATATTTTCTGAATCATTATTTAATTTTAGCATTTTATAATTTTTGTCAGAAAAAGAATACATAGTCAAATATGATGATTTTATTCCAAATATATAATTTTCATTTACAATTTGTGGATTAACTTTATTTTCTATTTTTTCTTTTGTATCATCACTAGAATTATATTTAATTATATTATTACCTATAAAATAAGAATTTGTTTTATTAGTATATATATCTTGTAACCATTCATTTTCATTTTGTAATTCTACTAATTTTTTAGAATTTATATCATATTTGTAAATTTTCGAATTATTTATATCTTGGTATAAAAAGTATGAATTATCACTACTTAAATTTATAGTTGATATAGTGTTATCACTAATCTTATTATTATCTATTTTTTCACAATTTGAGTTATATAATGTATATTCTCCCTCATTTAAATCAACAACATAAAATGAATTATCCTCTATAGTCATTACTTTATAAATGCCGTCATTTAAAGTTAATGTTCCCAGTACTTTATCATCTTTTAATGAATAACTAACTATTTCTGAATTAGAAGAATCTAAACCTGGAGTTACATATTCAAATATTACAGTATCACCGCTTATATATGTATTAACGATCTCACTACTTTTTCCTATCATATTTGTAAAAGTTGTTTCATATTTTTTATCATCTTGTTTTTTATTTGTTCCACAACCAGATAAAACACCTAATAGTAAAAATAAAGTAATTAACAATTTGCTTTTTTTCATATTATCACATCCTAATATAATTATACCATATTTTTTTATTTTTCTATCTTACTTAATAAAAATGATATTATAAAACCAATAATTAGCATAAGAATAGAAATAACAGATATGAAATTAAAACCTAATTTACAATTTTCATTTAAAATATTAGGAATAATAGAAATAAATAAACCAAACAAAATAGAAAAAGTTAATGTGTAATAACTCTTTAATAATTTATTTATTATAAATGAAACAACAAAAACGCCAATAACAAGTCCAAAAAACGCAGGTATTAAAATACTTAAATTAATAGTAGCAAGTGAATTAACGTATAATTCATATAATCCCAGTGAAGACAATATTACAGCGCTATCAACACCTGGAATAATAGAAGATGTTGCAACACTTACACCTAAAAAAATTGATTGCATTAAATTGGGATTTTCTATTTGTTTAAATAGATTTGGATTTAAATTAAATAATAATATTCCAATGATTAATGATATAAAAATAATTGTATAATATTTTTTATTAAATCCACATTTTTTTACTTCTTTAAAAAATAAAGGTATTGTACCTATAATTAATCCTAAAAATAAATATCTTGTAGGCATTTCAAATTTTGTTAAAAAATAATTTATGATTTTACTAAAAATGATAACTCCTACTCCAAAGCCACAACATATAGGAAATAAAAATTTTATATTTTTTCTTATATTTTTGAAAAATGTCCCAATAGAATTTATAACACTTTCATATAAGCCAAATATAACTAATAAAACACTACCACTAAGTCCTGGCGCAATACCACCAATACCAACTATAATTCCCTTTAAAAAATTTATCATATAATCTCCTAACTATTTATTTAATAATATGTTTTTATAAACTATTATATATAACAATAAATAAATTTGGATTATTTTTTACAAATAAAATATATTTTGTCTTTAAATCTTTGTTCCTCATTTAGTATCCTATCAGAAACCTTTATTATATTAAAATTATTTTTTATAAGCATTTTTTCTATAAATTTATTACTATATATTTTTTCTTTTTCATCTTCCTCAAATACTAATTTATCACTTTTTAATACTTTGACATTAGTATTTATTATACTATTTTCTTCTGTAATATAATATTCAACTTTTATGTTATTATCTCTATTACTAATAATTGGCTTATTGAATTCTATTTTATCTTTATTAATAATATCAAATATGAAAAATCCATCATTATTTAACATATCATATATATTCTTAAACATACAATCAAAACTATCTTCATTTAAAATATGATTAATAGCATCGCAAGTTATAGTAATTAAATCATATGTACTATTAGATTTATAATTTGTCATATCACCTATTTCAAAATCTATATTATGATTTTTACCTTTAGCAATTTCTATCATATATTTTGATATGTCAACACCCTTAGTACTAATATTATTACGATAAAAATAATCACATAACGTACCACAACCACACCCTAAATCAAGGTGATTATTTATTATTTTATTATTAAGTAAAAAATATTTTAATATGGCTCCACCCATTGTTAAACTAAAATAATCCCAACCATATTCATTATATATGTTGCAAAAATCTCTACTATACATAACAACCTCCATGCATACTAGTATATCATAGATTATAATTTGTAAAAATAAAAACTTGGAATCAAATCCAAGTTTATATACTTATATGGTACGAAGATATAGTATATCCGAAACCTAAGTAATCAATTAATAAATAATTAGCCTCTATAAATAGAATACCATGTTTTTACAAAATAAAAATATTTTTCATTTAATGTTTACATATCTATTTTTTAATACTCTAATTAACTTTTTATATAATTGTTGTTCTAAAGTTTCTTCGTTATTCTTTGTTAGTTTTCCATTAAAACATAATTCTTGAGCTCTATCATTATATAAACCTGAAACTATTTCAGTTAATTCCCAACCATATTTATTAATAATTGGTCTAAACATTTCTAATTTATAATCTGCTAAAGTTATAAGTGGTTTAGTTGTACCTAACCATCTCATTGATTCTTCAACTATTGCTGTTCCTATTCCTAAACCTCTACATTTATCAGAAACATATAATGTACATATTTTTTGTTCTTCTTCATCTCTTTTTAGACAAGTCATTGAAATTATTTCATTATCATCTTCCGAATTTCTAACAAATAATATATTTCGTTCATCCCCATTTATAGTTGCAGGTAATTGTTTAGTAAAATACCACTCTTTATGTTTTGGGTAATCATCACAAATAAAATCTGTTATCATATAAATTTTTGTAGCAAGTATCATAAACTCTTCTTCTGTGACATTGCCTACATAATTTTTTAAACTTTCAATATTTCTCATTTCAATTTCCCCCTAAAATTGTCATTTATAATACCACTTTTTGCTATATTTGTCAATTTATGATATAATACTTTCACAGGAGGGGATGAAATGGATAAAAATCGTAGAAATAGAATTGCTATTATTTCAATAATGACATATTATGCAAGGCAAATATTTGAAGAAACTAAACTTTACGAATTTAGAAAATCACCATTAAGAGATGAATTGCTTAATAAAAAAATTTATGTATATTCTGCAAAAGAAGATAAAGCAATTATTGGATATTTTAAAGTAAGTGATATTTTAAATGGCAATACAGATGAAATATTAAGAGCTACAGGATATGACAAAAGACATGATGGTCATGAAATTGTTGAATATTATGGAAAAAATAATCCGAAATGTTTTGCTCTTCATTTGTATGATGTTACCGAATTTGAAGAATATTTAACATTAAGAGATATGAGAAGCATTTCAAAAAATGCTGATATGCCGCAATACATCAAATTTATTTATGATAATGATCCATTATATAAGGTTATTAAAGAATGGGATGAAGCATTTAGCTTAGATGGTAATTTATGTGATAATCCTAGTAAAACAAAACAAATGATATTGCAAAAAGCTAGAATGAAAGGAAGAAAATAATATGGAATATGAAATGAAATTACAACCTGAGTATTATAATTTTATACTTAATGGTACAAAAAGAATCGAAATTAGACTTTTTGATGAAAAAAGACAGCAAATTAAAATTGGAGATACTATCAAATTTTTAAAAGAACCTGATTTGAATGAGTCATTTAATGCTAAGGTTACTGGTTTATTAAGATATAATTCTTTTGAAGATATGTTTAAAGATTTTGATATTTCTATTTTATCTGATAAATCTATGACAAAAGAGGAATTAATTGGTGTTCTTGAACAGTTTTATACAAAAGAAAAACAAAAACAATATGGTGTTTTAGGAATTAGAATTGAATTAGCATAAAAGATGGTAATGAGTTTATCCCTCAAAGCCATCTTTTTCTTTGTTTAATTTTAAATCTTTAATGTCATCATCATCTAAAACTTTATCTTCATACATATTTATCATATTAATTATGAAGTTTACTATATAAGAATGATATTAATTTATCAAATTTATCTATAGATTGAAAGATAAAATAAAAATAGATTCTGATATACCTAAATCTATACAAATATAATTACACTTTTCCTACATTTTTATTTTCAACTTTTCCTACATTTTTATTTTCAACTTTTTCTACATTTTTATATTGACTCTAACATTAGTTCTAACTTCCTTTTTAACACTTCTTCAATAGGTAATTCTTCTTTAATAATATTTACCATAATGCCATCATTCATTTCCAGAATAATTTCTTAAACGCAAAAAAACTAATCCAATTCTGAATTAGTTATTATTAAGCTCGAAAAATTCGAGCGAAATTTCTTATGGTAGCGACGGGGAGATTCGAACTCTCGACCTACCGGGTATGAACCGGGTGCTCTAGCCAGCTGAGCTACATCGCCATAACAAACAAGCAAATTAATTATAGCAAATTTAGCTTGTCTTGACAACACTTTTTTTAAAAATTTTCTACATTTTAAACAATTGATATAATTTTACTCCTATTACTTGTAGTAATGGCGCTCTATAAATAAATTTAGGATTATCTATAACAACAGCTTTTTCAATCTTTGAAACTATACTATTAAAATTTTTCTTTTCAAATAAATTAAAGAAAAAATTTTCTTTTTTTCTTATTAAATCCAATTCTTCTTTAAAATAACTTTTTTCACTCATCCAATCATATTTATTTTCAAGCATAACTTGATTGAAACCTGTATGATACATTCCAGGTTCAATTAAAACAACTTTTATATTTGTATCTAATAATTTTAATTCTTCTTTTAACGTAGTTGTTAGATGAATTATACTTGCTTTAGTTGCAGAATAAACTCCTAAAAATTTGAGTGGCATAAGACCTATTAAGGAACTCATAATTATTATCTTACCACTATTTTTTTGAATCATTTTATTTATAACAATCTGGACGATTTCAAATGATGAAAAAACATTTGTTTCAAAATTTTCTCTAACTAAATCCATAGATATTTCCGATATAGATCCACCATATCCAATTCCAGCAATATTAATTAAAATATCTATATCTAAATTTTCTAAAAATTTTCTATCATTTTCTGATGTAATATCTAATTTAAAACATTTTATATTTTTATAATTTTTATATTTTTCTTTTACTCTTATTAATTCTTTTTTTGTATGAACTGTTATATAAATTAAAAATTCTTTATTTTTTAATCTCTCTATTAAGTTATTTGCTATTCCACCTCTAGCTCCAGTAACTAATATTTTCTTCAACTTAACCACCAATATTATTTTTTACAATTTTTTATAATTTATTATTTTTTTTGAATAAATTTTATAATTATCTAAATAATATATGTGAGGTGATAAAATGTTAAATTCTTCATATCCTTTTTTTAACAGTTATTTAGATTTATTTGATTCTAAACATAATCATAATTTTATGAATACTGATATTATCGAAAGAGAAAATAATTATATTTTAAAAATAGAAATACCAGGTATAAAAAAAGAAGACATAAAAATTGATTATGAAAATGAAAATTTAAATATTAAAATTACTAAAAATGAAGAAGTTATGGAAAATGATAATTACTTAAAAAAGGAAATTTGTTATGGTGAATATTCAAGAAAATTTTATGTTGGAAGTATAGATGAAAATTTAATTGAAGCAAATTATAATAATGGAATTTTAATGATTAATATTCCTAAAGAATCAAAAATCGATAATAAAAAAAGTATAGAAATAAAATAGCGTACAAAGTACGCTATTTTTTAATAATTTGTTGAACGCATTTCAAAATATGCTTTTGGATGACCACATACTGGGCAAACATCAGGTGCAGATACACCAAAGTGTACGTGTCCACAATTTCTACAAATCCACATTACTGGTTCATCTTTTATAAATAAAGTTTGATTTTCTAAATTAGACAATAACTTTTTATATCGTTCTTCATGTTCTTTTTCGATTTTTCCAACTTCCTCAAAAAGAAATGCAATATCATCAAATCCTTCTTCTTTTGCAACACGTGCAAATTCTTCATACATATCTGTCCATTCGTAGTTTTCGCCATTGGCAGCATTAATTAAATTTTCCTTAGTACTTTTAATACTACCACCATTTAAAAGTTTAAACCACATTTTAGCGTGCTCTTTTTCATTTCCAGCAGTTTCTTCAAATATTGCAGCAATTTGTTCATAGCCTTCTTTTTTTGCTTTTGATGCATAATAAGTATATTTATTTCTAGCTTGACTTTCTCCTGCAAAAGCAGCCATTAAATTTTTTTCAGTTTTACTTCCCTTTAATTCCATTATTATTACCTCTTTCTTTCAAACAATTCTCGCATATTCCTTCCAAATTTACTGTAACTGACATAATTTTATATTTATTATCAAAAATTTTCAAATCATCAACATTAATATAGTTATAATCTTCTACTTTATTACAAATAATACATTTTATATGACAATGTGGATAATTTGTTTTATCAAATCTATCACCATTTGACATACGTATTTTCAAAATATAGCCATTATCAGATAAAAAATTAAGATTTCGATAAACAGTCCCCTTGCTTATATTTGGAATAATTTTTCTTACTCTATTATAAATAGTATCTGCATTTGGATGATCACAACTATTTAAAACTGTTTCTAAAATTTTTTCTCTTTGAAAAGAATAATTCATAATTCACCTCAAAATTAGTAATTATTACTAATTTCTATATACAGTATATAACAAAAATATTTTTTAGTCAACAAAAAAGAATAATTGTTGGTTATTCTTTTACTTATCGATTTTAAAGTCATCTAAAAAATCATCTATAGTCATAATTTTACTATCAATTTGTGATAATGATATACTATTTTTTTCATCTGTTTGATCAATGTTTTCTTGGTTACTTTTTGATTCAACTGTCTTTATTAAATAAACATCCTTAATTTGTTCCTTACTTATATTTGTACCAGTTGAATATCTATCTAATATAGGTATATCTGTTTGTTTTAATGTAAATATGTTATCCTCAGTTTTAATGCCTATAAGTGTTTTATTATTTGTAATAAACGTTTTTAAAATATTATATGGGTTTGTTTTTACTTCTCTTATAATTTGTATACCTTTTTTTGCTCTACTTATATATTCAAATTCACTTAAATGAATTCTTTTTGCAGTATTTTTCTTAGTAATAACTGTCATATAATTCATGCTATCGCAATAAACTTCACCATTTATTACAAAATCATCTTTTAAACTAATTGCCTTAACACCTGCTGCCTTTACCCCAACGATAGGGACCTCAGCAACCCTATATTTTAAACCATATCCATTATTTGTAGTAATCATAACATCTGATCCTTGATTATTAGAAACATTAACTACTTCATCATCATCTTTTAATTTCATACATAATATAGGTTTAGAATATCTTTGAACTTTAAATTCAGATAATTGTGTACGTTTTATCATACCATTTTTAGTAAAAAACGTAATAAAAATATTCTCATCAAAATTAGAAACAGGATAAGCAAAAATAATTTTTTCTTCTTCTCTTAACTTAATTATATTACTTATATGTTTTCCTAACTCTTTCCATTTTAAATCAGGTAACTCATAAACAGGAACATATAAATAATTTCCTAAATTAGTAAAAATTAACATAATATCTAAAGTATTTACTTCGTAAGAGCCTAATAAATAATCACCATCTTTTAATAAAATAGAATCATGAGTATTAGAATTATAACTCTTTAACGATGTTCTTTTAACATATCCCTCATGTGTAATTGTAGCAATGCAATCTTCCTTTGGAATCAAATTTTGTGAATCAATTTTAATTTCAGTTATTGTTTCCCTTATTTCAGTTTTTCTATCTACTCCATATTCATCCCTAATTCTAGTTAATTCAAGTTTTATTACATCATTTAATTTTTTAGGGCTTGCTAATATTGCTTCAAGTGCTTTTATTAATTTTAATAAATTTTTTTGTTCCTCAATTAATTCTTTAACATCAGTATTACTTAATCTATATAATTGTAAGTCAACAATTGCAGTAGCTTGTTTTTCTGTAAAATCAAATTTTTCTACTAAATTTTTAATTGAATCACTCTTATTTTTACTTGCTCTAATTGTTGAAATTATTTCATCTAATATTGATAATGCCTTAATTAATCCTTCTACTATATGCATACGAGCTTTAGCATGTTCTAAATCAAATTTTGTTCTTTTAGTAACAACATCTTTTTGATGATTAATATAAGCTTTTAAAATATCAATTAAACCTAATGTCATTGGTCTACTATTAACAATAGAAACCATATTATAATTATATGAAATTTGCATTTCCGTATTTTTTAATAAATAATTTAATATTAATTCTGTATTTGCATCCTTTTTTAAGTCAATAACAATTGTTTCAGGATTTTCCAAATTAGATTCATCTCTAACTTCAACAATTCCGTCTATCTTCTTATCAATTCTTATATCATCAATTTTCTTTACCAAACTAGATTTATTAATATCAAAAGGAATTTCTGTAATTACAATTTGATCTTTTCCTTTATTTTTAACTATTTCATATTTTGATTTAACAATTACTTTTCCTCTACCTGTTCTAAATGCCTCTTCTATTCCACTTTTTCCTTCAACAATTCCCCCAGTTGGAAAATCAGGTCCCTTTACAACTTGCATAATTTGTTCTAAAGAAATTTCTGGATTATCCATCAAAATAACTGTAGCATCTATTATTTCCTTTAAATTATGAGGAGGAATATTTGTAGCATAACCAGCACTAATACCAGTCGAACCATTAATTAATAAATTAGGAAATTTAGCTGGTAAAACAGTAGGTTCTAATAATGTATCATCATAATTCCAAGTCCATAAAATAGTGTCCTTATCAATATCTTTTAAAAGTTCATTGCTAATTTTAGATAATCTTGCTTCTGTATAACGCATTGCGGCAGCACTATCACCATCCATTGAACCATTATTTCCATGCATATCAATTGTAATAGCATTTTGTTTCCACCATTGACTCATTCTAACCATAGCTTCATAAATTGATGAGTCTCCATGAGGATGATATTGACCCATTACATTTCCAACAGTTTTTGCCGACTTTTTATATGCTTTATCATACGTATTTTTATCACGATACATACCATACAATATTCTTCTTTGAACAGGTTTTAATCCATCTCTTACATCCGGAAGAGCTCTTTCTTGAATAATTGATTTAGCATATTCACCAAATCTTTGCCCCATAATTTCTTCTAAGGAATAATCAAAAATTCGCTTTATTACATCTTGCATAATATCACCTTAAATAATTATAAACAAAAAAAAATAAAAAAGCAAACTTTCTTTTTTATTTTCTACTTTTAATACTAATTATTTTCATCATTATCATTAGTATCTTTTTCAATATTATTTTCTAACTCTTCATCTTTTTGTTCATTATTTGAATCAATTTCATTTACTTTTTCATCATCAGGATCATTTTCTTTCTTTGAAGTTGTTGTGGTAGTTTTAGTTGTCGTTGTAGTTGAATTTGTAGTTGTAGTAGATACCGTAGTTGTTGTATTTTGAATAGTTTGTGTTGTTGTTTTAATTGTAGTATTATTAACGGTATTATTAGAATTTTTTTCTGGAACTGATGATGTAATTTCAATAGGTTGCCCCATCATAACCTTTTTAATTGTTTCTTTTGCATAATCAACTGTTGTTTCATCAGGTTCCATAACATATAATAATTGACTTCCATAACTATATGTATAATCACTTGAATCTGATCCATTTAAACTTATAGAAGAAATCGTCCATTTTGGCATTTTATCTATTTGGAATTTAGCAAGATTTTGAATTTCTGACATACTCATATTAGTCTGAAAAGAATTTTTCATAGCATCTAGTATACTTGTATATTTGCTTATTATAGCTGGGCTTAATGCTTTATCTGCTATTGCTGAAATAACAGCTTGTTGATTTTTAACACGTTGTCTATCACCATCAATAAAATTATATCTTGCGCGGGCAAAAGCAAGGGCATATTCTCCATTCACATTATTATAACCCTTATAAAATTGGTAACCATATGTATTAAAATCATACTCAGAATAAACACTTATACCATCTAGAACATCAACTAATTTAATTAATGATGAAAAATTCACTCTAACATAATAATTTAGATTTATATCTAATAAATTTTCTATTGTTCCTGTTGAACAATCAATACCATACATGCCTGCATGAGTTAATTTATCCTTTTCATGATAACAAGAAAGTTCTACATAGTAATCTCTTGGTATTGATGTTAATAAAACTTGCTTTGTTACTGGATTAATTGTAACAACCATATTAACATCACTTCTAGCAATTGAATCAATTTCTCCATATGTATCAATACCACTTAAAAATACATTAAAGGATTGTTTAGTAACATCTACATTTTCTGCTTTAGTTGTTGATTCCTTTTTCAATTTAATTTTATATATAATTTTTACTTTATTTTCAAAGTTTTCAATTTCTTCATCGAGTATAGATTTATGATAATCAGCAATTAAAATAGCATCAACATTCTTTGATAACAAAGAATTACCTAAATCAAATATTCCTTTACTTTTAACACTCTCGAATGTTACTTTTGATTTTAGTTCATCAAGAGCTTCATTTATTGTACCTAAATTATCAACAAGCCCTACCTTTTTATCTAATAAATCTTTTTCATTTTCTAAAGAACTTTCTTTTAATGCAAGAACATAATAATTCTCAACTTCATAATTATCACTTGTTATAGTTTTAAAAAATTCTATTGTTTTATCAATATAGTGATTAGCAAATAAAAGTCCACTTGAAATTAATACAAGTATGACATCAAAAACTATTTTAATTTTCCACCTTATTTTTTTATTTAAAGAAAAAAACGCTGAAACACTTGTAAATATTATTCCTATTAAAAATATTATTATAGCAAATTTAAAAGGAATCATATTTAATTTAAAAATATTTATTGTAAGAAAAATAGCTATTAAAAAATATATAAAAAATAATATTAAACTTATATTATTAATTATTTTTTTCTTTTTAGGACTTATTTTTTTTGCTTCATTAGTATTTTTTTTTGACATATTACTACCTCTTATCTTATTTCCACGACTATAATTATAACACTATTTTTTTATATTAGCAAATAAAAAAACTCGGCTTATTATAAACCAAAGTTTATCTTTTCTTTTATTAAAACTTTTCCTTGAACTAAGTATTCATTTGAATCATCTGGTGCTTTTTTAAAATTAGGATTCCAATAATCATAAGATTTATCATAAAATTTATTATATGGTAAAGTCTCATCAGGTATAAAAAATTCACTAGTTTTAAATATGTTACCAACGACTTCTACTCTATATAATTCTAAACTGGCATTTCCAAATTTTTTGCTCCATTCTAAAATACCTTTTTCATCTGTTAAATACATAGAATGTAATCTACTCGGATATATATAATTATTATTTACACGAAAATTTTCTAAAGCAGATTCCCTTTTAAATTCATTGGCCCTAAAAGACACTTTATATGCTTCATCAATAAGTTTCATAGCTATTTTTTCATTAATTTTACCAGATTCTAAATAGAATTTTATAACATCATATAAATTTATTTTATCTTTAGTAAAAGTAGATGACGCTGTTGTAAAATCACAAAATCTTTTATATGTTGGACTTTTAAAATTTTCTGAAACATCAATTGTATTCCCAACTTTCCAAAAGTGATCATATGAGCCCACTTTATGAAAATGATATAATTCTTGCTTTTCCATAAAAAATCCCCCCTGAATTCGTTATTATAACACAAGTTTATATCTTTTTCAAATTGTTATGCATATTTTATATTATTTATTAGTTTCTTCAAGTTCTTCAAACATTTTTTTCATAGTTTGATTATTATTAGTTAATTTCTTTATAGTTAAATCCTCTGCTTTATTATTTGCTAATCTCAAATTATTTTCACTCGATAATAATGCTTCTTTTGTTTTTTGTAAATGATCAATAGTTTTATCTATTTCATCAATTGCTTTATTAAATTTTTCAGATGCTAATCTATAATTTCTAGAAAAACCCTCTTTAAAAGCGTTCATATTTTCTTCAAAATGAGAAATATCTATATTTTGATTTTGTATTTCTATTAATTGTTTTTTATATTTTAAAGTATTTATTGCTGCCCCTCTAATTAAAGTAATAATAGATATAAAAAATTGTGGTCTTATTACATACATTTTTTCATATTTATAAGATACATCAACTATTCCATCATTATAATAATCATTATCTATTTCCAAAAGTGAAACCAAAACAGCATATTCACAATTTTTTTCTTTTCTATCTTTATCTAATTCTTTAAAAAAATCTTCATTTTTATGTTTAGTTGCAGTTTCATCTGCTTCATTTTTCATTTCAAACATAATAGAAACAAACTCTTCATTTTCATCGCTATAATCTCTAAATATAAAATCACCTTTTGAACCAGTTTTAGCATCATTATCTTTTTCAAAATATGCATTTTTAAATAAAGGTCTTAACTTATTAAATTCAGCATAACAATGATTCTCTAATGATTCACCAATCATTTTAGTTGATTGCTTTGCTTTTAAATCTTTATAATACGCAATCATTTCATCTTTAGTTTTCAATTTGTTTTCATAATTGTCCTTTAGAGATTGTTCTTTTAATTTATATTCTTTACTATCTAATTCTATTTTATTTTTCAAATCAGTTATATTTTTTTCCTTTTCATTTACTATCTCATCTATTTTTGATTTATGAACAGTATCATTATACTTTATATCTTGTTCTAATTTTGAAATTGTCAAATTTAATTTATTTATTTCATCTTTATATTGATTTTCAGTATTAATTTTTGTATTTGTTAAAATTGATGATTGTAATTCATCTTTAGTTTTTAGTTCATTTTTTAATTTTAGAATTTCTAAGTTTAAACTATTTATTTTTTCATTCATAATTTTATCTATTTCATTTTTTGCGATTGTAATAGCTGATTTTTTTTCATTTTCAAATTGTTGTTCACGATTTTTAAGTTCACTATAAAACTCTTGATCTCTAATTTGTTTTAAAATTGAATTATAGTTTTGTTCATCTATTTTAAACATTGAACCACATTTTGGACATTTAATTTCATTCATATTTTTACACCTCACATTTTAGAATTTATTTTTAATTTTGTTATTTAAACTAAGAAAATTGTATCATTTTAATTTATTTTTAGCAATTAAAAAAAGCCTTTATTGGCTTAAATAACACTATATTAAATTTAATCTAATTTAATAACACTTAATTTAGCATTAGTAGTACCATCAAAAATTAAATCAGTTTCTTGCTCTGATGTTATTACTAATGTTACTTCATCACCTTCAGCGAGTGAAAATAAAAGAGAACCGGTTACACTACTGATAGAATTTGCTTTTCCTTCACCCTTTATTGGGCTACCAGGCAATTTTGTGCCGGAAGCTTTAATGCTAACAACATAATTGGTATCAGCCGATGTTGCAGCATTCAAAAAATAATTAATTTGATATAATCCCCATTTTCTTATTTCAATCGCATAAGAACTGTCATACTCTGTAAAAATCGCAGGACCAGTTTTTTCAAGTGGAATAATTATGTCTGTACCAGCTGTAATTTTAAATCTTTGAGTAGAATCTGAATATCTTTCGCCATATGCACCAACTCCATTAGGATCACCTTTAGCTCCTTGTATTCCTTGAGGTCCAGTTTCTCCTTTTGGTATATAAAATGTTAAGTGATGAATATTTGATTCAAAATCATCTTGTACTTCAGCTGGTTCATTTGGTTCAACTGTTTGTGTTCCATCTATAGTAATAGCTTGACTGATTCCTATCTCTCCTGGTAATCCTCTTGGACCAATTGGACCCGTTGGTCCGGTTTCTCCTTGCGGAATTTTAAAATTCAATATGACATTTTGATTTGTTCCAACGTTTGTTACACTTGATGCAGTTCCTGGATCACCAGTTTCGGTAGTTCCAACTTCAATTGTTGCAGGCCCTGCTTCTCCCTTTTCGCCCTGTGGACCCATAGGGCCCATGGGCCCAGTATCACCCTTATCGCCTTTTTCTCCTTGTATTCCTTTTTCACCTGGTGGACCTATAATTCCGTCAAAACCTTTTGGAATTTTAAAATTTAATACAACATTTTGATTTGTTCCAACATTTGTAACGCTAGACTCGCTTCCTGGATCACCAGTTTCTGTAATTCCAACTTCAATTGTTGTAGGTCCCGCATCTCCCTTTTCACCCTGTGGACCCATAGGACCCATGGGACCAAGATCACCTTTATCTCCTTTTTCTCCCTGTATTCCTGCTTCTCCTTTTGGTCCAGTTGGGCCTTGAATATAACAATATTTGACATTTTTATTAGCTTCTTCTATAATTTTTTTTGCCTTTTCATAACTATTATTGCAAGAGCATCCATGTTCATTATTCATATGTATTACCCTCCCAATATATTTTATGTTAAATAAAAATTTTTTCTTCTACTTTTAATAAATTTTGCTTTTCATTTAAAATAAATCATATAACTATAGATAGCAAAAACATATTTTTATATTTTGCAAATTTTTAATTTATGCTTATTTATTAGTATTTTTATACTTAAAAAGTATTGAATTATATTATTTCAGCACTTTTTCTTTTATATATAAAGCTTTTATTTCTCATTATATATATAATTTATTTTAATTATTTTTTCAAAATGATAACTAACTATCACATTAAAAAAGTGATAATATCATTTTTTTCTCTTCTTCATCAACCTTAATATAGTTTGATACAAATTTATTAATTGATTCTTTAATAGTCAAATTTTTATCAAAATATTTTTGATAAATACTAATATCATATATTAATTCATTATTTTTTCTTTCTACTTCAAAAAACTCTATTATTTTTCTTAACAAATAAAAATCAATATCATTATTATTCATAAATAATAATTCATGTATCAATTTGTTAATTTTATTATAATTCCAATTTACAATAAGGTTTTTTTTTCTTCATCATTTATTTCTTTATTTTTGAAAAAAATTAATAAATCGTTTATGTCATTAATATAATAATTACCTGGATCGACTAAGTATAATTTACCATTATAAACAGTATTAGACTTATTTGTATCTATTAATTTTTTATCTTTCTCACAAATAACTTCCATCCATATTACCTTGATAAATATTATTTAATATTACTTATTTTACTATATATGTAATACCAACTATAACATCCATAAATATTATTACCAACACAATTTTTGTTATATCCCTTTAATCATATCACATCACACCTTTCTTTGCAATAACGCACAAAAAAATCAACTATTACTAGTTGACTTAATCATTAACGTCACATTGGTGCGACGATTTTATCTTATGGAGCGTATTACATACAAGTTACGAACTAAGTTCTCTTTCTAAAGATATTATATATAATTTACTAAATATTTTCAATATCTATGAGTTGCTTTTAGGAAATTTTTTTGATAAGTCATTTATTTGTTCTGGGCTTATCTTACCCGAAATAACATCACTGAAAATTCCACCCATAATTCCTGACAAAGCACTATTCATAACTTCTTGATTTTTTTCATCAATAGTTACTTTGCTTTTTAATTCTAACATCTCTTTTTCGTGTTGATATTCTTTATCTTTTGCTTCCATTTCTAATCTGTGCTTTTCTTTTAAATCTTCTATGTTGATTTTATGTTGTTGCATAAGCTTTTCAATTTCATGTTTATTATTTGTTTTTACAATTTCTAATTCTTGTGTTAATTTTTTCTTTGCTTGAACATAAGTTATAATACTTGCAATTATTGATACAGCATATGGTAATATTTCTTTTATAATATTCATTTTATTTTTTTTCCTCCTCTAAACATTTACGCATGAAATCAATTGATTTTTTTAAATCATTATATGTAGGTTCTCCATTTTCCTTTCGATGATGAATTTGATTTCTAATAAATGTATGTATGCTAACTTCATTTGGGTGATCTTTCCATGGATACTTTTTCTCTTCACCTTTTTCTTTTATAAAGTAATTGTTATCAAATGATTTGTAATTGTCTGATATACCATGAATAGATTTTATTTCTTCATATAGTTCATTATGATATTCTTCGGTTGCCAGACCAAATGCAATATAATTAATTTCATTTGATGATAAATATGATAATTTTAAATTATTAATTGAAGATATTTCTTTTTGTTTATTAATAACCATACTTTTGATTTTATCATTGTACATAATTTGTTTTACTAAAATTGGTGAATGTGTAGTAAGTATTACCTGAAAATCCTTTGATATTTCCATAAGGAATTCAACAAATTTCTTTTGAATCTCTGGGTGTAAATGTAATTCTGGTTCATCTATTAATATAATTAATTTTTTTCCATTTTGTTTAGCTAAATAATACGAATATATCAATGAAAACATCATTTCAAAACCTGAACCTATACTGGATAATGGAATTTGTGCATTGTTTTTTTCTTTTATTACAAATGACGAATTATTAAATGGCCTGTAATTGTCTAAAAAATCCAACCATATTTTATATCCACTAATTTGTTCAAAATCTTGAATAGCATTTTCTAAAAAAGTATTTTCTATTTTATCTTTTTTTATCTTATTATTTAATTCTACATTTAAATCCTCTACATTACTTGTATTTTTAATATATTGAAAATTGAAATCATTCATAAGTCTATCAAATCTTGTATTATTAAATGTTCCAGATTTTGTCTGAAATAGTCTGTTTTTATCTAAATATAGAATATCCGTTTCATTAAATCTTTTTCCTGAAAATGGATTATTTACACTTATTCTTAAATCAGGGCTTCCTTTTTTTGGTTTGTTTATATCTTTACCAATGTATAGCTGGTCATATACGAATGGAGAAACTAAATAACTTTTTTGAGATTTGCTTCTCAATTTAGCGGTAAAATTAAATCCAATTGCTATAAAATCCGAATTAGGCATAGTTCCCTTAACATTAAATTCATTGTTTGAATAAAAATGAATATTAACTGGTTTATTTAAATCATTGAAATCATAAATATTAAAAGATTCTCCTTTATAGTCTAATAAAGATATTGCTATCGAATCTAATATTGTTGTTTTACCACAACCATTTTCTCCTACAATGAGATTTAATCCAGATCCTATATTATAGCCATCAGGTACATTAAAATCATCAATAATAAACTCTTTATCAAATAGTTTATAATTTTCCACAACTAATTTTTTTAAAAACAAAACAATCAACTCCTAATTAAAAATCTTACCAAGTAATATCCAATTTTCATTTTCCATATCTTCTGTGTATTCAGTGTTGCAAAGATATAATGAATCATTTTTATCATAATCTCTTACAAATCCCCAATTGACATTATACTTGTTAGCATATTGCTTTAATGCTTCAAACTTATTTTCAACTTTAATATCAATATTTTTTGATTCACCTTCAGCATTTTCGCCACCCTTAGTTTCAATAATCCATATTTTATTATCTTTATCACAAACAATAAAGTCAGGGTAGAAGTGCCATTTATGATTTACTGCATCAATATATACTATTGAGAAATAATCACTAGAGGATTCACTATTTTTATAAAACCATTTAATATTTTCATTGTTTTCACAAAAATACTCAAACATTCTTTCACTTTTAGATTTTATTGTACTATTTGGATAATTCATATAAATTGATTTTTCATAAATTGTTGTATCTTTCATTTTAGGATCATACTTAATATAATCCATCTCTGGTACTTTCCAGTCAACAATTTTTAATTCATCTAATTTCATTTTTATTTGTCTTGCTTTTTGTGAAACTGCTTCTTGAAAATCATGTTTTAGCACATCTTCATTATTTATAACGAAAGCATAAAATTCTAGTAATGATAAATCAACAAATTTTTTTGTAAATAGTTTACCTCTAAAGAACATTCTTTCAAGCATTAATCTTGTCCTATCATATCGCATACCAATTTTAGATGATATAACATTAATTGAATGTCTTAGTTCAAATCCATTTTTGTTTGTACTTACTTCTGATTGAACTTTTATTCTATTAGCATTTTCTAATTCATCTGAATTAATCCTAACGATTTTATCTTGTACTATGTAATTATCAATAGTATCTTTAAACACATATCCATTTGCTTCTAATATAGTTTTATTATTCTTTTTATTATTTGTTAGATCATATTTTTCAATATAATAGTTATGAAGAATATTAAAAGTTTGTCTTTCATCAAATCCATCAAAGGCATTATCAAAGGTTATCTTTTTCAAACTAAGATTTTTGTATTCATTTTTTAAAAATACAACCTTAGTATCATAAGCATTAGAACCAAGTTCTTGTTTTACAGATTGTTCATATTTTTCATCAAATGTATATAAATAACAATTATCTAGAAGCACATTATCATAATGATGAGCTTGTGGCATTCTTCTGATTCTTCCAATAGTTTGTGTTTCAAAATCTTCACTCATATTATCACGAAGTTTAACAAGTATTTTTGCTCTTGGACAATCCCAACCAGTTGAAATTGCTTGTTTCATTATTAAAATTGCTTGATTAGATTCATTATTTTCAATATCTTCAATATTTTCTTTTCTATCTGATAGCCAAATTGCTAAATTCTGTCTATCATAAGAATATTCTTTTTCTTCGAGTATTTTTTCAATTTGCTTTATTAAGTCATCTGACTTGCTAGGCACCTGAATAATAATAAGAGGATTTACTTGAATACCCAATTTTAAATATTCTTCTTTAATTGCCTTTCTTTTGTTTATTGCAAGTTCTAGTAAATATTCATGTTCATTTGAAAGAATAGATTCATTAGAAACATTTTCATTTATATATAATGCTCTTGTAATTAGTCCAGCATTTATTACTTCTAATTCATCAATTTTAATAAATTCAGCTTCTTTATTAGTTTTTGTAGTAGCACTAACTCTAACAATATATTCAGGATTCATATATTCAATAATGGCTTCTGCTTTAACAGTTTTATTTAAATGTTCCTCATCAACTATAATAATAAATTTATAGCCATTATTATGTGCCTCATGAACTCTTTCATATAAATTGTTTCTTTCAGCTTCTTTTAGGGCATTATTTCCTTTTTTGGTAATTGTTTCCCAATTTATAAATGCTGTGTCTTTGGCATCAAAACCTTGAAGTAGCACATCTTGAATATTTTTAGTATTATGATGTGGTAAAAATTTAACCATTTTCTTTCTGCTTTGTTCTTCTAAATCTCCTTTACCAGGAGTAAGCCAAACAAAGATTACTTTATTATTTTCTTTTAAATATTCTTCAATGTATGAAAGTAAAATAATTGTTTTGCCACTACCAGTAGGGGCTTGTAATAATACTTCCTTTTTACTACCAATAGAAGTAGCGTCTAATAGTTTATTTACTGTATTTATTTGAAAATCTTTTAATTTAATTCCTTGCATTATTACATGACCTCCATAATTTCATCTTCAAAGTAATATTCTGGTATTATATATACTTCAATATTATTATTTTCAAAAATATTTTCTTGTTCACTTGTCAAAAGAATGTCTGATGAAATATAAACTTTTTCACATATCTCTAATTCTTTTTTATTAGCACTGAATCTATCTAATTCATCCTCATTTAAGTAAACTCTAATTTTATTATCATCAATCTCGATTCCATTTTCTAACTGAATAAGATTTTTAATGTTTATAAGCAAATTGTTGTGTAAATCTTGTGTTTCGGTATTTATTCTTGGAATATAAGCGCAACGATAGTATTTTAGATTTGATTTTAAAGGATTATATTTTCCATATCCAGTTATAACATTTTTAATTCGTTTATATGTTATTTCTTCACATATATTATTTTCATTATTAGTACATAAAATAAACTGGCGTTTTCCATTATCTTCTTTGTTCAATTCTAATACTGCTTGAGCTGTTGTACCAGATCCAGCAAAAAAATCCAATATAACAGAATCTTTTTTAGAAGCAATTTTTAGCAATTGTTTAATTAAGGATTTTGGCTTTGAAAATGAGAAATCAATTTTAAGATTTCTTAAATCATCTGCAGCGTCTTCATTAACACCAACATTATCAAACCAATTATTTGCAACTTGACCATCAGAATCATCTAAATATATTTTTAAATAAGGCGTTCCAGTTTCAGTCCAATAGATTTCTCCATTCCTATTTTTTTCTTCAAAAAACTCTTTATTTCTTATACTTTTAATAGTTTTTTTTATACCGTTGGGGGATATTATTTCTAAAATATTTTTACCTCTGGTATTATCTACAATTGTTCCTCTTCTGAATTTTCTTCCTGTTTTTTCATCAGTGTATCGATATTCTTTTAAAGCAGTTGACTTTAAATCTATTTTATTAAAATAGTGAGTATTTTTATTTTTTGTATAACATAATATATATTCTCCAACAATAGCTAGTTGTTTTGCACTATTATTTTGTGACTCACTTCTTTTCCAGTGAATCGAAGTTACAAAGTCACTTTCTCCAAAAATATCATCACATAATAGTTTTAATTGTGCAAATTCGTTATCATCTATACTTATGAATATGGTGCCATTACTTGAAAGTAATTCATTGGCAATTTCCAATCTTTTTTTCATGAACGATAACCATTTTGAATGTCGGTAACTGTCTTCTGAATCTACATAACAATCATTATATACAAAATCTTTATTTCCAGTATTATATGGAGGATCTATGTATATAACATCAATTTTTTCTTTATGAGTTTTTTCTAATAAGTATAAACTGTGAAGATTATCTCCCTCTAATAAAAAGTTAAATTTTTCATTTAGATTACTTACGATTTCTTTATTCTTAATTTCCTCGAAAGTGGGAATTTGAGTTTCTAATTCCTTATCAACACGTTCTTCGTGCTCCTCCCAAATAAGCCCGTATTTTTTCTTAGTCAATTCATTTTCAATCATAGATAAATTTGTTAACATTTTTTCATCAGTAATATTCTTTTTTATTTCACTAATTGTATTTAACATTTTTTCTCTTCTGATTTTAGAAAGGTTAGTTGTCTCCATTATTTTCCTCCTTTGATTTTATTTCTACAACATCATTTAAAGTACATTTTAAAACATCACATATTTTAACTAATGTTTCTAAAGGTACTGATTCATTTCGTCCCATTTTTGCCATAGCATTAGTACTAATTTTTGCTTGTTTGCATAGTTCTGTTTTATTAATATTTTTATCAATCATTAACTTCCATAGTTTATTATAATCTAATATCATTTTTAACCTCTATTCATTTTTTTGTTACATATTTATTTTAACATTTTATCTTTCATATATCAAGTAATCCTTGAAAAAATCAAGATAGTGTTTTTTGGTTTATGGAGTTCCTATTTTGAGGTAAGGGGGATGGGAATTTCCCATATACGAATTTGTACGGGAGTACAAATTCAGTGCTGGCTAGACATATATTTTATTCCCATATTCAAGAAAAATAAAAAGAGGATTAAATTATTTTGATAATTTTTTCCTCTTTTTTGAAGATTATTTATATAAAAACATATTCATTTAAGACAATTTCTTCTGCTGTATTTTTATAGTTGTTCATTA
>CAKOXI010000002.1 GCA_934130045.1 uncultured Bacilli bacterium | reverse complement strand
CTGATTTACTAAATAAAAATATTGATGATAAAATTTTAATAGATTGTTTAAATAACATATCCAAAATAAATAAAAATGATGATTTATTAAAAACTGAAATAGATGAATTTTATTTATAAAAATATAAAAGAATAGTGTCCCTATTCTTTTATAAATTTCAAATAATTTTCATATCTTGATTTTAAAATATTACCCTTTAAAACTTGATTCTTTATTTCACAATTAATTTCACTATTATGCATGCAATCTTTATATTCACAATTATGTCTATATAAATTAAATTCTATAAAATTATCTCTTATATCAGAAGCAGACATTTCATTAAAAGTTATAGCAGAAAATCCTGGTGTATCAGCTACTAATCCGTCAAATATTTGTAATAATTCAACATGTCTTGTTGTATGTTTTCCACGATTAAGAGATAAGGAAATTTCATTAGTTTTTAAATTAAGATTTTTATCTAGTCTATTTAATAATGTTGATTTACCCGCACCACTTTGACCTGTAAAAACTGTAATCTTATCTTTAAAAATTTTTTTAATCTTTTCAGTTTCATTATTATTAAATACTAAATACCCAATACTTTCATAATATTTTTTTAAATTAGTATATTCTAATACTTCTGATTCAGTCAATTTATCTAATTTTGTAAAACAAATAATTGGCTTTATATTATTAAATTCAACTATAGTTAATAACTTATCTAATAAATTAGATGAAAAATCAGGTTCTTTTAAACTAGTAACAATTACACAATTATCAATATTTGCAACAGGTGGTCTTACAAGTGAATTTTTTCTAGGTTGTATTTCTAATATATATTTATTTTTTTCATCAAAAATAACATTATCTCCAACTAATGGTGTTATATTTAAATTTCTAAATTTTCCCCTAGATTTACATACATATAAGTTATTGTTTGCTAATACAGTATAATCATTACTAATATTTTTTATTATTTTTCCTATCATTCTATTCCTCGTTTGTGTCATTAGTTGCTGTAGTAGTTGTAGTTATCTTTTCTGTAGTAGTCGTTGTTGTTTTTTCAGTAGTAGTTGTTGTTGTAGTTACTTTTTTTTCTTTAGCAATAACAACCTTTAAAGATGTATTTTCAACAACCTTTGTTCCTTTAGTTCTACTTTGACTAATAGCAGTACCTTTTATAAAATCATCTGTTTCTTCATATTCAATACTTAATTCAATATTATTTTCTTGACAAAATTCTTTTATAGATTCCTCTGTCCATTTTTCAGAAACAAAATCTGGATAAACTGGTGTAAGATCTGGCAAATATAAAACTATTTTTTCATTGCTTGATAATTTAGTACCAGCTTTTACTGATTGATCAATGATTAAATTTGGATCTAAGTCCTCTCTATTTTCTAAATCACTTACATCCTTTGTATCCTTAAATACAGTAATTCCATAATATTTGAGTTCTGCTTGAATTTCATAAAAATTCTTACCAGTATAATCCTCAATTAGATATCCAGCCTCTCCACTAGATATAACGAGTGTTACACTGTTTCCTTTTTTTATTGTTGTTCCAACACTAGGTTTTGTTCCAATAACAAGACCTTCTTTTATTTCACTATTTGGTTCTTCAGAATCATTATCATAAACTTTTATACCGAGTTGTTCTAGCTGTTTTATAGCTTCATCTCTAGTTAAATTTTCAACATTTGGAATTCTAACATCTGGGCTACCACTTAATTTTGGATATATAATTACCGCTCCTACTATAAAAAGTGCGATTAGAGAAAAAATTACAATAACAAGTATTAAAGCAAAATTAAGACCCTTTTCTTTTTTATCAACCATTTCATCACTCATGGAATTATCTGTATTTATATTTTTATTCATTTCTTCTCTCGTTTGTTTTGAAAATTCCTTTGTATCATCCAAATTTCTTTCATCATATGTATATTTTAATCTAGCTTCATTTTTTCTTGATGGATCAAGAGCTGTTTTCAAATCTTCTTGCATTTGTGCAACATTATCATAACGATTTTTAGGATTTTTAGCACATGCTTTTAATATAATATTTTCTATTGACTGTGGAATTTCTGGATTTATTAGACAAACACTTGGAATTTCCTCATGCATTTGTTTAATTGCGATTTCAACCGCGTTTTCACCCTTGAATGGTAATTTACCAGTAAGTAATTCATACATCATAATACCTAGGGAATATATATCACTTTTAACAGTTGAATTTCCACCATTTGCTTGTTCTGGAGGAAGATAGTGTACTGATCCCATTACAGAATTAGTTTGAGTAATTTCATTATTATTAAGTGCGGTTGCTATACCAAAATCAGTTATTTTAACAGTTCCATCATCTAAAATTAAAACATTTTGAGGCTTTAAATCACGGTGAATTATATAACTATCATGAGCACATTTAACCCCATCAAGTAGTTGCATCATTATATCTATTACTTCAGGTAAAGTTAATGCCCCACGTCTTTTTATTAAACTTTTTAATGTTTTACCATTTATATATTCCATAACTATAAAATAGTCTCCATTATCTTCACCTACATCATACATTCCTACGATATTAGGATGATTTAATGAACTAGATGCTATTGCCTCTCTTTGAAAACGTTTAACAAACTTTTCATCATCTGCTAAATCCCCTCTTAAAATTTTAACAGCAACCATTCTATCTAAAATAATATCATGGGCTAAATAAACATTGGCCATACCACCTTCGCCTATTAATCTTATTATTTGATATCTTTCATTTATCATTTGTCCTTTTACTACCATTTTATTCGCCCCTTTTTACTAAATATGCAACAGAAACATTATCATTTCCACCACGATTATTACATTTATAAATAAGTTTATTTAATTTTTCCTCAATTGTTAACTCTGATGTTAGAACCTTAACAATTTGATTATCATCAAGCATATTTGTTAATCCATCACTACATAAGAATATTCCATCAACATCACTTTCAACATCAAAAACATCTATTTCCGCAGTTACATTAGCACCTAATGCTTTCATGAGTACATTTTTTCTTGGATGTTCTTTTGCCTCCTTTAATGTAAGTTCCCCAGATTGCACTAATAAATTTACTAAAGTATGGTCTGTTGTTATTTTTTTGATTTGTTCATTTTTGACAACATATCCAGAAGAATCCCCAATATTACCAAAAAGTAAAAAATTATCAGTTACAATAGCCATAACTAATGTTGTACCCATTCCTGTACTTTCTGGATTTTCTTCAGTATACTTATAAATTAAAGCATTTATTTCATTAGTTATTGCGCGCATCCAAAAAATCGCATCATCTTTAGTACCGATAGATTTTAGTTCTTTAAAATTATTAGCCAAATGAGTAATCGCAATACTTGATGCGACCTCTCCATTAGAGTGTCCTCCCATGCCATCTGCAACTGCCATTAAATATTCATTACTATGATTTTTAGTTATAATTACACTATCTTCATTCTGTTCTCTAACCTTACCAGGATCAGTTAAATAAAAATGTTCCATTATTTTTCCTCCTCATAATTTGATCTTAATTGTCCGCAGGCAGCCATTACCTTTGAACCAAATTCTTTTCTAATTGTTACATTTACTCCATTTTTCTTTAAAGTATCATAAAAGATCATGATTTTTTCTTTATTACTTTTTTTAAATTCAATATGACTTGTTTCATTATATGGTATTAAATTTATGTAGCAATTTATCCCCTTTACTAAATTAGCTAATTCAATCGCATTATCTATAGAATCGTTTATATTATTAAGCATTATATATTCAAAAGTTACCCTTCTATTAGTAACATCAACATATTTTTTTATTGTAGACATTAATAAATCAAGATTATAAACTTTATTAATTGGCATAAGTTTATTTCTAAGTTCATTATTTGAAGCATGAAGGGAAACTGCTAAATTAACTTGTTTACCATTATTCATAAATTCTAAAATTTTTGGTACTACTCCACAAGTTGATACCGTAATATGGCGTGAACCTAATTCAATTCCCTTAGGATTATTTACTATATCTAAAAATTTAATTATATTTTCATAATTATCAAAAGGTTCACCAATTCCCATTATAACAATATGAGAAATTCTTATATTTAAATCTTTTTCTACCTGTAATATTGGTAATACCATTTCACTAGGGAACAAATTTCTTACCTTTTTAAGTCTACCACTTTCACAAAATGCACAACTCATATTACAACCAACTTGACTTGATATACATAAACTATTTCCATAATCATGATTCATTAATACTGCTTCAATACGATTTTTATCACTAAGTTCAAAAAGATATTTATGTACATCAGTATCATCTAATCTTTTTACTATTTTTAATTGGTTTATTGTAAAATCATTTTTTAATTTATTTATAATATCTTTTTTCAAATTAGACATTTCATCAAAATTTGTAACTCTTTTTTTATAAAGCCAATCAAAAACTTGTGATGCTTTGAATTTTTTTTCATTATTTGAAACAAAATAAGCTTCTAAATCTTCTAAATTATAATCATATATACTTGTCATATAAACACCCTAGTATCATTATATCAAAAATAAATCCTAAATAAAATATAAAAATTGTCATATTTAATTCTTATCATTCTAAATAATTATCTCATTTGTTTAAGTATAAATTTTTAAACATCCTTAATTAATATAAACTATATAGAATTATATATAAATAAAATTGACCTTATTACTCATTTTAATTTAAAATTTAATTCTTTAAATATTAAAAAAATGTTAATATATTTAATTTTGACAATAAAAAAAGACTAAATAGTCTTAATAATTAATGTGTATAATTAATTAGTATTTTTTAAATATAAAGCATCAAGTAATGATAATTTTTTTATTTTAATATTATTATTTTTTCCACTACCTAATTCAATATCAGGTTTAACATTTTTACCGTGAAAATCACTGCCACCACTAATTAGTAAATTGTATTTATTTGCGATTTCCAAATAGTATTCCATTTCCTCTTTTGTATGACTTGAATGATATACTTCAATTCCTTTTAATCCACAACTAATCATATCTTTTAATAATACTAAAAATTCTTTTTCCCTAAGTTCCAATGACTTTGGATGAGCTAAAACTGGGATACCACCACTATTTGTTATCAATTCTAAACATTCCTCATATTGTAATTTATTATCAGATTTTCTTGTTTTATTATATGCTTCTATTAAATACTTATTAAAAGCTTCCTCAACTGTACTAGCATAACCATACTTGATACAAAGTTTAGCTAAATCTGGACGCCCCAAGTTATGATTAGCGTTAACAAGTTCTTTTATATCAACATATCCAAATCTAATTCCATAATCTCTTTTTATTTGCTCCATAATTGATAAAACCGAATTTATACTAATATCTTTTAAATCACTCATTTTTTTATTTAATAATTCACTATTTAAATCAATACCATATCCTAAAATATGCATTCTTCCTACATTTGATTTTGCAGATAATTCTATACCATTAATTACTCTTATACCACTTTTTTCAATTATTTCAGATTTTCTATCAATAGTCTTTAATCCCTCAATTGTATTGTGATCAGTAATAGCAAGTGTTCCAATTTTTTTATCTATTGCTAATCTTATTAATTCTTGTGGTGATAACTCACCATCCGAATAATTTGTATGGGTATGCATATCAATTATTTTCTCACTGTTTTTATAAGGGTTAATTATATCTTCAAGAATATAATTATCCAAAAATTTAATTGTCTTATCTAAACATTTCTCCTCATCACTCATCAATTTATAAATTTTCATGATTATTTCCTCCTTAGTATTAATTTTTTACCTTCATTTGCTGCTTCAGTATTTGAAAATATTTCTCTTGCTTCATCAACATATTTTTGTTTATCTATACTAGGCCAAAAATGCGTTAATAGTAATTTATTTACATTTGCATTTTTCGCTATTTTTGCAGCTTCATATGCAAATAAATGGTTATCACCGTTTCTAAATTGTCCTCTTAAAAAAGTTGATTCACATATTAATAAATCGGCATTAAGAGCAAATTCTTCTAAACAATTTCCTTTATATCCTGTATCACTAGAATAAACAAATTTAATTCCTTCAGTTTCTACTTTTGTACTATAAGTTATTAAAGGATGAGGATTTCTTGCAAAACTAATTTGCAAATCATCAATATTTAATTTATCCTTTTGTTTATATGGTATAAATTCTAAATAACTCTCTTTTTCTAAACTTAATAAAAAATCAAAATCAAGCAAATTCTTTTCAACTGTTTCGAATGCTGAGTAAACTTTCACTTTATCTCCTTCAGGAATATACACCTTAATTTTTTCATTTAAGTATCCTAATCTTTTAAAAACATATGAAGTTTGCGCAATACTCAACAATTCTCCATAATGATCTGGATGTAAGTGACTAATTATTATAACTAAATTATTTAAATCATTAGGTAGGTTCATATATTCAGAAATCCCATTTCCACAATCTAACAAAATTTTATTATCTCCATATTGTACTAAAAAACCTGGGCATTTTTTACCTTCATAACAATAAGTAGATACTGTACCTAAAGGAGTAATTATTAATTCTTTATTTTCCATAATTATTATTTCCTTTCTTTAAACATAGTTTTTTTACAACGAATGGATCAACATAATTTGATACATCTTTATCAAGGTTGAAAACCTCTTTAACAACACTTGATGAGATAAATTGATATTCCTTATCTGCAAATAAACAAATAGTATTAACTTTATTATGGGATATTTCTTTATTTATTTGTTGTAATTGAACCTCATAATCATAATCACTTAAACTTCTAAGTCCCCTGATTATAGCCTTACATTCATACAAAATTGCTATATCAACTGATGCTCCACTACCTGTAACAACTTTTATATTATCCATATTTTTATATAGTTCATTTATTATCTCTAATCTCTCTTCTAATGTAAATAAGCCACCTTTCTTTGTAGGATTTTGCAATACCGCAATTACTACTTCATCAAATAATTCACTTGCTTGCGTAATAATATTCATATGTCCCTTTGTAATAGGATCAAAACTTCCTGGATATAAAACCTTTGTCATAAACTTTTCACCATCCTTTTAATAATTTCTTTATCCACTTTCTGAAATACATAATCAAAATCTTCTTTTTTAAAATCTATACTAGATTTTTCTCTTAAATAAAAATCTTCTTCTGTTATGTTATATTGTCTCTTTTCATTGCTCTTTCTTTTCTAATATTATATGGAACATCTAAAAGTATTTTTATATCACACATATCAAAATACTTTGAAATTGGTAATAGTAACCAATCTAAAATAATTATTTTATCTTTATTATCATTTAAAAAATTATCAATTTCCACTTGCATATATTTCCATGTAATATCTGATAATTTCTTCATTTCACATCTAGAATTAAATACCATTTCACCAAGTTTTTTTCTATCAATAGTATTAATTTTAACAATAGAATTTCCAAAACAATCTATTAATTTATCTCTAACTTCTGGTAATAATAAAACTTTATGCCCTACCTTATCTATATCCAAATGTATAACTTTTTTGGAAGTTAATTTTGTTATTTGCTTTGCTAATGTTGTTTTACCACACCCTGATTTACCACATATACCTATAATCATATTTTTCCTCCTATCTACTTGTATTATATTTCATTTGATTATATAATTAAAATACATATTTGTTATGTTTATCATAACTGGAGGTTATTATGAATATAAATTTTGAATTATATAGAATTTTTTATGTTGTGGCTAATAACGGTAATATTACTAAAGCAAGTATAGAATTAAATATATCTCAACCAGCAATAAGTAAATCTATTAAAAATTTAGAAGATCAATTAGGTGGAAGTTTATTTGTAAGAACAAAAAGAGGTGTTATTCTTACCGAAGAAGGTAGGGAATTTTATAATTATATTAAACAAGCAATTGAATATATTAACAATGCTGAAAATAGATTTACTGATCTTATTAATTTAGAAACAGGATGTATAAAAATTGGAATAAATGCAACTTTAACTAAAGAATTTTTAATTCCCTATTTAGAAAAATTTCACATATTATATCCAAAAATTGATATTCAAATAATAACTGGGTTAGCTTCTGATTTAATACCAAAGTTAAAAAATGGTTTAATAGATGTTGTAATATTTAATTTAAATGATAAAAATTATGGTAATGATACTAAAATTATTAAATGTAAAAAAATAAATGATTGTTTCGTTGTAAATAATAAATATAAGGATTTAACCCTTAAAGAAATGTCTTTAAAAGATTTGAATAATTATCCTTTAATATTGCAAGCTAAGGGTTCTAATACTAGATTCTTTTTAGATAATTTTGCAAAAGAAAACGGAGTTGTTTTTAAACCAAATATTGAATTAGCTAGTTATTCATTAGTTGTTGAATTTGCTAAAATTGGAATGGGAATTGGATATGCTACAAAAGAATATATTAAAGATGAAATAAAAAGGAAAAAATTATTTGAATTAAATATAAAAGAAAAAATTCCTAGTAGATACATAGGAATTGCCTTATCAAAAAATCATATACCAAATTTTAGTACTAAGAAATTTATTGAAATAATTAATAATAAAAAATAATGTCTTAAATAAAAAACTACTTTTTATTATTCTAAATTCTAATTTTATTAACAATACTTTTATATTATGACAATGCATCATTTAACATACTTATAGCTTTATTAAGACCAGTTTTTATGGTTTTTTCAATACCTTTTGATAATCCTAATCCCATTTTAGAAATTTTATTAGAATAATCAACATCTTTTTTTTCTAAATAATTAGTAATATCTACTTCCTTACCTTCCTTTATATCTTTTTCAAATTGCTCAATTTGTTCTTTTGTAAAACTAGTTTTTTTATATTGTTCATATTCAAAATATCCTGAATTATGTGAAAAATATAAAGTTAAAAAAGAAATAAATATTATAATCATAAATAATTTACAAATATATTTAAAAAAATCTTTCTTTTTATCCATTTTCTTCACCTAATTTTTTTACTATAACATCACCAATCAAATCTAAAGTGTTAGCTACCTCATTTATTGTACTTTCATTACCACCTACTTCTAATAAAATTATATTATCACTTAAGTCCTGATTATAAACCCCATTCACTAATGGACCAGTTTTAGTTAATACCCCTCTTGTTAAAAAACTATAATTATCTATTACAATTTTATTTATTGATTCTGTAAAATTTAAATTTTTTTGATAATTATTGAAATCAGCACCAACTACAAATAATATTTTGGCATAACTAATATTATTATATATTACTGTTGCTGCATCATGACTTAAAGCATCCCTATGTAAATCAATAAATAATTTTAAACTAGGATTATTATTTTTAGCTTGTTCTAAATAATACCTACTAGCTATATAACTATCATCATAATTTAAATTATTATCATCTAAGTATTTTTTTATATTAGCTTCTTCTACAATGGTTTTAATTCCTTGTCTTTCTAATACTTCTTTTAAATAATTAGCAGCTGTATAAACTGTTGGTTTTAGATCATAAGTTGGTTCATTATTAATATATTCTTCAGTTTGATGAGTATTATAAATATATACTAATGGTAGATTACTTTGTTCATTAAATACTAAATCAGTATTAGATTCATCAGGAATTTCTTCATCAGATACTTTTTCACCAATAATTTCCTTTATACTTTCAAATAATAAGTTATTATTAAACAAACTAATTGGTTTTTTTAAATCAATATTTGTTACTATCTTTAGAATATCATCTAATATATCAGAATAGGATAATTCTGTTTTAATTAAATGATTTGAAGATTCCATAGTCATCATAATTAAATTTTTATTTGAATTAAATAGTCTTATAGACATTATTTTTGATAATATAAAAATTACTAAAATAAGTATTAAAAATGTTTTAATAAGAAAACTATATTGTCTATAATTTTTTGAAATAAATTTTTTTCTCATATTATCCCTCACAATATTTATTTAAATTATATATGTTTGTTGAAAAAAAATATGTCAAAAAAAAATCAAATGAATTGATTTTTAAAATTTTATTGATATTTAATAAAAATTATAAGTTATCAACATTTTTATGTAATGCTCTATTAATACCGTTTCCTATAATATTACTTAATTTTTCAATTTCAAAATCTACTTCTTTTGGTGTTACCATTAAATTATAACCTATAGGAGTTAACACCTCAAAAATTAATTGCCTAATTTCATTATCATCTAGTTTACCAATCACTCCAAATAACTCATTTTTTAACTTTTCATCTACTTTAACATCTTTTTTTAAATAATTAATTCCACCACCAACTAATTTGTTACTTGGTTTATTAATATTTTCTTTCGTATATGAAAAATGTTTATACATATAATTTATCGTATCACTAACTATTGTAACAGCGTCAACTACTGTTGGTACACCAATCGATATAACCTCTATTCCTATTGTTTGTTTAGATATTTCTTTTCTTTTATTTCCTATCCCACTACCTGGATGTATACCTGTATCAGTCATTTGAATTGTTTTGTTCACTCTCTCAACTGACTTACTAGCAAGTGAATCTACAACTATTATAAAATCAACATCAATACTTTTTATAATACTATTAATTATGTCGCTAGTTTCTATTCCTGTTTGTCCCATAACTCCTGGTGAGATTGCTGACACTTTTCTAAAGCCTTTTTCTACATTCGCATACATAAATAAATGATTAGTAACCAGTATATTATTAATAGTTAACGGTCCTAAGGCATCTGGAGTTGATTTATCATTACCAAGACCTATTATAAGACAAGAAGAATCTTCCGATATAGATAATTTTTTTAATAACTCTCTTAATTTATTAGAAAAAACTTCTTTTATTTTTTCTGCATTATTATAATCAGTTAAGTCCTTAAATTCTATTGTAATATAATTTCCAGTTTTTTTTCCTATTTTTTTACTACCAATATCTTCTACATATACATTAGTTACTTTTATATTCCCATAATTTTCAATATTTGTTTTTATTCCTTCAAATTTATTTTTTTCTACTATATCAATAGCTAAATCTGTTCTTAATTGATATTTACTTAAATCAATTTCATGCATATAATCACCACTATTATTTTGGTTTATTTTTGCTTTTTTATATAGATTTTAAATAAAAAATGTTATTTTTATTGCTTTTTATAATAAATTTTGTTAAAATTAAGGTATTGATTAACTGGGAGGTGAAATTATGGCAAATATGAAAAATGCGAAAAAGAAAATTAAAGTTATCGCTAAACAAACTGTAAGTAATAATAACTATGAAGCTAGTATGAAAACTGCTATGAAGAAAGTTGAAAGATCAATAAGTTCTAACGATAAAACAGGTGCTGAAAATAATTTAAAAACTGCTATTAAAGCAATTGATAAAGCAGCTTCTAAAGGAATAGCTTCAAAAAACTTTGTAGCTCGTAATAAATCTCGTTTAACAAAAAAAGTTAATGCTATGGAATAATCAATTCAAAAAAGAATTGATTTTTTTATATCTTATTATAAGGTATTGTAACATTAAATTCTCCATAACTATATGGTGCAACTTGATATTGTTCAAAAAATATTATTAAACCATCTTTAGAAAATACAAAATTCTTAAAATTTTCTTTTATAGAATCAGTTCCTTCTAACATCATATCATAAATTAATTTATCTTTAAAAAGAGGATTTTTAAATAAATTTTCTCTACTTTCTGAAGACATAATATTTAAAATATTGTCATTTTTTTTAATAAGACTATCAATATTAATAATTTTATTATTATTTTTATCATAATTTATGGTAAAAATTGTATTATTTGGATGAGCACCACCTAAAAACATTGATACTCTAAAAACATATGATAAATAATCTTCTGTTTCATATTTATTATAAAGAATATATAAACTAAAATACTGATTTGGTAATTCATTTGCCTCACTTATTGATTTTTTAAAACTACTCATATAATTATTTATACTTTTAATTATCTCATCATTTAATTTAGGATAATCACTAATAGGATAATAAACATTTATTTTACAATTTTCTTGATCACTAATATTACCTATTTTTTTCTCCTCAATATTATAATCAATATTAATGCTATTTTTTGAAATTAAACAAATGTTTTTTATTATAAAAAATATATTTAATAAAATTAAAACTAAAATAATTATACTTTTTTTATTCATCATATCACCATATAATATTATGAATAATAATAAATTTTTTTGTTAAATACTCTTCTTTTTTTTTAAGTTTTTGATATAATGATAATGGTGATAATATGCGTAAATTGTTTGCTTTTCTTGTAATAATAGGTACAGTTTTTATTTTATATATTTATAAAGATGAATTATTTGAATATGTTATTTTAAATTATGTATATAGTGAAGAATTTGTCCAAGATAGTTATAATGAATATAAAAGCAGTTATAATAACTCATTTGTTAAGCAAACCGATAGTTATAAACCCTTAAATAAACAAGATATTTTAAATATTATATATAGTGGTTTAAATAATGGATGGAGTGAATTTAGCTATTTTTGTTCCCTAGATTATACTGAATGCTTGGATGATTCAAAAAATATAACCAATGATCCAGTAACTATATCATATATAAACAACTTTATTCATCCATATAATAGTTTTAATAATATTAAAGTTAGTATTAATAATTTAGGTAAAGTAACAATTACAGTTACTAAATTATATACTGAAAATGATATAATAGAAATAAATGCGAAAGTAGATCAAATATACAATTCTATAATTAATGACAATATGTCTACTATAGAAAAAATAAAAGCTATTCATGATTATATAATAAATAATACTGTTTATGATAGTGAAAAAGCCGATAATTTAAACAATCCAAATTATACTGCAAAATACAAATCCCAAACAGCCTATGGTCCACTTTTACAAGGATACGGAATATGTGGTGGTTATAGTGATGCGATGGCTTTATTTCTAGATAAAATGAATATTCCAAACTATAAAATTTCAAGTGAAAATCATGTATGGAATTTAGTATATATAGATAATAAATGGTTACATTTAGATTTAACTTGGGATGACCCTGTAGTAAGCACAAAAGAAAATATGTTACTACATAACTTCTTTCTAATAACTAGTGAAGAATTAGAAGAAAAAAATACTGGACAACACATTTATGATAAAAATGTTTTTAAAGAAGCAAAATAGAACACATTTAAATGTTCTATTTTTTTCTTATTTTAGCAACAAAAAATCCTTCATATAATTCAGTAGGTTTAATGCAAATTACACCATCTATTTTAGTTGGTAGTAATGGTATATCACTAAATAAATTTTTATCTATATTTACTAATTCCAAGGAATTATCTTTTAAAATATTTATTATTTGATCTTCATTTTCACTTTCTAAAATTGAACAAGTAGAGTAAACTAGTTCTTGATTACTCTTTAATAATGAAATTGCTTTTTTTAATAATTCGGTTTGTAATATTACAGAATTTTCAACTAGTTTTAAAGAAAATTTATTATCTATATCATTCATTAAAATAGTACCACTACCACTACAAGGTGCATCTAGTAAAATTTTGTCAAAATTAAAATATGGGTCAATTTTTTTTGAATCCTCACATATTACATTAACTTTCTTACAACCCTGTTTTAAAATATTATACTTTAATCTATCACACCTAATTTTATTTTTTTCACAAGCCATGATAAAAGCTTTATTTTCTGATAATGCAGACATCTGAGTAGTTTTAGAGCCCGGTGCTGCAGTCATATCTAAAATATGATCTCCATCCCTAGGATCTAATATTATAGCAGGAATCATAGATGATAAACTCTGCAAATAAATTTTACCATCTATATAAATATCTAAATTTTTTATAATATCTAAACTTGCATTTTCTAAAATTAATGCTTCCTTACTCCACATAACCTTTCTAAATTCTAAATTACTTTTTTTAAGTTCACATTCTACTTCATCAATACTCGATTTTATTGTATTAATTCTTAAAGTCATTTTTCTTTTACTATTATAACCATCAATAATATCATGCGTAATTTTATCTCCATATTGTTTAATTAATAAATCGTTTAAAAATTTTGGTATATTCATATTAGCACCACCTTTAATTATTTACATGAAAATGAATTGCTTGGACTGATTCATCTAACCTTGCAAACATATATCCATTTGCTTTTCCATACTCAATAATACTTCTTAAAGCATCCTTTGTATAATATTTAATATCATGCATTAAAACTACATTAACCCTATTTTTTGATAAACCATTAATAACATTATTATAAACACATTCCCTTTTGTTTCCTGAACTTGCACAAGATCCAGCATCATTAGCATCAACATTCCAATCAAAATATTTATAACCCCTATTTGTTACCTCACTAGTTAAATAAGACATTATTTTAGTTCCACCATCATAACTTCTGCTTACTGTATTACTACTACCACCTGGAAATCTAATCAAATTTGCATTTATTCCAATAATATTTCTAACTCTATTTCCTACAGTTTCCAAGTCATTAAAATAATTATCAGCATTTGCATATATTAAACTATAATTATGACTTGCTGTATGTAATCCAATAGTATGACCCTCATCGTAAGCTCTTTTTATTAAATAATCAGGTCCACTATTTGTAACAAAAAATGTAGCTTTTACCCCCTCTTCTTTTAAAATATTTAATATTTCAGAAGTTGTTGCTTCATTAGGTCCATCATCAAATGTTAAATATATCATTCCTGGAATTAAACTACCAGTATTCGTATTATTTTCATTATAAACATTTACTGTTCTAGTTAACTTTGTTTTATTATCTGACCCATCTATAGCCGTATATATAATTTCATATTTTCCAACTTTATTTGTATCTACATTACCTTCAACTTTTACTTTATCTTGTATATCTGTAACACAATTATCTAAAGCTATATAACCAGGTTCAATATAATTTGTTCCTACTGGTATATAAACTATATTACTTCCCTTTAATTCCAAACTAGGGCTTTCAGTATCAATATATTCTAAATTTCTAATTTCTTCTGCTTCATTATTCGATGAATCAGAAACTTGATATACTATTTTATCTGATAAAATATTAACATTTACTTTATCAGTAATATCCCCATCATAATTATCAACACTTTTGTAACCTTCTTCTTTATACTTTTCACCAGGACATAATTTAACACTCGTACTACCTGATAACTCTATCGTAGGTTTTTCATTATCAATTATGTTTACAATTCTTTCTTTAGTAATATCATAAAATAAAAATTTAAGTTTATATTTTATTACATAAGTACCTATTCTTTTAGTATCTACGTTACTCTCTATGATAATTTTATCTGTTAAATCCTTATTTAAAAATTTAGCACTTGCACCATATTCATTATATTCATTTCCATATACTATATCTATTTTTGTATCACCTTTTATTTTTAACTTTGGCATCATAAAAAATATTATTAAGAAAATTAAAATTATTAATATAACAGTTAATACAATAATCTTTTTGTGATTCCCTACTATGTTTTTCTCTAATTTTTTTATTTCTTTATCAGTATTATTTATGTCTTTTGATAATATGATTTCTGTATTTTGTATTTTGTTATCTAATACTTTTTCTAAATTATTTTTGTTTAATAATATGTTTTCTATTTCAAGATTACTATCTTTTTTATTTTCTAAAGCAATCTTGGTTATTAATTTTTTATTTACTTTTTTTCTATTCTTGTGCTTCATTTTAAATAACTCCTATTTATTTCATTTATTTATTATATAATGGTTAAATTTATTTTTCAATCAATATTTTTTATATTTACATTTATTTTGTATATAAAAATTCTCAAATTTTTTACTATTACATAAGAATTATTATATAAATTTTTAATAAATATACAAAAAAAACTAGATATATCTAGTTAAATTGAAATATTATCCCAAAGCTACATCTAAAATCATCATTAAAACAAAACCAATACTCAATCCTGTTATACATAAATTATTTTTCTCACCATCATGAGCTTCTGGTATTAATTCTTCAACTACAACATGAATCATTGCCCCAGCTGCAAATGCTAAAAGATAAGGAAGAATCGGTGTTATATATTTTGTTAACATTATTGTAAATAATGCTGCAATAGGTTCTACTATACCAGATAACATTCCTAATATAAATGATTTTACCTTACTTTTTCCTGATGTTTTTAGTGGTATAGATATAATAGCTCCTTCTGGAAAATTTTGAATTGCGATTCCTACACTTAAGGCAAGTGCGCCTGATAGGGTTATAAGATTACTACCTGATAAAAATGATGCATATATAACACCTACTGCCATTCCCTCTGGAATATTATGTAGTGTTACTGCAAAAATAAGTTTAGCACGATTACCTAATTTTGACTTTTTATTTAATTTATTTGTTTTTATACGGGATGTTATATAATCAGTAACCTCAAGAAAAGCTATACCTAATAAAAATCCAATTGATGGAGGAATCCACGCAATAACATTTTGTTCATTTGACATTTCAATTGCTGGTATAATAAGAGACCAAATAGATGCAGCCATCATTATTCCTGCTGAAAATCCTAATAGAGTTTTTTCCAATCTATTATTAATTTTATTTTTCAATAAAAAAACACTAGCACTTCCTATTGTTGTACCAAAAAAAGGAATTAATATACCTAATAAAATGTCCATATTTTCACCCTCTTTTTATTTAGTCATTATTATTATAATCATCGTGTTATAATTTGCCACAATTATTTAATAAAAAAAATACATATTTTCATAAAATCTGAATATATGTATTTTATCGTAAATCTAAATTTAATAGCAAAATATTACAACATTTAATTATTAATTTCTATTAACAAACCAAATAGTACTTAAATCACAACTATTACTTTCTGGTGCTGGATAAGGCATTTCAAAATTAATCATTACAGGTATATTAAAAGCGGTTCCAAAAGCCACACTAGTTCCTGGCTGTAAATATTTAACTCTTTCTAACCAACCTGTAGACATATTAGGAATCAAATCCTTTATATAATTTATATCTCTAGGATGTGTCATCCTAAAAACTATAAAATTAGAACACTGTGAAATAACAGTTTCTGATAATTCTGATGGTCTTTGAGAAATTAATCCTAATAATACTCCATATTTTCTACCCTCTTTAGATATTCTTTCAAAAATATTGTATCCTAATAACTTTTTATCAAAATCATCTTGAATATATCTATGTGCTTCCTCTAAGAAAATATGGAATGGAAGGGAATTTCTTTTACTTACATCTTTAGAATAATCAAATAATAATTTAGAATAAATTTTAACAATTGTTTTAGCTAACCTATCATCAACATAGTTTATACTAAAATTAATTATTTGAGCTTTTTTTCCATTTTCAGCAGTTAATAAATTTCTTATATATTGAGTTTTTGTTACATATTCTGGATATTCAAAAAATATTTTTTCCTTACTATTAGCAAGTGTATGTAAACGAATTCTAAGTAAATTAGCTTCATCATAAACTCTCTCACTATTTAAACTTCCCTCTGAAATAAAAGCAAAATCAAAGGCATCTTTTAAATCATCAAGTGTATACATAAAAGTTCCATCTGGCAAAGCCAATTCATATTCATCAGTTAAAAATCCCTCAATAAAATTTATAATTAGCTCCATTTCCCTTATTTTACCACTGGCATCTATAAGTAAGCATTGTTTAAGTGGTCTAGTATATCCTGGTTGAAAAATTGGAGTTTCTAAATTTAATTCACTTGTATTATAACGAGACAATACTGATATTATTTGATCTCTAATTTGAGTAGATGGTTTTCCACTTGACAATATTTCCAACAAAGCACGAGCTATAATATCATTTTTGTATTTTATGACTTCTGATTCATCCTTTGTAAATATAGTAACATATTTTAATGATTTTTCTATAATTGGTAGTTGATTAGCATTTTCTGCACCCAATAAAAGAGCATAATCATCTACACCTAAAAGCCATAATGGAATTTTTAATACATCCGTATCTTCAAAATGGGTATTAGTAGTATAGGTTTTGAAATTTATTTCAGCAGTTCTATTTGATAATTCTTTAAAAATAGAATGATATTCACCATATGCATCAAAAATAAATATGCTTGATTTATAAGCTATAGAATTTTGCTTAGAAAACAAGTTTTGTAATATTCTTGATAGACAACTTGATTTACCTGTACCAGTTGAGCCTAATATTGCAAAATGGTTACCCAAAAAATCATTTATAGATACACCAATTTTCAATCCATCATAAAGTGCACTATTTCCTAAATATAAATGTTTATTTTCTATATAATTATTTATACCAATAATTAAATTCATTCTTTCTTTAGATATAAGTCTAACATTTGCCGAAAAAGAAGGATTTTTTAAGACACCAGTTACAAATTGTTCACCTACAAATTCTCCTAATAAAGATATGTGTGCAATATCATCATATACACTTGTTATCTCACCAACATACTTATTTTCTTGGTCCTGAATTAACACATATAAATTTATAATATTTTGAAACTTATTTAAATCTATACTTAATTTCACTAAAAATTCATTATCAACATATCCTATAATATTTCCTAACATATTACCCCTACCTTACTATAACAATTATACATTTAATAAATTATAAATGCAAGAAAAAAGAAACTACACATTTTTTACTGTAATTTCCACATTTTCATATGTATATAAATTTATATTTGTTTTTTTATTTAATAAAATAAAACCAAGACCATTAATAATAATAATTGATTTACTTTTTATTTCAAAATTTCTTTTAAAAAGATTAGTATCACTATCTTTATATTTTCTTTCTATTTTTAGTGAATTAGAGATATAAAAAGTAACATCACAATCCTTAATAAAATCTATTTTTAAAATATCTTCAATATATATATACTGTCCTAATTTCATTTGATAAGTAATTGGTTTTATTTCTTTTTTGGAATATATTTTTTTTAATGTTTCTACACTTAAATAATTACAAATATTTCCTGTATCTACTATTCCAGGAGTATCTATAAGTGTCAAATTTTTTTTAACTGGTATTTCCATTAATGATAATGTAGTAGATGGCAACATACTAGTAGTAATATTTAAATTTAAGTCGGTATAATTATATATTATCTTGTTTATTAATGTTGATTTACCAGAATTAGTAAGACCTACAATATAAACATTATCTGATGTTCTATATTTATCAATTTTTTCCATTAATAAATCTAAATTATAATTATTTTTTGAACTAAAAACAATTTTATCAATTGATGGAACATCAATTATTGAACATATTTTCTCATCTTTTGCTTTATAAGAAAAAAGATCCCTTTTAGATATAGCAATAAATGGTTTACTCTTTAATTTTGATACAAGATTAAATAATTCATTGCCAATACACATTATATCAACTATTAAAACAACCAAATCATTTGTATTATTAATAATATCCACTACCGAATAAAAATCCTCAGTTTCTTTTTCAACTTTCTGATATTCATTATAATTTCTTATTCTAAAACAACGTTCACATAATTTTTTATCTAAATCATCAACATAACCAAGTAAGTCACGATCAGTATTCTGTAATTCTATTCCACACCCAACACACTTATAACTCATAATATCTTCCTTTAGAAAAAAGATTTTTATCGCGAAGTTTTTTCATAATATGTCTTTCTCTTATTCTATTAAATTTTGTAATAAAAAAATCTTTATCACTAATTGGTGTAACTAAAATAGTCATTATTCCAACTTTATTTCCGCCTACTATATCTGTTAAAATTTGATCACCAATAATTGCAACTTCATTAATATTTAATTGATAATTTTCTAAAACATATAAAAATTTATTTTTCATTGGTTTTCTTGCCGATGAAATACATTCTACTTGTAACTCGTCTTTAAAATTCTTTAATCTTTTTTTTGTACTATTGGAAAAAATTATTACTTTAAATCCTTTATCCTTTAAATCATTAAAAAGCTTTTTTACTTCTTCATTAGGTTTACAATTTGTTATTGGTACTAAAGTATTATCCAAATCAAATAAGATACATTTAATTCCCTTATTTAATAATTTTTGATAATCTATTGAAAAAATATTTTTTTGATACATATCAGGAATATATTTTTCCATGTTTTACCTCCTAATCATTTATATCATTTTAACATAGACTTAATATATTATCAATTATTTATAGAATAAAATTAAAAATAAGTTTAAATTTAAATTTTTATATTTCACTATTTTTAAAACATTTATGATAAAAAAAATAGTAATTAAACATTACTATTTCGCTTCTTCTACTGCTCTTGTTTCTCTTATTACAGTTACCTTTATTGTTCCTGGATATTGAAGTTCTTCTTCAATTCTATTTTTTATATCACGAGCTATTTTATAACTTTTTAAATCATCAATTTTTTCTGGGTTAACAATTACACGAAGTTCTCTACCAGCTTGAACCGCAAATGATTTTTCAATTCCTTCCATATTTGAAGCAATCGCCTCTAATTCTTCCATTCTTTTAATGTAATTGTCTAGCGAATCATTTCTTGCACCTGGACGTGATGCTGATAAAGTATCCGCAATAGATACCAACTCAGAAATTACATAATTAGCAGGTTTATCACCATGATGTGATTCAATAGAATTAATGACAACTTCATTTTCTTTGTATTTTTTTGCTAATTCAGCTCCTATTGTTACATGGCTTCCTTCCATTTCATGATCTACTGATTTACCGATATCATGAAGTAAGCCAGCTCTTTTTGCGAGATTTTGATTCTCACCAATTTCACTAGCCAAAATTCCGCAAATATGAGCAACTTCCATTGAATGTTTTAAAGCATTCTGACCATAACTAGTTCTAAAATGAAGCTTTCCTACTAATTCAACTAATTCTGGTTCCATTTTTGTTATTCCTAATTCAAATAATGCTGCTTGTCCATATTCTAAAACCTTCTCACGCAATTCTTTAGAAACTTTATCATAAACTTCTTCAATACGTGTTGGATGAATTCTACCATCCTTAATTAAGGTTTCTATTGTTACACGTGCAATTTCCCTGCGATAAGGATCAAAACTTGATAAAATAATAGCTTCTGGAGTATCATCAATAATTAAATCAACACCAGTAACAGCCTCAATTGTTCTTATATTTCTTCCTTCCCTACCAATAATACGTCCTTTCATATCATCATTAGGTAAAGTTACAACAGTAACTGTTTGATCATTAGCAACGTCTCCTGCATATTTTTGCATACAAGAAACTAACATACTTTTAGATATTTTATCAGCTTCTAATTTAGCTTCTGCCTCTCTATCTTTGATATATGCAGATAATTCTAAATCCATCATATCTTCTACTTTTTTCATAACTAATTCTTTTGCTTGTTCTTTAGAAAAACCTGCAATTTTTTCAAGTAAATCTATTTGATCCTTTTTTATTTGCTCCACTTTGTCTTGTTCTTTTTGGATATCTTTTTGTCTACCAATCAAATTATTTTCTTTTTCCTCTAACATTTGTTCACGGTTTTGTAAAATTTGATCTCTTCTATCTATATTATTTTCACGAACCAAAAGCCTTTCTTCGTTATCTTTAATTTCATTTTTTTTCTCTTTAACTAATTGATCCGTTTCTTTTTTTATCTTATAAGATTCTTCTTTAGCTTCTAAAATTTGTTCTTTTTTTATTTTTTCTGCTTCTTTATTAGCTTTTTCTATTATTGAATCTGCCTTTTTTAATGCAGAATTTCCTTTAAGATAATTATATATAATAATTAAAACTACTCCGACAATAATTCCAATAAGTACCAATAAAATGGAGAAAGTAATATCATTCATAATATACCTCCATTTATTCTACAAACATAAAAATGTTCTATTTTTATTTTATAGTTAATAATTAAATAAGTCAAGCGCAAACTTTTCTTAATAATTTAATAAATAAAAAAAGCACTTGATTTATTTTTCAGTTGCTTCTTTCTTTTCATTATTAATTTCATAATGTTCTCTAACTTTATTTAAAAGTTCATTTTTTAGTTCAGTATTTTTCTTCAATAGTTCTTTAACATTTTCTTTACCTTGACCTAATTTTTCACCATTATAAGAATACCAAGCACCAGTTTTTTCAATTACACCTATATCGCTAGCAAGATCTACAATTTCGCCTTCTATTGATACACCTTCACCATACATAATATCTACAACACAAGACTTGAATGGAGGTGCCATCTTATTTTTTACTACTTTAATACTTGTTTTATTTCCAATAATATCAGTACCTAATTTAATTTGTTCTGATCTTCTTATTTCCAAACGTACTGAAGCATAAAACTTTAATGCCCTTCCACCTGGTGTTGTTTCTGGATTACCAAACATAACCCCAACTTTTTCTCTTAATTGATTTATAAAAATTGCAATAGTATTTGTCTTATTAATAATTCCAGATAATTTACGAAGTGCTTGACTCATAAGACGAGCTTGAAGTCCAACGTGTGTATCACCCATTTCACCCTCTATTTCTGCTTGAGGTACTAATGCAGCTACTGAATCAATAACAATAACACTAATAGCTCCACTTCTAACTAATGCTTCACATATTTCTAAAGCTTGTTCGCCATTATCTGGTTGTGATAGTAATAAATCATTAATGTTTACACCTAATTTTGAAGCATATTGTGGGTCAAGTGAATGTTCAGCATCTATAAAAGCTGCTCTACCACCTTTTTTTTGAGCCTCAGCAATAGCATGAAGGGCAAATGTAGTTTTACCACTAGATTCTGGTCCATATATTTCAATAATTCTTCCCTTTGGATATCCGCCTATACCAAGAGCAATATCTAATGATAATGACCCACTTGAAATTGTGTCTATTTCTCTATGTTCATTATCGCCAAGTTTCATTACAGCACCCTTACCAAATTGTTTTTCTATATCTAATAATACTTGATCTAATGTTTTATCATTAGTTGTTTTTGTTGCCATTTTTTTGCCTCCTAACATTACAAACTAATTTTACATTATAAAATATTAAATGTCAACACTTTTTACGAAAATTTGTTCGTTTATTTTTGTAAAACCTTTTTTTACCTAAATAAAAAAAATAAAAAGTTATAACAATTTATAACTTTTTGAAAAAAATTATTTTTCAATTTCATTTTTTTTGAATAATAAATCTTTATTCATATAATAATATTGAATTCCAGAAATAAGAGCTAATATAGCCGCTATTACAAGTAAACAATCAGATATTTTTATATTCCATAATTCAAATGGTAAATTGTAAAAAAGAGTTAATGTAATTCCACACATTAAAAAAATTGTTTTTAACTTACCACTTTTTATTGCAGCAACTACCCTACCATTATTTCCAGCAACCATTTTTATAGAATTAACAACACTATCACGTGTTATAACAATTACTGGGATAATCGGATGAATGAATCCACTTGCAGATAATATAATTAATACAGAATTAACTAATACTTTATCAGCTATTGCATCCATAACTTTTCCAAAATCTGTAACTAAATTATATTTTCTTGCAATATGACCATCTAAAAAATCTGTAACTGACGCTATTATAAATAATGCTCCAGCTATAAAATATTTTATATCGACTACTATTGATTCACTAATAAATAACTTTGGAAAATTAATTCCAGCAGAATCAAATGGAAAAACTAAAATTAATATAACAATTACAGATAGTACCATTCTAGTAATCGTAAGTTTATTTGGTAAATTCATAACATACACCTTCCTAAAAAACAATAACAATTATTACTATTAATAATATAAATAAGCCAATAATGAAATATATATATGCATTTGGAATTAAAAAGTTTTTTCTATTTTCAACAGTATATGGAGACATAATTCTTTCTTCTTTTTTTATTTTCTTATCTTTTCCCTTATTTTGAGCTTGTTTAATATCTTCAATTGATATTTTTGAAGTATAATCAAATAAATATTCATTAAATTCATCAACCATATCCTCATAATCAAGTCCTAAGTATTTAGCATAATCCCTAATAAAATATTTTAAGTAAAAAACATCTTTAAATGCATCCATATTTCCTTGTTCTATATTTTCAATTTGATTTTTTTTTACCTTTAAATCTTCGGCTGCTTCTTCTATTGATATTCCCATACCTTCACGAGTTTCCATGAGTTTAATACCAATTTCTTTCATAATTCACCGACTTTCCTTTTATTTATAAACATCAAAAAAAATAATATTTTATAAGCCATGTTCTGTTCCTGATTAACAGGCGACAAACATTTATCTATTGCATGCAGCAATCCCATAAGGAATTCTTAATTCTCCCTTATTAGGTTCCCCTACCAAAATTTGGGTTTCTCACTCGCGGGGTTTACCACGTTCCACTTTTTTCATTTCTAAAAAAAATCGTCTCTTTGGCACTTTATGTCTAACATAACCATATTATAGCTAACTTAGGTTACTTCGACGCCGTTAGTATAAAATACTACCTTAGGTTATTTTTTCCCTAAGCACGAACACTACTATCATCACAGATTAGTGTGAGCATGGACTTTCCTCTACATCAAAGAAATGCAGCGTTTGTCAAAATATTATTTTAATTTTCATCTCTACCATATATTACTTTTTCAATATTAGATAATCTTCTTAAGATATCAGCATTAGTAATTTCTTCATTCGCATTTTCTTTTACAACTTCTAATTTTGTTTTTAAATTGCGAATTTCTTGTTTTAATCTAATGTTATCATCGATTAGTTCTTTTTTTTCATTTTCTAAACTTTCAATTTTACTAGAAAATTCCTCATAATCTCTAATAATTAGATCTAAAAATTTATCAACTTCTTGCGGTCTATATCCTCTAGTATCAATCTTAAATTCTTTATCTAAAATATCTTTAACAGTTAATAGAACTCCATCTTGATACATATTCATACACCTCTCTATCTCGTTCGTTTATATTTTCTCAAATATTTTATAATTTGTCAATTACTAATAAAAATTAGAGCAAATAAAAACTACTTATTTTTTCTATATTTAAAACAAGCAGTTTTCTTTATATAACAAATATCATCAATCATATTATTAAATATATCCTCTATATGATGTTGCATAATCACACTTACCATCCCTTTCATCATAAATATTATCATATATAAAAATTAATTGTTGTAATTCGACAAAAATAGAAAATATTTATATACGACTAAAAATGACATTTTTTTACTTTACACTTTTAAATTAAATTTATGTAGAAAAAACTAAAATTTTATAGTATAATCTTAGAAGGTGGTTAAAATGAACTATCCCAATAATATTAGAAAGACACAAATTACTAATTATAGTAATCGTGGTATGAATCTTGAAAATGATTTAAATGATACTAATAATTATTATTTACAAAATAATATTGCAGTAATTTATAAAAAACCAACACCTATTACTATAGTTTCGGTAGATTATAAATCAAGGAAGGATGCGGTCATTAAGGAAGCATACTTTAAAATTCCATCTACTACTGATTATAACGGAGTTTATAAAGGAAAGTATATAGATTTTGAAGCAAAGGAAACAAAAAATAAAGTTGGATTCCCACTTATAAATATACATAAACATCAGTTAGACCATTTAAAACATGTTATTGATGCTGGCGGTATCGCATTTTTAATAATTAAATTTACTTTATATAATAAAACTTTTTTTATAGATGCAAAAGTATTTTTAGATTATTTAGAAATATTTAATAAAAAAACTATTCCCATTAAATTTTTTGAAGACAATGGTCATATATTAGTTGAGAAGTATAACCCACGACTTGATTATTTAAATATAATAGATAAATTTTATTTAAAAGGAGATTAATATGCCTAATAAGATAAATGGTTATTTAAACAAAATTAAAAATTTTTTTAAAGATAATCAATACCATTATTTATATGTAGTACTTATATTTATTACATTAATATTATGTTCAATGGTTAGTATTTTAGATTCTATAATATTTACATTTACAATAACTGATTTAATATTTTTTTACGAAAAATATAATATTAATAAAGATAGGAGTAATGAAGTTATGTCAAATAATAAAAAAGTAATAAAAAATAAAGACAAACAATTAAATACATCTAAAAGTGAAAAAGAGAAAAAAGTTAATAAAAAAACAAAGGAACAAAAAAAAGAACTACGCAAAAAAATTATAAAAATAGTTTTAATATCTTGTTTTGTAATTGGAATTGCTATTTTAATTGCTATATGTCTATTTTTTAAAATGATTGTTGATGAAGCACCAGACTTCAATGTTGAAAACTTAATGATGAAAGAATCATCCATTATGTATAGCAGTGATGGACAAGAAATTGGTAGATTAGGAAACGAAAATCGTGAAATAATTACTTACAATGAGCTACCTGAGATATTAATTGACGCTATTGTTGCAACCGAAGATTCAAGATTTTTTCAACATAATGGTTTTGATTTACCAAGATTTTTAAAAGCAAGCTTAGGTCAAGTAGCTGGTAATTCAGATGCTGGTGGTGCTTCTACATTAACTATGCAAATTGTAAAAAATGCTTTCACAGTTCAAAATAAAAATACTGAAGAAAAAAGTACTGGTATAACTGGAATAAAAAGAAAATTTACTGATATTTATATGTCAATATTTATACTTGAAAAAAATTATACAAAACAAGAATTAATGGAATTCTATGTAAATTATAGTTTTTTAGGAAGTAATTCATATGGTGTTGAACAAGCAAGTAAAACTTATTTCAACAAATCAGCAAAAGATTTAAATTTATCAGAAGCTGCATTAATCGCTGGTTTATACCAATCACCTGGTTCATATGATCCATTGAGAAGTGAAGAAAGCGCTAAAAAAGCCGAAGATAGAAGATTAACTGTATTAAGATTAATGGAAAGACATGGTTATATAACAAAAGAAGAAAAAGAAATAGCAGAAAAACTAACAGTTGATAAAATAGTTGTTGGTACAAGACCTGATGAAAATGGTGAATATCGTGGATTCATGGATATGGTTGCTGAAGATGTAAAGGATAAAACAGGATGGGATCCCAATACAATACCTTTAAAAATTGAAACAACCATGAATAAATCTTATCAAGATCATATTAATAAGATTATGTCAGGTGAAACTTATGATTGGGAAAATGATAAAGTTCAAGCTGGAATTGCTGTTATAAATGTTAAAAATGGAGCGATTGTTGCAATTGGTTCAAATAGAAAAAATGAAGCAAAGATTTGGAATTATGCAACAGATGAAGTGAGACAAATTGGTTCTACAGCTAAACCTCTTTATGATTATGCCCCTGCTATTGAATATAATAATTTATCAACATATGGACCTATTACTGATGAAAAATATACCTATACTGGTGGAGGAGAAATTAATAACTGGGATTTAAAATATCAAGGATTTGCAACAATTAGATCAGTATTAGTTGGTTCTAGAAATATACCAGCATTAAAAACTTTCCAAAGTGTTGCTAATTCTAAAATTTATGAAATGGTTACAAATTTAGGTTTATCACCAGAATTAGAAAATGGATACATTCATGAAGCACATGCTATTGGAGCATATACTGGTGAAACTCCACTATCACTAGCTGCTGCATATGCTGCGTTTGCAAATTCTGGTTATTATAATGAACCATATAGTTTTACAAAAGTTACAAGAATCGATACAGGTGAAACATATGAAGTAAAAACATCATCAAGAAAAGCAATGGGTAACGACACAGCTTATATGATAACAAATATGTTACAGGATACTGCATCATGGGCATTAGGGCAATATTCAAATGTTAATGGAGTAAAATATGCAGCAAAAACTGGTACTACAAATTTTGATGAAAAACAATTAGAGGCTAAAAATTTACCAGCTTCTGCTATAAATGATTTATGGGTTGCTGGATATGATTCAAATTATTCTATTGCAGTTTGGTATGGATATCAGACAATAAACAAAGAAGATGCTGCAAATGGTTATTATACAATAATGGGAAATGCTAACCACTCAAGACTATTTCAAACAGTTGCTAAAGCAATATTTAGTGAGGCAAATTTTGAAAGACCATCAAATGTAATTCCTGTTACTGTCGAATGGGAAACATTGCCAGCTCAATTAGCTAGTGAATTTACACCTAGTCAAATGAGAATAACAGAATTATTTAAAGCAGGTACTGAACCTACTGAAGTTTCTAATAGATTTTCTAAATTAAATAATGTAACAAATCTTAAGGCAACTGTTTCTGGAAATAAAATCACATTAAATTGGAATAAAATAAAAACACCTAATGCTATAGATGAAGCTTATTTAACAGAATTCTTTAAAAAATTATATACTAATGAAGATTTTCAAAGAGAAAAATTACAAGAAAGATTATCTTACAATTCAACAAATGTTGGTTCTATTGGTTACAATATCTACACAAAAGATGATAATGGAAATTTAACATTGATAGATTTTACTAAAGATAATACTTATACACATGAAGTCAATACTACTAGTGATAAAAATATTACATACGTGGTAAAAACATGTTATACAATTTTTAAAGATAATATGAGTGATGGAACAGAAGTAAAAGTAAATGTTAGTGCCAACACTAAAGATATTAAAGTTACACTAACAACAGAAAATACAGTATCAGTAAAATTAAATGTAACATATGTAGAACCTGATAACCATATTAAAGTTACAGAAAATGGTACTGATGTTACAAATAAATCAACAATAAAAATCGATACAATTACAAGAAAATCAGATTCTAAATTAATAGATTCAATTTCAAATATAGATACATCAAAAGAAGATACATATGAAATTAAATATTCTATTACCTATAAAAATGAACATTTTGAAATTACAAAAACAATAAAAATAATTCCATAATATTAAAATAAAACCTATAAGATAAGCCTTTCTTTTGAGGTTCCACTTATAGGTTTTTTTATTATATCTTAATGTACAATATAAAAAAATAACTCCTGTAAAATACGGGAATTATCTATTTCATTACTAACCATCTAATCATCTTTTTATTGAAACTTTAATAAAAAATATTATATTTTTTTAATCACAACTTGTATCAATTCCACAAGAATCTTCTAATTCAATTGATTCAATTATTTTTATATAAATTTTAAATAATTCATTTTTTTGTTCATCAGTCAAATAACTATATTTAGTTTGATTATCATTAAGTTCCACTGTTGAAACATGATTACTTAATATTTTTCCATTTTTAACCGCAATCACAAATGGCATATATATTCGTTTCTCATTAGTATCATAAACATTACCATCTGAATCAGTAATTTTATATGTATCTTTATTTAATACTTCATCTAACAAATCCAATAATTCATAATATCCATCTTGTTCTACCTGAATTTTAGTAATTTCCCCATCAACTACACTAAATTTATTTCTAACTTTATCCATATCGAGATAATAAATAGTATCAAGCATTTTATTTGATGCAGCATCTAATAAAACTCCTACAGCATTTCTACACCAAGGACACCAATTAGCTCCAAAATAAATTACCCCTTCACCATTTTTTATAATATTTATAGCTTCTTTTACATTTATATACTTTATTGGATTATTTTCGGGTATTTCTACATTATTATAGCTATTGCCATCTGAATTTAATTTATCATTCAAACTTTCATATTCTTCCTTAAATTTTAAAGCATCGCTAAAACTTTGTTTTTTTGTTTTATTTATGCTAACAACTACTAGTGTTGATATAAATAAAATTAATATTATTATTTTCAAAATTATGTTTTTACGTTCCATTATACATCCTCCATCATTAGTTTATAATATTTTTAACATTAAATCAATAAAAAAGAAAATTATATATATAATTCTCTCCTTTTCTTTAATAAATTCATATTATCGATATCATCATATTTTGTTATTATACAAGTCTCACCAGTATTTAAACTCTTTTTTACATCAATAATTCTTTGATTTGTAGAACCTCTAAATTTAACATTTAAACTTTTTTGTGTCAAAACAAACCTACCATCTACTAAAACATCAATACTTTTTAAAAATTCTAATATCTTAGGATTTTTTTTAGAGATATCTAAAAGCTGCTCATATGTATACCCTGTATAACTCCATATATTAAGTCCTAATTCTTTAGCATATTTAGCAATTTCTGCACAAGCACTAGCTTGAAAGAAAGGATCGCCACCAGAAAATGTTATTCCATCTTGATATTGAAGATTTTTTATTTCTTGTTTTATTTCTTCAATATCTACAGAAAAACCAGCATTAAAATCATGAGTTTCTGGATTATGACAACCTAGGCAATTATGAGAACATCCTTGTGTCCAAATAACTGTTCTAAGACCTTCACCATCTACTATGCTATCCCTTTGTAAATTGCCAGCAAGTCTTATTTTCAATTTAAATATTTCCTAATGAATGTTTTACACGATCATGTTCTTCGGCACGTTTACCATTATTAAATCGATCAACTGTTCCAACTAAATAGCCAGTAATTCTTCTAATTCTTTCGAATCCTACACCTTCTCCAACCTTTTTTTCTTTATCATTTGATATAACATTTTTTTCTTCTACTTTCATATAAATTCCCCTTTCAAATTTATTTACAGCAATCTAAATTTTTTAATTTATCAACACTAACAGCTTCATAAGCTTTTCTTCCACATCTTGGGCAAACATCTTTTATTATTCCGACATAACCACAAACTGGATCTCTATCTACTGGATGGTTAATTGCGCCATACCCAATTCCCTCTTTTTTCATAATTCTAACAATTTTTTCAAATACTTCTACATTCTCAGTTGGATCTCCATCTAATTCAATATAGGAAATATGTCCTGCATTAGTTAATGCATGATAAGGAGCTTCAAGATGAAGTTTATCAGCAATTGAAATATTATAGTAAACTGGAATATGGAATGAATTTGTGTAATAATTTCTATCAGTAACACCTTTTATTTTTCCATAAATTGCTTTATCAATATTTACAAATCTTCCTGATAATCCCTCAGCAGGTGTTGCTAACAATGTGAAATTTAAATTATATTTTTCTGAGTACTCATCACATTTTTTTCTCATAAAGCCAATAATTTTTTTACCTAATTTTTGTGATTCTTCAGATTCACCATGATGTTTACCAACTAATGCTTTTAAACATTCTGCTAAACCTATAAATCCGATACTTAATGTTCCATGCTTTAATACTTTTCTTAGTTTATCATTTGGTTTTAATTTTTCTGAATCCATCCAAATACCTTGACCTAATAAAAATGGAAAATTATATACATGACGATTACATTGAATTTCAAATCTTTCTAATAATTGATCTTTTACCAAATCCATTAAGTCTGAAAGTTCACTAAAGAAACCATCTAAGTCTGTTTTTTCATTACTTACAATACCATGTTTTATACCCAAACGTGGTAAATTTATAGAAGTAAATGATAGATTACCACGACCTGGAGTAACTGACTTATCAGGATCAACTACATTACCTAAAACTCTAGTACGACATCCCATATAACCAACTTCAGTTGTAAAATCTCCTTCTTTATAATATTGTAAATTATATGGTGCATCTATAAAGGAGAAATTTGGAAATAATCTCTTTGCAGATACTCGACAAGATAATTTAAACAAATCATAGTTAGGTTCTCCTGGGTTAAAATTAACACCATCTTTTACTTTAAAAATCGAAATTGGAAAAATAGGAGTTTCACTTTGACCTAAGCCAGCATCAACAGCAAGTAAATAATTTTTTACTACCATTCTTCCCTCGCTAGATGTATCCGTTCCAAAATTTATTGATGAAAAAGGTACTTGAGCACCTGCTCTTGAATGCATTGTATTTAAATTATGAACGAATGCTTCCATAGCTTGATATGTTATTCTATCAGTTTTACTATATGCTTTATCATAAGCTATTCTAAATAATCTACCAACTTCTTCATTATTTTTAATAAATTTTTCAAAGTCTGCTAAATCAACTTCAATACTATTTAATTTATCAATTTCTTTTGCAACACTATTCATGTTAATAAAAGTTTCAAACCCAGAATAATCTAACAAATCGCTAATAGTTTGTTTAAATTGTTTTTTGAAAGTTTTTAAAACACCAGGAGCTAAATAATAATCAAATGCTGGTATACTTTGACCACCATGTTGATCATTTTGATTTGATTGAATAGCAATTGCTGCTAAAGCTGAATATGACATAATATCATTTGGTTCTCTTAAATGTCCATGACCTGTTGAAAAACCATTTTTAAATAATTTATTTAAATCTATTTGCATACATGTTGTAGTTCCCATAGGAAGGAAATCCATATCGTGAATATGAATATCACCATTATCATGTGCTTCTGCAAATTTTTTCTTCATTAAATAAGACTTAGCAAATTCTTTAGAAACAGTACTACCATATTGAAGCATTGTTCCCATTGCAGTATCACCATCAACATTGGCATTTTCTCTTTTGTTATTATCTTCACTTGCAGATTTTAAACCTAAGCCTTCAATTGTTTTTAAAAATTTATGCATTTTCTTTTCATCACTAAATAGTTTTCTTGATTGATTTCTTCTTTCTCTATAAGATGAAAATTCTTCATATATATCGTCATAACCTTTTTTCTTTAAAGTTTCTTCAATCATATCCTGAATTGTTTCAATTTTTATTTTGTCTTCATCAGCATATTCTTTTTCAATTCTTGTTATAACGGTTTTATATATATTATTTATATCCTTTTCAGTATATCCTGTGCTGTTATTTTCTTCACCATCATCAAGTTTATCAATATGATCAAAAGCTTTTTTTATAGCCAAGGCTATCTTTGTTCCATTAAAATCAACCTTTTTCCCATCCCTTTTGACAACTTTTAAAGTAATCTTACGCTCTTCTTCTACTACTGACATTAAAACTCACTCCTATCATCATTATTATTACACCTTAATTATAGTAACTTATACCTTGGTTGTCAATCAAATGTTCGAAACTTTTTTAACTTTTAGGTATTGACAAAATTAGCCCTTATTTTTCAATATTTTTTATTTTACATATTTGACATTTTTCATTTTTTTAAAATTTTTTTTGCTTATTTTCATTATATTTTCTAAAAACTCGCTTTAATTTTTTTCACTATTTTCAAATTTTTAGATTTTTTGTTTTTTTAAATTTTTAATTTTTTTAGATTTTTTACAAAAATAAATCTCAAAATTTTATAGCAAACTTTTTTTCGCTTTTGGTCTTTTTTTATATATTTTTAATATATTTTAATAAGAGGTGTATCATGAAAAAAATCTTTATTATTATTTTTTGTTTATTATTTTGTAGTTGCAGACAAAGTAGTAAATTCAATTATAAAATTAAAACAATTATAGAAGAAAATACTAATACAGTTATAGCTATTAATTACCCTGTTACAAATTTAGCAAATATAAATAAAGAAATTAAAAAATATGTTAATACAAGTTATAATAGTTTTTTAGAAAATTATAATAAAATAAGTTCATTAGATCAAATATATGAACTTAATATAGATTATTCTTGTTCTAATTTAAATAATGAATATTTATCGGTAGCACTATTTAAACATATAAGTTCTAAAAATGATGAATCTATAGAAAACGAAGTATATACATATAATTACAATTTAAAAAGTAAGAAAAAAATAAAATTTTCTGATATAAGCGACAATAATACAAATACTTTAATATATAATTTACTATTTGAAAACTATGGTAGTAATATAAAAATGGAGAAAATTCAAAATCTTAATTACGATGATATTAATTTTTCATTTGATAAAAAAAATGTTACCTTATATATAGAAGGAGAAAAGTTATGCGATAATTATAATGATATAATGAAAATTTTAGTTCCTCTTAGCTATTTTAATTTACTAAAAAATTTTAAAGAAACAGAAGACAATAAATTACCAACCATCAATCCTACTATAAATTATATTGATTTAAATAAACCAGTTGTTGCACTTACATTTGATGATGGTCCAAGTATTTACACAGAAAAAATATTAGATACTCTAAAAAAATATAATAGCAATGCTACTTTTTTCGTTTTAGGAAATAAAATAGAAGATCATAGTAATACAATAATTGAAATGTATAAAAATGGCAATGAAATAGGAAATCATTCATATAATCATAGATGGTTAACTAAACTTTCAGCCAAAGAACAAATTGAACAAATTAATAAAACTCAAGATATAATAAAAAAATATACTGGATATACACCAATATATTTAAGACCAACATACGGTTCAGTTAATCAAAAATTAAGAAATAATACTGATTTGGAAATAATTTTATGGAATGTTGATACTAGAGATTGGAAATATAAAAATGTTAATACAATCGTAAATAATGCTTTAAAAGATGTAAAGGATGGTTCAATTATTCTAATGCACGATACTTATAAAAGAACGAGTGAAGCTGTAGAGATTTTAGTTCCTAAATTAATTGAAAAAGGTTATCAAATAGTAACAATCAGTGAATTAAAAGAAACAAAAAAAATTAAAAATAAGCTAAATGAAAAACAATAATAATTATTATAAAGATATAGAAGAAAAAATTTTAAATATTCAACTTATCGCAACTTTTTTGTTTGTAATTTCTTTATTTATTTCTATATCATTAACATACGATGAAAAAGAAAAATTAAAAAATAATAATGGATTATTTTCAAATAAAACATCACAAAATTTAGCACTCTTTAATAGAATTTTTGTGGTTATTTTAGCCATAGTTTTTATATATTGCAATTATGTATCTAAAAAAATTGCTGAGTATAAAAGTGATGAAACAAAATATATAGAATTACAAATAATTGCTGGATTATTATCCTTAGTCGCATCTTTAATTGTTTTATATGTTGTTTATAAAAATAGAAATGACTCTAATTTTGATATTGCAGAAACAGAAAATCCAACACTATAAATAGTAACCTATATAAAAATTTCAATTTATTATGATAATATAATATTTATAATAAATATCAAAAAAAACATGAAATAAATCATGTTTTTATTTTACTAATACTTTTATCTCAACAGTTACATCCTTATTTACAGCTGAACTAACAGTTATAAATGCTGTTCCTTTTTGTTTAGCTGTTATAAGTCCTTGGGAATCAATTTCTGCAATAGAGTCATTAGATGAAGAATAAGTTAACGATTTATCGGTTGAATTCATAGGAATAACCGTTATATCTGTTTGATATGTTTCGTTTATTTTTAAATTAACATTTTCATCTTTGGAAAATAAGCTTGTTACTGTTACTGTAGTTTCTGATACATTTACATTACATTCAGCTTTTAAGTTTGTTCCTTCCACTGATACAATTATTTTAGTACTACCACTTCCTACACCAGATACTACACCTAATTCATTAACAGTAGCAATATTTTCATTTTCTGATTCAAATTTTATTATTTCATCACCACTACTAGGCGTTAATGTAACACTTAAATTAAAAGAGGCACCAATATCTAATGATATTTCATTACTATTTAATTTTATATTTTCATTTTTTATATTTTCTTCCTCTTTTTCAGAAGTATTTGAATTACTATTAGAATTATTTTTATTATCCTGCTTGAAAAAAGCTAAATATATGATTAAAAATACTATACATAACACTAAAAAATAAAATCCATAAGATAAACTACTCATTATTTTTCTATTCATTATTACACCTCATAATTATCTTCTAAAGTAAACTCAATATTTTCTTCAATCCATTCTTTTCTAGGTTCAACCTTATCCCCCATTAATATACTTACTCTTTTTTCTGCTAAAGCTGCATCTATAATATTTACTTTAATTAAACTTCTTGTTTCAGGATTCATAGTTGTTTCCCAAAGTTGTTCTGCGTTCATTTCACCTAAACCTTTATACCTTTGGGTTTCTAACTTTACTTTACTATTAGCTAATATTTGTTTTCTTTCTTCATCTGTCCAAGCATAATGAATAACCTTACCATTTGATAATTTATATAACGGTGGCATAGCAATATATACTTTTCCTGCTTCTACTAATGGTTTCATATATCTATAGAAAAAAGTTAGTAATAAAATTTGAATGTGTGATCCATCTACATCAGCATCTGACATAATAATAATTTTATCATAATTTGAATCCTTTACATCAAAATCACTTCCAACACCTGCTCCAACAGTATGAATTATTGTATTAATTTCTTCATTTTTAAATATTTCTTCTAATTTAGTTTTTTCACAATTTAAAACTTTACCTCTTAATGGTAGTATTGCCTGAAATTTTCTATCCCTTCCCTGCTTTGCAGAACCACCTGCTGAATCACCTTCCACTAAAAATAATTCATTTTTTAGAGGATTTTTTGTTTGAGCTGGAGTTAATTTACCACTTAATATTCTATCTTTTTTTGATTTATCTTTACCATTTCTGGCTTCATCTCTTGCTTTTCTTGCAGCTTCTCTAACCATTTTACTTTTTACCATTTTTTCTAAAATAGTTGTGGCTACTGCCTTATTTTCTTCTAGAAAAAATTGTAATTTTTCAGAAACAACACTTTCAACAATAGTTCTAGCTTCTGGTGTACCCAATTTTGCTTTTGTTTGACCTTCAAATTGTAGTAAATTTTCAGGAATTTGTAATGATATAATTGCGGTTAAGCCTTCTCTTGTATCACTACCCTCTAAATTTTTATCCTTATCTTTTAAATATTTATTCGTTCTTGCATAATCATTAAAAACCCTTGTTATAGCTGATTTAAACCCTACCTCATGAGTTCCTCCATCATTTGTTTTAACATTATTTACAAATGATATAATATTTTCATTATATGTATCAGTATATTGGAATGCGATTTCTACATTAATTCCATCTTTAAATGAGTTAAAATTTACAACTTTGTGTAACTCCTTTTTATCCTCATTTAAATATTCTACAAATGATTTTAAACCATTTTCATATTGATATACTTCTCTTCTTCCATCTATTTCATTTATAATTTCAATATTTAATCCTGTTAATAAAAATGCGCATTCTTGCATTCTCTCACAAATGGTAGAAAATGAAAATGTTGTTGTAGAAAAAATTTCATCATCGGGCATAAACCTAACAGTAGTTCCTGTTTTATTTGTTTTAGATAATTGTTTTAATGGGACAGCTAACTTACCACCATTTTCAAATTTAATATAATATTCATAACCATCTCTTTTTATAGTTACTTCCATCCATTTTGATAGGGCATTAACTACACTGGCACCTACTCCGTGAAGTCCTCCGGATACCTTATATCCTCCGCTTTCAAACTTACCACCAGCATGAAGAACAGTATATATTACTTCTGGAGTAGACATACCACTAGAGTGCATTCCAACCGGTACACCCCTTCCTTCATCACTTACACTGATACTTCCATCTTGATGCATTATAATTTTTATTTTTTTACCATAACCATTTATAACTTCATCTACACCATTATCAACAATTTCCCATATTAAATGATGAAGTCCTCTTTTATCAGTTGAACCTATATACATACCTGGTCTTTTTCTAACTGCTTCAAGTCCTTCTAATATCTTTATAGAATTTTCATCATATTTTGCCATTTTTATCACCATTAGAATTATAGCAAAAAAAAATAAAATAAGCAAATAAGAAAAAAATATATGAATCTATCATATACTTATTTTTTCATTAATTTTCCTAAATAAAGCGCTGTTCTAACCATTTGTGCACTATAACTCATTTCGTTATCATACCAAGCAATTACTTTTACTAATTGTTTATTATCGACTTCTAAAACACTTGTTAATAATCCATCAACTAAACCACCATAATATGAACCTATTATATCACTAGAAACTATAGGATCAGTTGTATAACCCAATGTTTCATTTTGACTATTTATAAAAGTTTCATTGATTTGTTCCACTGTAACATTTTTTGCAAGTTCAACTGTTAAATCAACAACAGAACCAGTTGTAGTTGGAACTCTTAAGGCATTCCCATCTAATTTTCCTTTTAATGAAGGTATAACTAAACCTATTGCACTTGCAGCTCCTGTTGATGATGGCACAATATTAGCAGCTGCTGCACGACCACGACGAGATTTAGCTCCTTTTTTATGCGCAATATCAAGAGTTGCTTGGTCATTTGTATAAGCATGAACAGTTGTCATATAGCCCTTTACTATACCAAAATTATCATTTAATACTTTACAAACCGGAGCAAGGCAATTTGTAGTACAAGATGCAGCACTAATAACATCTTCTGTTCCATCTAATGTATCATGATTTACATTATACACAATTGTTTTTAAATCACCTTTTCCCGGAGCACTAATAATAACTTTTTTTGCACCTGCCTTGATATGAGCTAAAGCTTTATCTTTTTCTACAAATCTACCAGTACACTCAAATACTTCATCAATTTGTAATTCACCCCATGGTAAATTAGCAGGATCAGTTTCTGAATAAACTCTTATTCTACGATTTCCAATTATTATATAATTATCTTCATGACTTATTTCATTAATTCGATAATTTCTATGTGAAGTATCATATTTTAATAAATAAGCCAATTGTTCAGCATCTGTTAAATCATTAATAGCAACAACTTCAAATTCTGGATTTTCCTCCATAATTCTAAAAACAAGTCTTCCTATTCTTCCAAATCCATTTATTGCAACTTTTATCATTTTTTATCTAACCTTTCTAATCATTATATACACTTCCACCAATAAACTCTCTTAAGATTGAATCACTTTGTACGTCATCACTAGGAATTGGTAAAAAATTTCTTAAGAAATTAATAAGTCTTAATGCCTCTGGATACATAGGATCATCCTCTGTAACAGAAAACAATAATGGTTCAGCATATGTTTTTAAAACACCAATCTCATATACCAATGCTGAATTAATTATCGCATCAACATTATCTTGATATGGAAATATATATTTTTCTTCTCCTCTTTTAATTTTTGACCACATTTTTAAAGTTTCACTAGCACTATGTCCCCTAAACTTATTGTCCCTTATAATTCTTCTTAATTTTCTAGTATCAGTTGTACGAATATAATTATGGTTATCAATATTTAATTGAGTTAATGGACTAATATAAATTTTAAATTTATTTTTTTCATTTATTGACATAGTCATAGTATTATTTAAAGCATGTAAACCTTCAATTATTATTATATCATTTTCTTTTAATTGTAACCACTTATTTTTATATTCTCTTTTTCCTAAAACAAAATTATACTGTGGTAATAATACACGTTCTCCATCTAATAATTTAAGCAAATGTTTATTAAACAAATCAACATCAATCGCATCTATTGATTCAAAATCCAATTCACCATTTTCATCTTTTGGTGTATCACTTCTATTTACAAAATAGTCATCTATTGATATTTGATGTGGAACTAATCCCTTACTTCTTAAATAAACTTCTAATTTTTTTGAGGTAGTTGTTTTACCACTTGAAGAAGGACCAGCAATTAAAACAACTTTAACATCTTTAGATTTATCATATATAGTATCCGCTATTTTAGCAATTTGACTATTATAATATGCTTCTGATAGGCGAATTAATTCACCATACTTTCCAAGAGAAACAACTTCATTTAAATCAGCAGCATTAGAAATACCTATTTTTCTTCCCCAATTAGTATAATCTAAAAATTTATTAAATAATAATTCATGATGATTATAAGGTAATGTACATTCTGGATTAAATATATCAGGATAGCACATTACAAAGCCTTTTTCACTAATATAATTTAAACTAAAGCAATCCAAATACTTTGTAGATGGTGCCATTTCACTATAGTAATAATCATATACATCATCAATTCTATATAAATTTATATAAGTATTACTAATATATTTTAAAACTTTTACTTTATCTAACCATTTTTTATTTTTAAAATATTTTATAGAATCAATACGTGATGCACTTATTTTAGTAAAAATTAAATCTTCTGATACGATTTTTTTCATTTCATTTTCTATATCTAAAAGGACTTGTTTTGTAACTTCAATGTCTACTAATTCACAGTATACACCTTTACTTACTGAATGCTCTATTAATACCTCTGCATTACTTCCAAATAATCTTTTTACAGCTAACACTAACATAAATTGTAAGCTTTTTCTATATATATGATTTCCAGCAAGTGAGCTTCTATCTAAAAAATCTACTGTACATTTTTTAGTTAATTTATCTTGTAAATCCATTATAGTATTATCAACTTTAACAGCTAATATTGGATATTCAAAATAATGCTCAAATTTTTCTGCGATTTCAATAAATTTAGTATTTTCTGGAAATTCAAATGTTTCAATATCACGAAAATTAACTTTTATATTTTTTGTCATAATTATCCCTCTATTCTCATTATATTCATTTTATCAAAAATTAAGTATTTTGTCACAAAATTTATTGAATAAATAATTATACTTTACACTATTATAAATATAGAGGTGATTATATGGGATTAATTCCTACAGTAATAGAAAAATGCAATAATGGCGAAAGAGCTTATGATATTTATTCAAGATTATTAAAGGATAGAATAATTATGCTTAATGGTGAGATTGATGATGTTAATTGTAATACAGTTATAAGTGAGCTTTTATATCTTGATTCACTAAATCATAATGATATAAGCATTTATATTAATTCTCCAGGTGGAAGTGTAACTGCTGGTTATGCAATATACGATACAATGAATTTTGTTAAAAGTAATGTATCTACAATATGTGTTGGTATTGCTGCTTCTATGGCTGCCTTCTTACTTTCTAGTGGGGAAAAAGGAAAAAGATTTGCTCTACCTAATAGTGAGGTTATGATTCATCAACCACTTGGAGGAGCACAAGGTCAAGCTACTGAAATTAAAATTGCAGCTGAAAGAATTTTAAAAATGCGTGAAAAACTAAATAAAATGTTAGCTAATAATACTGGTAAAGATTTAAAAACAATTGAAAATGATACAGAAAGAGATTATTTCTTGTCAGCTAATGAAGCACTAAATTATGGATTAATAGATAAAGTATTATAATAATGTATAATTTATTATAATTTTTTCATACTACAAATGGTGATTACTATGTATTATTTAAATTGCTTTTGGATATATTCAATAATCGGATACATATTAGAAACTATTTGTTATAATATTTTTTCGTGGTCAGGAGAAAGTGGTATTTTATATGGACCATGGACACCTTTGTATGGATTTGGAGTAATTATAATAATATTAATTTCAAATTTTGTTTTTAAAAAATATAAATGCAACAAATTTTTGAAAACTATACTAATTTTTATATATTGTTTTATATTTTTAAGTCTTATAGAATTGATTGGAGGATTATTGGTTGAAAAACTATTTAATGTAACTTGGTGGGATTATAGTGGTCATAAATATCATTTAGGGAAATATGTATGTTTAAGTATGTCGATTTTATGGGGATTAGCAGCTATACCACTAATATATATTATTAAACCAATATTTGATAAAATTATAAAAAAAATACCAAATTTTATTGGTATTATTTTAGACACAATCATTCTAATTGATTTTATTATTACTATTATAGTAAAACTTAATTTAAAATAATTTGCTTATGTAAATTATTTTTTTAATTGTTTATATACTTTAATAAAATAATCATCCGTCATTCCAGCAATATAATCAATTACTATTCTTTCATTTGAATTATTATTTATGTACTTTTCTTCCATATTATTTAAAAAATCTACATATATCAAATCATTAAAACTATGTTTATTTAATGATTCTAAACATTTATCAAATACTAAACTAAACATATTTTTATATTCTTCTACTTGTTCTTTAGTATTTGCTTTATTATATATATTATTATAATTAAAACTCTTTAATTTTTCTAAAGCTAAATATATATTATCAGACATCTTTATATAATTTTTATCAATACTATTATTTATTATATCTAAAACTATAGTGTTAATTATTTCTTTATTAGTTGAACCTAAAACTTGAATAATATCAAGTGGTATAGAATTTTTTTCAATAATTCCTAATTTACAGGCATCATCTATATCCCTTCCAATATAAGCAATAACATCAGAAATTCTAACTACACACCCTTCTAAAGTCATAGGGACTAATTTTTTATCATAACCAGCTTCTTTATAACAATTATTATAATCAGAAAAAAAATCTTCTACTGTTTTATCTTTTCTTAAATATTTACTTGATACAAATTCACCATTATGACATAATATGCCATCTAAAACTTGAATACTTATATTTAATCCTAGACCGTTATTTTCTAGAACCATTAAATCTCTTACACTCTGAACATTGTGCAAAAAATAACCTTCTCCATGTTTTAAACTTATATCATTTAAAATTTTTTCACCAACATGACCAAATGGTACATGACCTAAATCATGACTTAAAGAAATAGCCTCTATTAAATCTTCATTTAAAGAAAGTGCCCTTCCTATAGTCCTAGCAATTTTACTAACTAATTGAACATGAATAAATCTTCTACTTATATGATCATTTTCTATATTACTAAAAACTTGTGTTTTGTTTGCATATCTTGTATAAGAATCTGTATGAATTATTTTATCTGTGTCTCTAAAGAAAGCCGGTCTAATATCTGACTTTTCCGAGTTAATTTTTATTGCTTCACTGCTTTTAGTGGCATAAGGTGAAAAATTTTTTTCACCCTTTACCATATTTTCTCTTATTTTATCAATCATAAATTTTCAATAATATTAGATACATCTATTAATATATTGTCAATATTAGTAGTATCACTACCACCACCTGATGCGAAGTTTTTACTTCCTCCACCATTTCCATTTGACTTAATAGATATTTCTTTAACAATAGCTCCACAATTTATTTTGTCCATTAATTCTTTTGAGCACTTAGCTAAATAATTAACACTTGAATCATTTACATTAGCAATAAATACAAATCCATTTACCTTATTTTGTAGTACATCTAAAAATTCCTTTAAAACAGATACTTCACAATTTTCTACTTTTATTATTAATGTATTAATATTGTTTATAACTTTTGTCAAACCTACAAATTCATCTAAATGTTCTAACATTTTTTTTGATTTTTCTTTATTATAATTTTTTTCTAAATCTGATACTGCCTTTTTTAGTTGATTTAATTCATTTAAATTAAATACAATATCAGCATATTTCATAGGTTTATCATTATTTATTTTAAAATTAAATTCTAAGGTTATACCTAAATCATTAGCTTCCTCTACTATTGTTTTAGCCTTATTTAATAATTTCATCATATCTTCATTATAAGGTTTAATCTGTTCAAATAGTTCCTTTACAATATTATCACCAGTAGTGGCTTCAATTCTATATACATTTTGTCCTTTTGATTCAACGGATATTATTGCAAATGAATCTATATCACTACTTTTTGTAACATGAGTTCCACCACATAATTCTGTTGAATCAACGATATTTACAACTCTTACTATTTTTCCATATTTTTCGCCAAACAATGCCATAGCTCCCATTTTTTTAGCTTCTTCTATATCCATATTTTGAATATTTGTAAGAACATCACTCTTAATTTTGTCATTAACTAACTGTTCAACCTTAATAATTTGTTCATCACTTATTGTTCCATCATACTTAAAATCAAATCTAAGACGTTTATCATCAACTTTTGATCCAGCTTGATGAACTTCACTACCTAAAATTTGTTGTAATGATTTTTGTAATAAATGAGTTGCTGAATGGTTTTTTGAAACATTTAATCTAAAATTCTTATCAACAGATGCTGTTACATTATCACCAACATTAATTGTACCTACAAATTTAACTTGATGAAAATGTTGCTTATTTGGTCCTTTAAAACTGCTTATAACATCAATTTTTATATTTCCATCAGTAATAATTCCCTTATCAGATACTTGACCACCTGATTCTGCATAAAATGGAGTTTTTTCTAAAACTATATATCCTTCATCTGTAATACTATCCACAAAATTATTACCATCATACAATTTTAAAATTTTAGTTTCTACGTCTAGGTTATCATAACCCACAAAAATGCTTTCAGCATTAAAATCAAGTAAAGCCTCATTTTGTAAATTCATACTACTATAATTTTCTCTTGCATTACGTGCCATTTCTTTTTGTTCTTTCATACATTTATCAAATTCTTCTCTTGAAACAGAAAAACCATTTTCTTTAGCATATTCTTCAGTTAATTCAAAAGGAAATCCATATGTATCATATAACTTAAAGGCATCTATTCCACTTATTATTTTATTATTACTTGAAAATAATTCATTTAATTTTTTTTCACCATTAGCAAGTGTATGATTAAATAATTCTTCTTCTGTATTAATCTTTTTTACTATCATATCTAATTTTGAATTTAAATATGGATAAGCATCTTTCATTATTTCAATGATTACTGGTATTAATTCACTTGTGAATATCCTATTGATTCCTAACTTTTTACCATATCTAATTGCTCTTCTTAATAATCTTCTTAATATATAATCTCGACCATTATTTCCAAAATTTGCACCATCTGCAAGAGCAAATGTAACAGTTCTTACATGATCAGCAATAATTTTAAATTCTTTTTGTCCTTCATATTTAATTCCACAAATACTAGAAATTTTATTTATTATTGGCATAAATAAATCTGTATCAAAATTAGTTGGAACTTCTTGTAAAATAGAAGCCATTCTCTCTAACCCCATACCTGTATCTATATTCTTATGAGGTAGTTCTGGATAATTACTTCTATCTAAACCAGGAGTAGCATTATATTGACTAAATACATTGTTCCAAATTTCAACATATCTATCATTTTCAATTTCTTCTTTTAATAATCTAATTCCAATTTTTTCTTCATCATATTCTTCTCCTCTATCAAAGAATATTTCACTATCTGGTCCACTAGGACCTGGACCTATCTCCCAAAAATTAGTAGATAAAAGAATAATATGTTCCTTTTCAACTCCTAACTCTCTCCATGTATTATAAGCAACCCTATCTTCTGAATAAATTGTCATATATAGTTTTTCTTTAGGTATATCTAACCATTCACTACCTGTTAAAAATTCATATGCCCAAGTAATTGCCTCTTTTTTAAAATAATCACCAATTGAAAAATTTCCCATCATTTCAAAAAATGTTTGATGACGTGATGTTAATCCAACATTTTCAATATCATTTGTTCTTATACACTTTTGTATATTAGCAATTCTTCTATTTTCGGGAATTTCACTACCATCAAAGTATTTTTTTAAAGGTGTTACACCGGCATTAATCCACAAAATTGTAGGATCATCATTTGGAATTAATGATGCACTTGAAACAATAGTATGTCCTTTAGATTTCCAAAATTCACACCATATTTTTCTGATTTCATTTCCTGTTAATTTTTTCATCGATCCATCTCCTTAATCATTTCTACTATTTTTTTATTCAATGATTCTATATCTTTATCATTTATAATTTCATAATCATAATTAGAATAACTATTTAACGCTGTTTCTGTTAGTGAATTCTTTTGTTCTTCTGTAAGACCATTTTCATAATTAGGTCTTTTAATATTTATAAGTTTTACATTTTCAAATTTTTCTTTTGGAATATCTAGTTCCTCTACTAATCTTGCATCACTTATAATAATAACATTAAAAAAATATGAATAAATATTTATATCTTCTAACATTCTATTAATAAATAAATATTTGTCGATTTTCCCTCTAATTAAATTAGTTCCTAAATCAATAAGTAATTGACGTGGTTTATTTTCATCAGTTCCATCCCAACCAGTTATTTTTTTAGCATATTCTTTTAGATAAGTTGAGTACTGTAAAGTTATAACCTTTTCACCCATTTTCTCATAATATTCTTTAATAAATAAAGCCGTTGTATCTTTTCCTGCACGAGCCTTACCAGAAAGTATAAATATTTTAACATCGTTTTTAATAAAATTCATAAATATCACTCCTAATTAATTGATAAAATATTGTACTTATCATCAATAAATAAAATTATAGATTTTAAAATAGATATAGTTGGAGTTGCAATAAGCATTCCAATCATTCCCCAGAAATGTCCAAATATTAGTAACCCAATTATGATTGTTACTGGATGCAATTTCATAGTTTTACTCATAACGATAGGGTTTAAAATATTACTTTCTAAAAATTGAGCAATAACTATAGAAATTAGCGATATAACTCCTACTACTGGTCCTTGTGAAAATCCTACCAAAACAGCTGGTGCACCACCTAAATATGGTCCAATATAGGGGATTATATTAGTAACTCCACAAAATAATCCAAATAATACTGGTGCTTTAAGTCCTGCAATAGCAAAACCAATTGTTGATAGCAAGAAAACAAATGAAGCACAAATTAAAGTTCCTTGAACATATTTTCTTAAAGAGGTATTAACTTCATTTGCTAATCCTCTATAATCATTTCTAGCATTTTTAGGAATTAATGCCGCTATCGCATCACTCATATTTTCAAAACTCATTAATAAATAAAAACCAATTATAAAACCAATAATTAATGAACCTAAACCAGAAAATACCGAAGATACAACTTTAACTGTTAAATGTGGTAAAGAACTTGTTAAATCAGTTCCTAATAATTCTAATTTATTAAATAATTCATTTTTAAAACTACTGATATCAATACCATCAATATTTCCTATTTTACTAAAAATGTCATTAATCCATTCTTGAATTTTACTAGAAATAGTTGGAATACTTTTAACAATTTCATTAATTTGATCTGATAATAATGGTATTAGAGCACTAATTATTAAAGTCATTATACCAATTATTGCTATATAAACTATTGATGTAGCTAATGTTCTATGAACCTTATGATTTTTTAAAAATTTAACAACAGGTTCAAATAACCAAGCAATTACTATTCCAATAAAAAGTGGTGAAACTATTTTTAAAAGATTTAATATAAATTCTCCAACTTTCCATTCTTTAAAAATAAGTGTTGCAGCATAAATACCAACAATTATTATAAAAACATAGGCAATACTTAATATTTTTTTAGTCATGCCAATTACATCATTTAATTTTTTTATATCAATATCTTTATTTTCATTAATTTTTTTATTAAACATATAAACACCCCTATCATTGTATCATATTTTTACTATAAATTTATTTAAAAAATTAAAATATCTAAAAAAAGTTCAATACGAACTTTTTAATAACTATATTCTATATCATAAACATCCGATAAATCTAAAGCAATACTTGTAATTATTGTTTTTGTTTCTTTTGATTTTATGACTCCACCTATATAACCTATTGTTTGTTTTACTACTTCTCCATCTTTATTTTTTATTATAATTTTAAACTGTTCTATATTTTTATCTTCACCACTATTATTTGTAACTTGGGTTGTTATTGTACTTACTCCATTTTCTTTTACAATACTAGTATTTGTAAAACTAAAATCATCTAATACTTTATCACTAATTTCATTTTCATTTGTTTCAATATCTTTATTTGGTTCTTTAATTTCTTCCTTTTTTCCACAACCTACCAATAAGAATAACATAGATAAACTTAATATCATTATTTTTTTCATATTTTTCCTCTTTTCTATTTTTTTATAAAAATTATTATAAATATTCAATAACAATTATATTACAAATCATTACTCCTATTCTATAATTATTCTATAATAATACTATCATTTTTTTAAACTTTATTCAATAGTAAAAAAATAAAAATGTCAAAAGACATTTCTATACAGTCATTAATTCATTTTCTTTTATCTTAAACTTTTCATCAACTATTTTATTATATTTATTTATTAATTCTTGAACATTTTCATTACCATTCTTCTTATCATCTTCACTTATTTCTAATTTTTTTATTTCGTTATTAGCGTCTTGTCTTGCATTTCTAAGTCCAATTCTTGCATCTTCAGCGATATTTTTAGCTTGTTTTACATATTCCCTTCTTGTATCCTCTGTCAAGGCTGGAATATTTAAAATTATAACCTCACCATTATTATTTGGAGTAAGTCCAATATTTGCTTCATATATTCCTTTTTCTATTGCTCCTAAACAAGATTTATCAAATGGTTTTATCATTAATTGACGTGCTTCTGGTACTGAAATGTTTGCTAATTGTTTAAGTGGTGTATCCACTCCATAATATGAAACATTAACAACATCTAATATAGCAGGATTGGCTCTACCAGCTCTTATATTTGTAAATCTCTTTTCCATATTTTCAATTATTGATTCCATTTTTAATTCTGTTTCTGTCAAAATATTTTCCATTTTATCTTCCTTTCAATTTATTACATTATACTTATTATTTTTTTTATAGTCAATATTAGTTTTCTTTATATTGTTCCAATATCTCTTGCAATTTACAAATACCAAAATAATTATCTGAATTACTTTTTTCATAATTCAAAAACTCCTTAGTATCAGCAAATTCTTTATTATTAACCCTATTCTGTGATATTTTTTTTATACATGGATTTATATATTCATTATAGATTTCATCAAATTTTTGTGTTGGAATATTACCACAAAATAATATTTTTTCTTTTAATAAATCTGGCAATATACTTTTTAGTATATTTTCTTTTTCTTTTATAACACCAGTATCAGTTGTATCAATTAATAAAAGTGAATAATAATCATTTAATAAACTAGAAATACTTGTATCACGTGAATTAATAATATCTTTATATAAATTATTATTTAATTTATTTTCACCATTTTGATTATCATATTTTTCCATTAATAAATCTTTTATATTTTTATAAACTCCTAAATCATTGTATTCTATTTTAAGCAATTCAGATTCATCTAATAAAGCTTTTATTTCTAATGAATTATAACATGCATTAAATAATTCTGTATTAGTAACTTTAATATCTTCATATTCTTTATTTGTTAAAGTATCATACAATTTTTTTACATTTTCTAAAGTAATATTAATCATATTTTTATATGTTAATTCATCAATTTCTTTTATAAATTTATTAAATTCTTCTATACTTATAAACTTAATTGTGTTTTCAAAATTAATAACAGTATCATTAGAATCTAATTTATTTTTTATATAATTATCTTTTATTTCTAATAAATTAAAATACTGATATTTTTCTTTATTTATTCTATAATCCATCATATTAATATCATAAAATAATTTTTTTATAAAATTCAAATTATTACTTAAATTATAATCAATTTTATTATAATTTAAATAAATATAATTATCAGTATTATCTACATCATCAAATAATATTTCTGTATTAGCTTGAATATTTTTTTCTTCTAATAAAGTATTTATTATATTCTTTATTAAATATATAAAAATTTCCTTATCAAAAAAACTATCTTTATAATTATTCAATAAAATCTTTAATATTTTTTTAGTTGTTATTTTATCTATATCTATTCTATTATATGCATTGTATAATAATAAATTATTTAAGCTATCAAATGTTATACCTTCATGATTTAACAATTCACTATAAAATTTATTGGCATTATTAATATATTTTTGATGATCAAATATTTTAGTTAACTTTTCCAAATAATCTTTCATAGTATCATTTACATCTTTATTATCATTTAACACATAAAAAATTTGACAATATAAATTTCCTCTAAGTAAAGTAAGTTCGTTATTCTTTAAATAAATATTTTTCTTATCTATACAATTAATGAAATTATCTAATACTTTTTCTATTTCTAATTCAACATTATAATTAATTGTTTTCGCAATTATATTTCCAAAACTGGTAGCAGCAATAACCTTATTATTAAATGTTGACTCTTGATTACAAAAAATTTCATTATAAATATTTTCCATATTATTAATAAAATGTTCGTATTTTATTAATTTTTTCAATTTCCATTTACCAGTTAATTCGATTAATTCAAAACAATATAACATATAAGTTATTATATCTTGCAAATTTATATTGCTATATTCATTTATACCAGTTATAAAGTCATCCAAATTAACACTATTTAAATTAAGACCATCTTTTAACGATTTTAATATTTTACTAAAACCATCAAAATATAATTCCTTATTTTTTTCATTCATTTGCATCACTTTCTTTCTTTAACTTTTTTAAAAGATCATGTGCTAAAATAATATAGCCATCATACATTTTAGGATTATTACCTTTATATTTCATAGCTTGATCCATTAAAAATACTATCATATTTTCTATATATTCCTGATTATTTGATTCTTTTATATATTCCATATATAATCACCTAATAAAATTATACAACAAAAAGAAAAAAAGCAAAATATATTTTACCTTTTTTATACATTATTTATTTTCAATTATGTCAATTATTTTTAAAAATTTTTCTATATTACATGATGAAGCTCCAATTAAAAAACCATCAATATTATTAATTTCATTTAGCTTTTTTATATTTTTTTCATTTATGCTTCCACCATATAAAACAAATGGAATACCATCTAAATATGTTTTACATATATTTTTAATATATTCTACACAATCATTTATTTCTCTATTTAGGGGTAATTCGTTAGTTCCAACTGCCCATACTGGTTCATAAGCTATAAAAATATTTTTTAAATCTTTTTTTTCAATTCCTCTTAATGCTTCAAGAAGTTGCTTCTTTAAAATCTTATCCGTTTTTAACATTTCTCTTTGTTCTAATGTCTCACCAACACATAAAATAACTTTAATTTTATTTTCTAAACATTTTTTTAACTTTTTATTAATAATAGTTCCATCTTCACCTAATATTTTTCTATCACTATGACCAACTATCGCATATTTTATTCCCATACTTCTAGCTTGAGAAGGAGATACTTCTCCAGTATATGGTCCATTATTTTCATAAAATATATTTTGTATACCAACATCATAATTTTGATTTAAGAAATATGGAATATAAATACTAGTAGGAAAAATTACTACATTAGAAATAAACATTTTATCATTTATAATTTTTAAATATTCACTTACTTCCTTTGCAGTCATATTCATCTTTAAATTTGCAAATACATATTTACTTATCATGAATACCTCTTTTTATTACGTTTTTCATCTTCTCAAAAAAATTCTGACTTTTTTTCCTACCTGATAGAGCCAAATTATATACATCTAAAACCCTTTCAGCAAAGTACCTAGAAGAATATCTTTCGGAACTAATTTTAGCTTGATTTGATAATTTTTTAAGTTTTTCAGGTTCTGACATCAACTTTTCAATTATTTTTTTATATTGTCTTTTATTTTTAAACAAATATCCATTTAAATCATCAACTACAATTGACATAAAACTTGGATCATTTGCAGCCACAACCGGTAGTGATGCAGCTAGAGCTTCTATTACTGTAAGTCCTTGAGTTTCTGTTCTAGAAGCTGTCGCAAAAACATTAGCTAATTGATAATAACAAGGTACTTCTTCCCACGGAACCTTACCAGTAAAAATAACATTATCGGATAGTTTTAATTTTTTTACCAACTTTTTATATTTGTCCATATCTGGTCCATCACCAACTAATAAAAGTTTAGATTGTTTATTAATTTTTCTAAAATAATCTTGTGATTCAATCAAAATATCAACACTTTTTTCCTCACCTAATCTACCAACAAATAAAATTACAAAATCAGATGGTTTTATATTATAGTCATTTCTTAATTGATTTATTTTTTTTATAGAACAATTTGATAAATAAAATCTTTCTATCTCTATACCAGTAGGTATTATATGTACATTTCTATCAAATTTATATTTTTCTTTAAATAATTTATATGTTTTTTCAGTTGGAACTATTAACTCTGTTGCGGTTTTATCACAATAAAACTTTGTTAAATATTCAACAATTTTTTTACTTGTTCCATTAAAATAACCTTTTGTTATATAATGAACATAATCCTCATACATAGTATGGTATGTATGAACAAGTGGTATATCTAACTGTTTTGCTATAATTCTAGCAAAAGTTCCTACTCCAAATTCTGTTTGCGAATGTATAATATCTAAATTCCACTTTTTTATTTTATCAACTGCTCTTAAGGGATAAATGCCAGTTAATCTATAATCATATATTCCAGTAGGAATACCAGGGATTCTAATAACTTTATTTTCATTCTCATATTTATATGATAGTTTTTCTGCATTTACTGTTACTACAAAAACTTCATGTCCTTTTTTTTCAAGGGCATTTTTTAACATAACAATACTAGTAGAAACACCATTGATATAAGGTGGATAACTATCTGTAAAAATTCCTATTCTCATTAATCATTTCTCCCTTTTATATTTAACGCAATACTTCCTAAAATAATCCCCATATAGAAAGTTATAAATCTCCAAAGTAACATTAAAGCTTTTAATTTAGCCTCACTAAAAACAAAAACTCCAAAAAATTTAATAAATCCATATTCAATTCCACCTGTTCCACCAGGAAGGGGTACAAAAGAACCTATTAACATTACATAAGAAACTGCAATAACAGATTCAAAAACATTAAAGCTTGTAAAATCACCCATACTATATGAAATCCAAAATGGAACCATATATAAACAAATAAGTCCTATAAAACTATATAATATATTAAGAAAAAAATCCTTTTTATTAGCAACTAATATTTTAGCCCCCTTATGAAAATTATTAATGTATAAATTCCATTTTTCAATAGTTTTATCCTTATCTTTAACTATTTTAAAAAAAGATAATATATTAATTGCCTTATTTATTAAAAATGTATTAGATTTTTTACCAAAAGCTATAATAAAAAGTATTATTATTACAAATGTGTTTATAGAAAATCCTAAAATAACTAATTTGCTTAAAAAATTATCTGGTGGAAAAATATTTAAGATGTGATTTCCTAATATTGCTAATATGCCTAAGAAAACTAATGCTATTTGATAAACAACAAATTCTTCAATAGTAACATTGGTAGCATTACTAATATTAAGTCCACTTCTTTTCAAAGAATATATTTGAAACGGTTGACCCCCACTTGAAAAAGGTGTAACTGCATTAAAAAATTGTGTTACAGCTTGAGTTCTAATTGCATTGCTAAACTTATAATTTTCATTAAATTTTTTTGTAAAATTATATAATACAATTGACTTAAAAAACCAATATAATAAAAAGAAAATAAAAGCTACTATTAATAAAAATATATTTACAGATAAAATTTGCGAAATGATATTAGAAAAATCATTTTTTAAGGAAAAATATAAAACTAAAATTGTTAATAAAAAAAGAATTATAACACTAATTATACTTTTTAAATTACTTTCTTTTTTCATATTTTTCCTTCTTTCATTTATTACTTATTATTTATACTTTCAATACCTGGTAGTTTTTTTCCCTCTAATAATTCTAATGTTGCGCCACCGCCCGTAGATATATGAGTAAATGAATTACCATATCCTAAATTTATAGCACTAGCAGCAGTATCACCACCACCTATAATTACTGTTGAATTTAATTTTGAAAGAAATTCAAATAATGATTTAGTACCATGTTCAAATTTTTTTAATTCAGAATATCCAACTGGTCCATTCCATATTACAGTTTTACTATTTAATAAATATTCAGAATATTTTTTTATAGTTTGCGGTCCGATATCTAAGGCAATATCATCAGATAATATTTGATCAGAATTAACTATTCTAACAAAAGCATCATTGCTTATTACTTTAGAAACAACATTATCAACTGGTAATAATATTTTACTAGAATAATTATCTAATATTTTTTTACAAAATGCAATATTTTCTTTGTCAACTAGTGATTTTCCTACATTATAACCAAGTGCTGATAAAAATGTATAAGACATTCCACCACCAATTAAAATATAGTCAGCAATTTTTACTAAATTTTCTATTACCCCTATTTTATCACTAACTTTAGCTCCACCTAAAATAACAACAAATGGTCTATTTGGATTACTTATACTTTTTTCTAAAATTTTAAGTTCTTTTTCAACTAAAAAACCAATACCATTTGGTAAAAGAGAAGATATTCCTACATTGGAAGCATGTGCTCTATGGCATGTACCAAAGGCATCATTTATATAAATATCACCTAAACTAGCCCAATAAGAAGCTAGTGTTATATCGTTATTACTTTCGCCTTTTTCATTTAAATCTTCGTATCTTGTATTCTGCATTAATAAAACATTACCTGGTTTTAATTTTTTTACTGCTTTTTCTAATAATTTTCCTCTTGTTTCATTAACAAATGTAACTTTCATATTAAGCAATTCTTCTAATCTTTTTGCAACAGGTTCTAATGAATATTTTTCTAAATCACTAAATTCTTTTATTCTACCTAAATGAGACATTAAAATAACCTTAGCTCCATTATTTAAAGCATACTTAATAGTATCTAAACTTTTTATTATTCTATTATCGTCCATGATTATTCCATTTTTAATTGGTACATTAAAATCACATCTTATTATTACTCTTTTATCATATAAATTATAATCTTCTATTGTTTTTTTCATTTTATTCTCCTAACATTTACTTGAATCATTTGCATCATTAACATTTACATATGTATATGAAAAATTATATTTTGATTCAACTTTTGATATATTTTCAATCATTACATATTTTCCGAAAGCATCATTTAAAGGTGTATTTGTTGTTGGATCTATTTCAAATTTATCAACATAATCATTATCTATTAAATCAGAAAGTGGTATACAATATTTTTGCTCATTACTAATACCTATAATAATTTTAGTTTTAAAATCATATTCATTCCAATTATTTTCAACATATGACTGAGCTGCTGATTCCATATCTCTTTTAAACTGTGATATTTTTTCTTCATTACCTTTAGTCATAGATGACATCATTTGTGGAATTGTAACAAGTCCTATTAATGATATTATTGCTATGATACCAATTAATTCTATCAACGTAAAACCGTTTTTTTTCATTTGAATCATCCTATCTAAATACCATAATCAAAAAATATGATGCAAATAATGCACAAAATGGTAATATTAAAATAAATAAAGCTAAGCCACTACTAATCATATCATAACTTGGAATTGTTAATACTAATTCTTTTTTTTGATTTATTACATCAGGTAATTCCCAATCCTCAGTTGGTAAATATTCAACTTCAAGATTATATTTACTTGTATTTATAATAGAATCTCTTATATCTATTAAATCATTATCAGTTATACCATAATTTTTAATTTCATTATATAAATTTTTGTTTTCAAATTTGTTTAAATAATTTAGTATATTTTCTTCTTTTATATTATATTTATAATTTTTTATTTCCCTTTCAATTAATAATTTAACAAATGATATATTTTCATTTTTAATTAATTTTTTTTCAAATTCACTATAATTAACCATATTATCACCTTACTTATTATTATAACAAAATTTAAGTTTTTTAAAAGGAAATAGACTGCTATTTCCTTACTACTATACATTTATTTACATTTTGTTTATTATTTGCCAAAATATTTAATAAATATATTATAAAAATAAATGGCATAAACATTACATATCTATATGATTGATGATGTAATGATATAAATAAAGTTAATATATAAATAATTGTTGGAAACAAAATAAATAAATTTTTTTTATTCCAATTACTAACTGTTAAAATAATCATAAGAGATAAATATATACCACTTCTAAAAAATATAAAATTTAAAAATTTATTTGTGGATTCGTACATAATTATTTTTTCTATAATGTTCGATAATTTATTTTGAGATATTTTTATTTTATTTTTTTCATAATTACTATAACCAAATTCGTTTTCTATTATTTGATAATTATAAGTTTGAATTTTATCACTACTAAATATATCCCATAATATATTTGTTCCATTTAATCTATCTTTAATTAAAATATTAGGATACTTAAATAAATTTTTTAAATAAATGTTCATAAATTCTAACTTATTTATATCCATATTTCTTAATTGAATATTATTATAATGTAATAATACATCTATATTATATTTAGAATAATTGTCTTTTAACTCAAAAGAACTATAATCAGTAAATATTTCTTTTATTTTACAATCATTATTTTCTATATAAATAGTTTGCAATCCATGAGCTAAAGCCGCAATATCAACATTTTTTATACCTGGTTTTATTTCTAAATAATTATAAAAAAATGTATTTAAAAATATTAAAAAGAATGAACAAATTATCATACTTATTAATAACTTAATATCCTTTTTTATATAAAAAATTATAAAGAGAGCAATGATCATTATAACCGCAATATAAATTCCATTGTGCCTAAACATACCTATAAATATTAGTGATATTAGTAAATAAAAATAATCCATGACTTTAAAGTCATTATTAAGGTATTTAATAATTAAAAAAGTTAACATTATAAAAAATATTATAAAATCAACATCTTTTAATAAAGATATAATATAAATACTAAAAATAGGATTTATACAAATTATAAAAACTAATATATAAATCATTTTTTTATTTACATATTTATCTATAAAATATGTAGAAATACTTGATATTAATAAACTCACTATTACAATTCTTACAATAATAAATAAATTTAAATTATTGTTAATATTATAAAAAATCTTTAAAATTACAGTATGAAAAAATGGATGCCAATTAGTAATTAAATTATTTTTTATTTCATTAAGTTGCATACTACCATCAGTTGTTAATATAAATGTTTTATAAATAATTAAATATGATATGCAAGCAATTAATGGTATCATAAATAAAATTATTTTTGTCTTTAAAGTACTATTTTGATTTTTGTTTACTAAAATATAATTTAATTTTAAATTTTCTAAAGTTATTATTACAATAAATATTAAAATACTTAATAATAAATATAAAATTATTAAATTTATATTTATTTTGTTATCCATTAAAATAGTACCTATAAATTGAAAACTTATAATTAAACTAGCTAAATATTCTTTTAAAAATTTTTTTCTTAATAATTCTATATTAATATTTTTTCTAATTATTCTTGATATAAAATAAAATAATATAAATAAAATACTTTTGTAAATTACGGATATATTAATATAACTATTAAATTCTAATATAAATAAACTAAATAATAAAAATAATTTAGATACATCTTTTTTATTAATCGAGTTTATAACTGATAATATAATAATATTAATAAATATAAAGCTAATTATAATATTAATAATTTTTTTATTATTAGAATAATTTATATTATCTATTTTATAAGTATAATAATTATCATAAACTTTGTAATAATCTGAATTTTTATCTACAGTACTCTTATTAATTTTTATTTTTTCATCATTGATTAATACATCATAATCTTGTTTATCCTTTTCAAAATTAATAACTATACTATGAGCTTTTTCAGTATTAAAATAATAATAATTAATATTTTCTAATTTATAATATTCTGTTAATTTATTATAAATATCATACGGATTTTGATTATAAATTTCATAATCATTTAACTTAACTTTTGAATCATTTATATAAAGTGAATCAATGGTAAAGTCATTTCCTATTATCTCTATATTTTTACTATCATAACCATATATAAAATTAGCTTTATTTATAAATAAAATAATTATAGATATAATTAGAGAAATTAATATGTGTTTTTTACTTATTATTATTTTTTCATTTATTATTATAAATTCAATAAAAAAAAGGATAATGTTAATTATAACAATATCTATTAAATTACTATAATTATTTAAACTATATATTATATTAAATAATAATATAAGTAATAATTTTATTATCATAATAACACACCCTCTTATTTTATTCTTTTATTAAAACCTTACCAGTCATTTCACTAGGAATTGGTAAATTTAAAAGATATAACATTGTTGGCGCAATATCAGCTAATTTACCATCTTCTAACTCAATATTTTCTTTAGTTATAATACATGGCACTGGATTAGTTGTATGACTTGTTACAGGATTATGATTACTATCCCACATCATATCACAATTTCCATGATCTGCTATAATGATTAAAATACCCTCTAATTTCATAACTTCATCATAAATTTTAGCTAAACATTTATCCATATCTTCAACAGCTTGTTTAGCAGCATCATAATTACCTGTATGTCCTACCATATCTCCGTTCGCCAAATTCATAATTACAACATCAAAATTTGCTGCTTCTTTTAAAAACTCATCAGTTACTTCATATACACTCATTGAAGGTTTTAAATCGTATGTTGCAACTTTAGGTGATGGTACAATTATTTTTTTCATATCATCATAAGAAACTTCCCTACCACCATCAAAAAAGAATGTTACATGGGGAAATTTTTCTGTTTCTGAAAGTCTTAATTGACTTTTTTTAAATTTGTGTAGATAATCAACTAAAATATTTTTTAAGTCTAAGTCATTAAAGGCATGTGGTGCCTTAACTGTTTCTGTTACAGGAAACATTGTTAAAACCTCTAAATTCTTATAATCAATTAAATTTAAATTTTTTTGTTTTGCCATCTCATCATATTCTGATGCATTGGTAAAACATGTAAATAATTCTCTTAAGCGATCTTTTCTAAAATTAAATGTAATAATACCATCATTTTCTTTAACTGGACAACTATTTATAATACCTGGTACAAAAAATTCATCATTTATTCCATTATTATAATTATCTTCAATTAATTCATCATAATTATTATATTTTTTCCCAATTCCATAACAAATAGCATCATAAGCAAGCTTTAATCTATCAAAATTATTATCTCTATCCATCGCATAATATCTACCTGAAATAGTTGCGATTACACCAAGATTTAATTCTTGAATTTTATTAGAAAGAACATCTAAATACTTTTTAGCACTTTTTTCATAGGTATCTCTACCATCGGTAAAAACATGAATATAAACATTTTTAACTTCATTCATTTTACACATATCTAATAAACTTAATAAATGATTAATATGGGAATGAACCCCTCCATCAGATAAAAGTCCCATAATATGTAAATTTGAATTATTTTTTTTAACATGATTTAATACTTTTAAAATTTTTTCATTTTCAAAAAATGACTTATTTTTAATTGATTCAGTAATAGCTTGTAAGGGTTGTAATGCAACTCTTCCTGAACCTAAATTCATGTGTCCTACTTCACTAGTTCCCATTTGACCTTCAGGTAGTCCAACAGCTGGTCCACTTGCCCTTAAAATTGAATGTGGGTACTTTTTCATCAACATATCAAATGTTGGTTTATTAGCATTTAAAAATGCATTACCATCACTTTCTTTTCTAATTCCACATCCATCTAAAATACATAAAACTAATGGTTTCATATAATCATCTCCATAAATATTTTACCATAAATATTATTTATTAGAGTAATAAAAATCAATTTTTATAAGATTTATAATTATAATTTTGTATTTAAAAATACTCGTACTAAAAAAACACCTTCTTTTGAAAGTGTATTTTAAATTTATTATATTATTAGTATTACCAATAAATTATTAAATATTAATGAAAAAAACTATCCACAACAGCTTGAAGAACACTTTTGACCTGCTTCCGCTGCCGCACTGTTAGCTTGGGCAGAACAAGAACTTTGACTACCACCACTAGACATACATGAATTATATGCATAATTACCTGCACTAGTAGCAACATCACTACAACTGCTACACGGTGTACCACCACCAACACTATATTTTCTACCTGTTCCAGTACATGTGTATACAGTAGTACAACCATATGATGCAGATTTACTGCAATTTTCTGTCAATGATGATGAACTACTATTACCATCAATATCATATACTACCACAGTAAATTGATAACTAGTGGTACCAAGTGAAGTAACTTGTACTGTTGCGTTACTAGCTGATGTTTCAACAGTTTTTATTACAGTTCCACTTTGATAAAATACATACTTAGAAATACCTACTTCACTTGTAGCTATAGCTGTTAAAGTAACTGAAGTTGTATTATAGCCACTTGTAGAACCAGATGTAGCTGTAAATGAATTTATCGTAGGTGGTCTTAATGTTGTAATCGTTTTAGTATCGCTATCTTTATATAACCTTCCACCACTTTCATATGTTCCATTATATACTCTTACCATTATATTATAACTTCCACTTGTTAATCCATCAAATGTATATGTATTTGATGTTTGTGGTGTACTTGGTAACCATGCATTTCCTCCATCTTTACTGAATTGATAATGTGTTATTCCTGACTCATTATCTGTTCCACTTGCTGTTACTTTTATACTATTACTTGTTGATGTTGTCTCAAATGTTGCACTTGTTGGAGCAGTTGAATCTATATATGTTATAGTTTTTGTATATGATTCTTTATTATTTTTGTCTTTTACTATTGCTACTACAATTGCCTGTTCTGTTAATTCAAAATTAAATATTCTATCTATTACTTGTGTTTCTTCTTTTTTTACTGTAGCTCCATCTAGAGATTTTATTATATAACTATATTCTAAACTTTCTCCTTCAGGATACTTTATTGTTACTTTTTTACTTTGTGTCCAAATAAGTTCATTTTCTGCTTCTATTTCTGGTGCACTTAATGATAATGTAATTGTATCTTTACTATCTTCTACTTTATTATCATCATTAGATATCCTTACATATATTGTATATTTTTTGTTGGATTCTAAACCATTAAATGTATATGTATTAGTATCACTTTCAAAAAAGTTTTCATTATCAATACTATATTCGTATTTACTTATATTTCCACTCACACTTAATACTACCTTTATACTATCTACACCTGGTGTCAAACCAATATTATTTATTTTTATTATGTTTTTAAGTTGCTCATCTGTATAACATTTTGCTTTTCCTTCACTATTTGGATATATACATCTAAATCCATTTATTATTAAATCATCTACATATACATTCTTTCCATTATTACTTACCTTCACAGTACCAGAAGATGGTTTAACACCCTTAAAACTCAATGATTTTAAATTATTTAAATTATAACCTTCCAAACTGTTATCTAAATTGCACCCTTCTTTTCCACAGGAAAATTCTAAATCTTCATCAGGATAATTACCATCATTTTTTAACATAAAATTAGCTACATAAGTATTTACTGATTTTACTATTCCATATACAGAGTCCTCAGCTGACGATAATTTTGCCTTATTTAATATTTTAATTACTTGTGGTACCGCAATTAACGCTATTATTGCAAGTATTACTATTACTGCTAATAATTCTATTAATGTAAAACCTTTTTTTAAAGTTTTTATCAATTTTTTGCTTGCATTTTTATAAATAGTTAACATATTTATTACCACATCCTCTATTATTTAGAATACCATTTTTTGTAATTTTAATCAATAAATTCATTTAAAATTATTGAATAACTTCTATTTCACTAGCAACCACTTGATATTCATCAAATCTTTTCTCGACTTTTCCAAAAATTTTTAAAACATTTCCTATTTCTATATTTTTATTTAAATCATATACTTTAGGAAATAAAACTATTTCAATATTTGAGCTTTCATCACTACCGGATATAAAGCACATCTCATCATTATTCTTTGTTTTAATTACTCTAATTTTATCAACATATATAATTAAATCAATATTTTTATCAAAATATAATGATATATCTTTTAAATCAATAGCTTTATATTTTAATTTATACTCTGTAACAGGATGTTTACTCAAATAAAATCCAAATACATCTAATTCTTTTTTCATTATATCCTTATTAGAAAATTCTACACAATCCTTTAATAAAGGTTTCAGAGAATCATCATCTAATAATTCTCCTATTTCTCCATAATTTATTATTAGATCAATATTATTTTCAAATTTTTTTCTACTAATTCCAAGTGATAAAAAACAACCAGCATCATTTAAATTTAGTAATATTTGTTTATTTATATTTTTATTATATACTCTTTTGATAAAATCATAAATATCAATAAATTTACCATTTTTTCTTTCATCTAAAATTATTTTAACAATAGAAGTACCAATTCCTTTTATAGAATTTAATGGTAATAATAAATTATTATTATAAATAAAATAATTATCAATACTTAAATTAATATCAGGTAAAAGTAAATTTATTCCAAGCAATTTACATTCGTATATATAATCTTTAGTTTTTTGTTCACTACCTATTACACCCGACAATAAACTCCTCATAAAATATTCTCTATAGTTTGCTTTTAAATAAGCCATTTTATAAGCTATCATAGCATAAGAAACAGAATGGGATTTATTAAAACCATATTCGGCAAACTTTAAAATAAAATCATAAATTTTAATAACAATTTCCTTATCATACCCATTTTTAATACTTTGATTTATAAATTTTTCTTTTAAAGATAATAGCAAATCAGTATTTTTTTTACTCATTGCCTTTCTTAAAATATCAGCTTCTCCCAAAGAAAAATTTGCTAAAGTAACAGCTATTTGCATAATTTGTTCCTGATATACAATAATACCATAAGTAGGTTTTAAAATTTTTTCTAAATCTGGGTGCAAATAATCTATATTTTCTAATCCCTTTTTTCTATTTATATAAGTATCAATATTTTTAATTGGTCCAGGTCTATATAAAGCTATAGCTGCAACAATATCATCAAAATTTGTAACTTCATATTTTTTTAAAAAATTAATCATTCCCGTTGATTCAAATTGAAAAATTCCTAAGGTATAACCATTTTTAAAAATTTCAATAGCCAATTCATTATTAAGTGGAATATTATCAAAATTAATATTACTATCAAATACATTTATTTGCTTTATTATATCTGAAATTATGGATAAGTTTTTTAAAGCTAAAAAATCCATTTTAAGTAATCCAATTTTTTCTAAATATTCCATAGAATATCCTGTCAAATAATAATTATCATGAATATCTAAGGGAATTACATCATCTAAAGGAATTCTTGACATAACAATACCAGCGGCATGAACAGTTTTATGTCTTTTAAGTCCTTCAAATTTATATGCGATTTTATATAAATCAAATAGTTCTCTATTTATTTTAAGCATATTTCTAATTTTAATATTTTTTTCATAATTTTCCTTTAAGTTAATTTTAGAATCAATTAATTTAGACAAATTATCAACAAGTGATATATCTATATCCATAACTCTTGCAACATCACGAATAACCTGTTTTGAACCTAATGTTCCAAAAGTAATAATTGGCGCAACACACTTTTTTCCATACTTTTGTACGCAATATTCAATTACCATATCTCTTTTATCAAATTCAAAATCAATATCAATATCTGGCATACTTATACGTTCTGGATTTAAAAATCTTTCAAATAAAAGATTATATTTTAAAGGATCAATTGTGGTAATATTTAAAGAATAAGCTACTAATGAACCTGCAGCACTACCCCTACCGGGTCCAACTAATATATCATTTTCTTTAGCAAATTTAACATAATCATAGACAATTAAAAAATAATTACAAAAACCCATTTTATTAATAACATCAATTTCATAATTTAGTCTTTTTAAATAATCACTAGGAATATTATTATCAAATAAATTATTTAAATTATCAATACATAGTTTTTTTAAATAATCATAACTAGTTAAACTATTTGGGCAATCATATATTGGTAATAAATCTAAATTAAATTCCAATTTTAAATTACACATATCAGTAATTTTTTTATTATTTTCTAAATCTTTAATTGGCAATTTTTCTAGCACACTAATGGGATATAAAAAATTTTTATCTTTATTAATTTTAATATTATCAATTATTAAACTATCTCTTATTCCAACTAAATATTTATAATACTTAGAATCATCTTTATTTAAATACAAAGTTTCATTAACATACAATAAATTATCGCCATCTAAATTATTTCTTTCACTTATATTTTTATAACCTATATATATATTAAGATAAATTTCTTTTAATTTAGAATATAAATGATTTAATGATTCATATAAAACAATACAAATTAAATCGCTAGAATATTTTTTTAAAACATCAAAATTTAGGGTATTATCACTTTGAGAAGTAGCAATTTTAATTAAATTTTTATATCCATTATAATTAATGCAATATAGTAAAAATTTACAATCATCAATATTAACCTCTAATCCAATAATTGGTTTAATATTATTTTTAATACATTCATGATAAAAATCCATAACACCATACATATTATTATCAGTTATTGAAAGAGAATTATAACCTAACTTCTTTGCTTGTATTACTAAATCTGATATTTTTATCATACTTGTTAACAAAGAATTTTCAGTTTTTATATAAAATTGAGTATACATAATTCCCCTCCAATCATACATTTATTATAGCACAATCAATAATTATAAAAAATAAATAATAGAAATTTAAGAAAAATATTATAAATATTTGACTTATTTAAAATAATATAGTAAAATTATATGGCATAGGGAGAAAAAATAAAGGAGGAGATAATATGGCTATTAAAGTAACTAATAAAAAACCTTTATTTGGTAATAAAAGAAGTCATGCTTGTAATGCTACTAAACATGCTCAAAAACCAAATTTACAAAAAATCACTCTAGAAGATGGAACTTCAATTAAAATCAGTGCTAGAGAATTAAGAACATTAAAAAAAGTTAGTAAAGATATTGAAGTAGCATAAAAAAACAGGTTTTACCTGTTTTTATTTTTAATATCTAAATCTCTAACATATAAAAGAGCTTCATTTTGAGCATCATGACCATACTTTTTATTTATATCATTTAAATCATTAAATTTAAATGCACTATTTACCTTTTCAAATTCAATACTAAGGTAATTCTTAGTATCATTAAAGAAAACTTGACCAAAATTTGCAAATTCTAATCCTTTCCCATTATAATTAGATAACATATATATTTTTCCCTGTTTTAAATATCCAATAGATGGATTAGTCGCATCAACAATTAAGGAAATATTATCTTCTGGTATATCTAAAACAGTTACCATATGATTACCTAGTTGCTTTTTAAATAAATCATCTTCATTTTCAATATTTTCCTGATTATTTTCTTGATTATTTTCAAACACTTCTAAATAACTTTTAGAGTATTTTTGAGAAATATCTGCCATTGATTCTTTATTATAACAGTCATTATCAAAATAAACAATAACATTTCTTGCATTATATTTTGGGTTAATTGCGTTCATTTTAGCTGTAAAATCATCAGCAATATTTCTACATACACCTACTCCATTTTCATTTAATAAATCAATTCTCTCAAATCCTCTTATATCAAGTTCAGGCTTTCCATAACCTTCCATTTCTTGCCAAATATCATCCATTACTTTCATTATTATTTGTAAATCAGATAAATTCATTTCATTAACTTCATTTGCATAAGAATGTATTTTAGAATTATACTCCATAACAGCATCATAATAACTAATTTCATTCTGCTTAAATTCTAAACCATTATTAAAACCAACAAAACCACATATAAACATACAGCTTGCAATAGTTGCTGTAGAAATTTTTTTAAGAAATTCTATCTTAGACACTAACTTAAATTTAGACTTATAAAGCTTAAATTTAGAAATATCTGACAATTCATTTTTTATATCAGATTCCCTCATAATATCAAGATACCTATTATATTCTTTTTCACCATATTTTATATAAATATCTTCGTATCTACCAGATTCTTTTAATTTTTTTATATCATCAAATTTATATTTTCTTAAATTTTTTATTTTAACAATTTGAGAAAATCCATACTTACTATAAATTTCACCATATCTTTTTTCAATCATTAATTTTTTTATATCTTCTTTTTGATATAATTTTGGAGTAAAAAACTGATATACATTTTTTCCATAATATTGGTAAATCAACTCATAATTTTTATTTTGTAATAATTTATAAAAATTTTCTAACTTTGTCCTTTTTAATACTTCATTTATAATATCATTCATTGCATTTCCCCATACTATTTTTCTTACAATAAATTAAAGAACAAATTATAGAAGTAAATGGAATAGTTAATAGAAGCCCAAAACTTCCAACTAATATTTGTAATAATTCAACAATAATCATTTCCCTATTTAATAATTCAATTAAAGAACCACTATATGATAACAATAATAATGTTGTAGAAATTGAATTACCAATATATGCCATAACTAATGTATTAGACATGGTTCCCATCATATCTCTACCAATATTCAAGCCAGAATTCCATAATGATTTGATATTTTTATCTTCATTTTTTGCCTTTTCATAAACTTCTAGTAAAGATGCAGAAAGTTCTACAGCTACATCCATAATAGCGCCTACAGCTCCTAATATAATACCCGCAAATATAATTGCTTTTAAATCAAAAGGTTTAGAAGTATCCATTAATTGTAAATAATAAGATTGTTCATCTAAAATTCCAGTTAAAGACATAATTTTAGACATAAGTAAAGTTAAAAGTGCTGTTAAAGATACACCCACTATACAACTTAAACATGCGCACAAAGTTTTTTTACTTAAATTATTAATAAATAACAAAGTCATTAATATAATAAATAAGCATGTTATTATAGACCACAAGTATATACTTCTACCAGCTAATACCGATGGTATAAAAACTAAAAAGATAGCTAAACAAGTAAAAATTAACGATAAAATTGTATTAAGTCCTTTCTTATGACCAAATATAATTAAAAATAATAAAAATATTACTGTTAAAATTAATAAATAATCACTTCTTACATATTCAGTCATTAAATATTGGGCATCACCTATATTTTGAGATTTCATTAACAATACTTTATTACCAACTTTTACTTGTTCCTGATTTCCAGCATATATATCATTTAGTTTTTGTACACCATCAATAACTTTTCCTTTATTAGAACCATTAATAATTTTTCCTTTAAAATATATTGATTTTTCCTCATGTACATCATTCAAACCAAGTTGATATTCTGAACTATCTATAGATATAATTTCCATTACTTTTACTTTAATTACATCATTATTTGTAAATAAATTTAAATCTTTACAAAATATTTTATTAAATATAAAAATATATAAAATTGACAAAATAATAGTTATAATATATGCAACTACATTTTTTTTCATTATACCACCTACATTTTTTGACATTTACTGCAATAATAAGTTCCCCTTCCACCAACTTTTATTTTTATAATTTTATTATTACATATAGGACAATTTTCATTTTCTTTGCTATGAACTAATAAAAATTGTTGATGATTACCATGAACACCTTCACTAGATGTATAACTTTTTATAGTAGTACCACCATCTTTAATTGCCATATCCAAAACTTTTTTAGTATTTTCTATAATAGATTCTAACTCTTTATCATTTAATTCATAACATTTTTTTAAAGGATTTATATGACTTAGAAATAAAATTTCATCAGCATAAATATTACCAATTCCTACAATTATACTTTGATCTAATAAAGTTGTTTTTATAGGTAATTTTTTCCCCTTATATTTTTCTTTTAAATATAAAACATTCAAATTATCATCCCAAGGCTCTAAACCTAAAGAATTTAAAGGTTTACAGTCATATACATGATTTTTTTCAATTAAATACATACGACCAAATTTTCTTACATCTTGATATCTTAATTCAGTCAAATCAGAAAAAATAAAAGAAATTAGTTCATGTTTACCATAATTATCTCCTTTTTTTCTAATTAAATATTTTCCTTCCATTCTAAGATGACTAAGTAAAAAATAATTATCTAACTCAAACATCAACCATTTACCTCTTCTTTTTATATCATTAATAGTTTGATTAACAATTTTTTCTTCAAATTCTAAAATATCAGGATATTCAATTATATTTGGATAAATTATATTTACACCTACTATTTTTTTATTTAATACTAACTTTTTTAAACTTTTTCTTACAGTCTCAACTTCTGGTAATTCTGGCATTTTTAATCACCTATACTATTCTTTATTTTCAAAATTAATTCATCTGAAGAAGAAGCAATCACTGGGATATTATTAACAATTGCAAAACATTTAGTTCTACCAATACCACAAAAATTTTGACAACCTATTCTTATTTCAGCGAATTCATCTATTTTTTTTAATTTTGGTACTATTGATTTAATATTCATCATCTTACACTTATCACAAATACAAAACACATTACTCACAATCATCACCAATGATATGAACAATATCACCTTGTTTAACTAAATGAGCATTAGCATCATCTGTATCAATATGCAACTCGAAAACAAAATCATCACTTATTTTTAAAAACACATTTTTTAAAATTCCACCTTTAAAGCCATCAATTAAAATATCAACATATTTTTTACCTTCTAAACCATACTTTTTTACATCATCATGGGTTAAATGAATATGTCTTGAAGCAATTATACATCCCTCATTTATAGTAATTTCACCACATGGACCAACTAAAGTAACTGATTCACTATTTTCTATATCCCCAGATTCTCTAACTGGAGGATTTACACCTAATTTAAAAGCATCAGTTTTAGAAATTTCTACTTGAGTATAGCTTCTTAATGGTCCTAATACCCTTACATTAGGTATTTCTGATTTTTCAGTTTTAATAGTAATTTTAGATTTACTTGAATATTGACCAGGTTGTGTTAATTTTTTTTCACACTCTAATACTGCATCATTACCAAATAATATTTTAAAATCACTTTCTTTCAAATGAACATGTCTATTTGAAACACCAACATTTATATCTATATTTTTCATTTTATCACCACATCAATTATATATTAAATTTAAAAAAAAATCTATATTTATAGATTAATATTATAAAACCAATAATTATTAATTTTTTCTATACCTATTGTAGTATAATTACCATGTCCAGGATATAAAGTAATATCATCTGGATATTTTTTTAATAAATTAATACTATCAACCATTTTATTATAATCACCAGTCGGTAAATCTGTTCTACCTATCGAATTTTCAAAAACAAAATCACCAGTAAACATTACCTTTTCACTTTTAAAATAATAAGTAACAGAATCATTAGTATGTCCTGGTGTATAAATAACATCAAAAGAAAATTTATCAATAACATAATTTTTTTCTTGAACATTTTTATATTCATAAATAATAGGATTATATTTTCTTATTATATCCTCTAAAGCACCAATGTGATCAGAATGTCTATGAGTTATTAAAACAGCCAAAACATTTTTACCATTTATCTTTTCATCAATTCTTAAATAATCATCACCTGGATCAACAACAATACAATTAGAACCAATAGATAAAATATAACAATTTTCTAAATATGATCCAACAACTATTTTTTCAATTACCATTAAAAACCTCTTTTAATATTTTTTAAAGCTTCTATATGATTAAACTGCTTTTCTTCTCTGGTTCTTGCATTATTAGGTTTATTTAAAATAGTTGAAGAAACACTATTATTTTTATTCATTTCTCTATTTAAATTAATATTTTTATTAAATTGTTCTTTAAATTTAAGTCTTCTCATTTTTATAGTATCTGGATCAGTTGCACCAAACTTATCACTATAACGATTCATATCAATAGATCTAGTTGTGCTTTTTTGTTCACGAGTAAATAATTTTCTATCATTAAAATTAAAACCAAAATTCATTAAATTTCCTCCAATACTTTTTTAACAGGACCATAAGTTTTTCTATATCCATCAATAAGTCCATATTTATTAATTGCCTCTATATGCCTCTTAGTAGGATATCCTTTATGTAAAGCATATCCATATAATGGATATTTTTTATCAAGCTTATACATATCATTATCACGAGTTACTTTAGCAACTACACTTGCAGCTGCTATACTAATACTTTTAGCATCACCCTTAATTATAGAAGAAACCCCAATATCCAAAGTTGGAAGTGGCATAGCATCAACTAAAACATACTGTAAATCAATTTGTTTTCTAACCTTAGATATAGCTTTAAGCATTGCCTTACGACTTGCTTCATATATATTTATTTTATCTATTTCATCAGGATGAACTCTCCCTATTCCATAAGCTATACAATGTTTAATTATATAATCATAATATTCATTACGCTTTTTTTCACTTAATTTTTTTGAATCCGTTAAACCCTCCAAGACAAAATCGCGAGGTAAAACAACACAAGCTGCTACTACATCACCAATTAAAGGACCGCGTCCTACCTCATCAACACCACCAATATACTCATAATTTTGATCATATAACTCTTTTTCATATTTATATAAATCAGTATCCATAAAACCACCTACAATTATTATAACACTATAAAATTTACTTTAAAAGAAAAATATGGATATCTCCATATTTAAAATATATATTAATCATTATAGGAAAAATTTTTACTATAATTATTTATTAATTCTAAAACTTTATCTTTCTTATCGCATTCTAAAATAGTTGGTTGAAAATTATTTTCATAATCAACAGAAGAAATAGAAACAGGTATCAAATTTAAATCATAATTATCAATTTTTTTATTTTTAAAATTAAAAGTTACTTGAGCAATCATAGAATTCATATCAACAGGACATCTATTACCACCATAGCAAAAATTTCCAAGTGAATATATAATATATTTATTATTATATTCTTCAATTCCCTGTAAAATATGAGGATGATGACCGACAACCAAATCAACTCCATTATCTATAGAATAATGAGCTAATTCTTCCTTTATAGAATCAAATTGATAATCATATTCAATTCCACCATGCAAAGTTATAATTTTTATATCAACATCATTATCATTAAAATATTTAATAGCATTATCTATTTCATTTTTTGTATATAAATTAAAAGCTTTAAATCCAGCAAAGCCAAACTTATATCCATTTATTTCTTCAATATGATAAATAGTATTATTAAAATAATCAATATTATTTTCATTTAATACTTCAATGGTATCATTGAAACCTTCTTCATAATAATCCATGATATGATTATTAGATAAATTAACAGCTTCAACATTTCCATTTAATAAAATATTTACATAATCTTTTCTACCCTTAAAAGCAAACGGTTTATCTTGAGCTACTGTAGCATCAGTAAGTGGTCCTTCCAAATTAACAACAGTATAATCATCATTTTCAAATATTTGCTTTACATTATTGAAATAATAATTATAATCTTTTTGTTGTTCAAATAAAACCTCAAAAGCTCTATTGGAACTTTTAGCGTACGTACCCAAAGTACAATCTCCAGTAAAACTAATTGTTACAGACTCAATTTGATCAACCGTTTGTTTTGGTTGAACAATGTAGTCAAAATTTTCTTCTTCAATTATCTCTTTATCATCTATTTTAGTTTCAATAATATCATTTACTTCACATTTACTAGTAATATTTTCCATTTCTACTGAAGAAGTAACAATTATATTATTATCACTTTTATAATCTTCATTTATATTTTTGCATGATGACAAAGTTGTCATTAATAAACACGTACTAAAATAAACTTTTAAATTTTTAATTTTCATACAAACCCTCTTCTTTTCAACCTATTATACAATTTTTCATAAATATGTCAATAAAAAAATAATTTGTGTTTCGTTTTTTTAACTTTTTGTAGATTTTTGTTGAAAGTGCACAATTAATGTGCAATAAGTTTTAGAAACATATATAATATCTTCTTAAGCAATTTGTTTGTCATTAAGGAGGTTAATCTTAGTGTTTGAAATACTATAAATATTCAGTCTTTCTCTATATTTTTATAGATACTATGACCTCGGCTGACTTCTCATAGCAATCTTTTTTCGACCACCATTAACAATTGTTGATATTAAAATGCTCGTGCTTATGTGTCTATGAAACCTCCTAGGGTAAGACATATCTCTTTCCTCGCTTATATGATTAATTTACTACTCATATTTACGTATATCTTTATAACTTCAAGTTGTAATGCACTCTTATCCATATGTGTAACCTTATATTAAGTTTTTGTTCATCAGACCATGATTTTGCTCTACACTTCCTTCAGTTCACACCTCACGATGGAAAAACACTTCGTTGATATGTATGCATGTAATGAACTTTCACCATCTAGATATATGCCATGCCTAGCACACATTAAAAAGATATGGCATAACTGTCATATCTTTAATAGTTTAATTACTTCAAACAATATTATTTTGTGTCAATTTTTTCCATAACCTTTTCTCTAAAATCTTGTGCATTTTCTACAAATAATAAATGATATGTTTGTGCAAATGCTGACATAATACTTATACCATCAAAAACAAATAACTTTTTAGTAATAACTATTGCATTTATTTTATCAATAGGAATGTCAATATTACTTGAACTTAATATACCATATATTTTTCCATTGACACGTTTATTCGTAAGTATTAACTTATTTTTCAATAACAAGTACCCCTCAATTGCTAATACTACAATTAGAAAAAATGTTATTAAGCTTGAAAACATAAATGCCGACTGTGCTTGATTTGACAAGCCATACATAAAAAGAAACAAAACTATAAAAACTCCAACAACAATAATCAAATCGTATTTCAAAATAAGTTTTTTACTTATAATTGCTTCGGATATAATGTATTCATTTTCATTATGATTTTTTACTTTAGGTTCTATTTTTACTGGACAGGCACAATTTGGACAAGCATTTGCTTTATCACTAAACTCTTTCCCACACTCTTCACATTTTATTAATGCCATATAAATCACACTCCTTAATTCTTATATATCATTGTTCTTATATCATATAATAGCTGTATAGATTTTTGCTTTTATTTTATTAAGTTTTTTTCATTTTCTCATATTCCTCTTAAAACTTTCAAATGTTTTGTATTTTTCTATATCGTTAAACCCAATTTTATAAAAACAAATAATTGATTAAATCAATCTATTAATAGTATAACATATATTTTATATTTTTAATATAAATATTTATTTGAGTTTCAATTTTTTAATTATAAAAATTCAATAATTTATAAAAAGAAATTAAATTTTTATAAATCTTATTATATTTTTATAAATTTATTCATGCTAACACAAAACATCTGGAAATGTTCTTTTTTAAATTATTAAATTAATTTTACAGTTATAATTTTAATGATAATTGTTTATATTTTTCCTTTTCTTCTATATTCTTCCATTCTCTTATACCATTATGTACATTGATTAATATTTCTTTTATTCCTTTAGCAATTTGACTTAACCATACTATAGCTTTTTCTTTTAATGATTTGCTTGCATATATTATTTTTATTGTTAACATTTTTATATTTATATTATCTGTTATTATTGTTATATGTCCTAAATTAATTGTTAACATCATATTTAAATTATTCATGTAAACACCTCCGATTATTTTTGTTTAGTAATAATTTTATTTACCAATTAAATTATATCAAATATCGAATGTGTTTACCTTTTTTTTAAAGCAAAAATCAGAGAAAGTTTTTCTTATTCTCTGATTTTTTTGTGTCAAGTTTTATTTTTACCAAAACTCAAAAAAAAGCAGTTTTCACTGCCTTTTTGAAATTCCTATACCATCACCTAATTGATAATACACTGTTTTAAATTCCTTATTCTCATCTAAAAAATCTTTATAATTTTTTATTTTTCTAACAATTCCTCTTACATTACGTGATAAATCATCCCAATTGCCATCAACAAGCCCATGAAATAATAAATTATCACTTACAATTGTACCATCCTGTTTTAAATTTAATTTATATTTTTCAAAAAAATTTATATATTGAGCTTTTGCCGCATCAATAAATATTAAATCATATTTATCAGATAAAGTTATATCTAAAGCATCACCTAAAATTATTTGTATTTGATCTTGTAAATTAAAATCATTTACATTTTTTAAAGCAATATTATATCTCTCTTTATCTCTTTCAATTGTAGTAATTTTAATACTACTATCAATCAATGCCATTTTAATTGCTGAATATCCAATTGCTGTACCAATTTCTAATATATTTTTTATATTATTTTCTTTTATATAATTACACAAAAATTCAATACCATCTTTCATCATAATTGGTATATTATTTTCTTTAGCATAATTTTCTAATTCTGATATTCGTACCATAAACCTTGACTCTTTAAAGACGCAATTGTTTGCAAATGTTCTGCATTAGTTTTAGTAAAATATGTTTTTTTATTTTTATCAGCAACAAAGAAATAGTAATTATGTTGGTTTGGATTTATTGCAGCTTCAATTGATTCAATGCCAGGATTACATATTGGACTAACTGGCAATTTACCAGCCATACAAGGATTTCTAGTATTATAATTGTTACATTCATCTATTTCAGATTTTTTTAAATCTCTTTCACTCATATCAATTTTACTTGCATAATAAGTTGTAACATCACTACCTAAACTCCAACCAGCATTCAAACGATTATAAAATACACCAGATACATCAAAACGATCATCAACATTTACACCCTCTAATTCAATAATAGAAGCAAGTGTTAAAAGTTGATGAACTGTATAATTGCTATTTAAAATTTCATTTTTATAAGGAGTTAATTTATTATCTAACTCATCCAACAAAGTTTCAAATATTTCTTTTACAGTTACATCTTTATTTTTAAATTGATAAGTATCTGGAAATAAATATCCCTCTAGTGAATAATAAATACGGCTATCTTTTATTTCATCTGTCAAAAACCAATATTTATCAATTAATGAATCTAAATAAGCGGTATCATTCAATAAATTATAAACATCATCTTCAGTATTATTAGTATTTTCAGATATAACTTTTGCAATACTTCTCATATTTTTTCCTTCTAAAAAAGTTATATTTATTGTATTAGCATTTATATCACTACCATCAGATAATACCTTTATAATTTTTTCAACGCCCATATCTTCACTTAAATAATAAAATCCTTCCTCTAATCCTTTAGGATTCATTAATTTAACATATAATTTATAATAAAATTCTGATTTTATCAAATTATTATCCTTTAATTTACTAGCAATAGATAAATATGTTTCACCCTTCGCAATTTCAATTGTCTTTAAAGTGCTATCCTTACTAACAGGAGCAATATTTATTTTGTAAATTGAGCAAGTAACAATTATCAAAACAGTAAAAAAAAGGGCAATAAAGAAAGCAGTATAAGTATACTTCTTCATATTTTTTTATTCCTCATTAGAATTATTCATTTGTGCTTTAACTTGTGATTGTAACTCTGATAAAATTGTTTCAATTATTTTCCATTCTTTATCAGTTTCAATAGGTAATAAATTTGTATTTTCTTCATTTGGATTATAAATTGATGCATAAACCTTTGTATTTCCTGATTCATCTTTAGTATTATCAGTATATACTATATAATTTTTTTTAGTTTCATCTGATTCAAATGTAAATAAAGCTTCACATTCAATTTCCTTACCTTCATCATTTTTAACCTTAAAAGTCATTCTTTCTTCATTATTCATTATTATTTCTCCCTCTTTCTTTATCTAAATATGTTTGAAGAATTATGTTTGCAGCCAAACTATCAACTTTCTTTTTCCTTTTTTTTCTTGAAATATCAGCATCTAACATATAATTAGTTGCCTCAACAGTCGAAAGACGTTCATCTTGCATAATTACTTCAACATTTAAATAATCAATTAACTTTTTTTGAAATTTTAGGCAAATCTCGCCTCTTTCACCAATAGTATTATTCATATTTTTAGGTAAACCTAAAACAATTTTAGAAACTTTGTATTCATTAACTATTTCTTTTAATTCAGGCAATATAGAATCATAATCAGACTCATTAAAACGAATTGTTTTATAAGTCGAAGCAATAGTATGCGTTATATCACTTAATGATATACCTAGTGTTCTACTTCCTAAATCCAGTCCTAAATATCTCATTTTTGCAAATATTCATTAACTAATAATGCCAATAAATCAGACCTATTAACACTTTGAATTTTCTTTCTAGCATCTTTATAACTAGAAATATATCCAGGATCGCCACTCATCAAATATCCTACAATTTGATTTATTGGATTATAGCCCCTTTCTGATAAAATTTCTACAACCTCTTTCAAAATATTACCAACTAAAGCATCTTTAAAAACAGTAGAATCATAAATTCTTGTTTCGTCCATAAACTCACCTACTTTTATGAATACACTTTAATTCTATCATTAAACAAAACTTTTTTCAACTATAATTCTACAATAAACGTTTCTAGAAATAATACCTCCTTAAATTTTCAATATTTTTCATCAACTTTACTTTTAAATCATTTACACATTGCATATGTATTTATTTTAAATTTATAATTATTTTTAAACTCTCTTTTGGTTATTCATTTTCTAATAAATATTCTTTATCAATTATAACGTCTTATAAAACACTAATATTTTGTAATTATTATAATAAGTATATAAAAAAACTTGCAAAAGCAAGTTTTATCTTAATTCATACGGTTATTCATAGGATTAAATGAATTTTTAGTATTTCCAATAGAATTAACAATATTTTCAATAGTAAATTCTTCATACTGAGATCCATCAGTATAAGATCCAATTTCATATAGACCACTGTCTTCTATAGAATTTGTACTACCACCTTTATATATAGTATAGGTTTCACCTTTCTTTAAATCTGGTATAGATATAACTATATTTTGATATTTTTTAGATGAACTATATGTAAATATTTCATTATTATTACTGTCAAAAATACTTATTAATTCTGAACTATTTATAACCTCAGAAAAATTTATCATAATAGAATTTTGAGTAGAATTATTTGAAGTATTAAGTGCCATTCCACTAGAACCACTAGCAACTAATATACCACCTGTTATTTTAAATTCTTTATCATAATCTAAAGCACCATTACCATTATCGGTAGGACCATTTATAATTAACTTACCACCATTCATATAAATACTACCATTTGCATCAACACCATCACCATTTGCATTTACATAAATATTACCCCCATTTATAGTAATTGTAGCTATATCTGAATCATTATTCACATCTATATCTTCAAAATTAGGTTTTATATTATTATCAGCTGGTTTATCATTACTTGTTGGATCAAAATCTTCCATATTTTTATCTGGTCTATTACCATCTTTAGGATCAAAATTTTCCATATTTCCATTTGGTTTATTACCATTTTTAGGATCAAAATCTTCCATATCCTCTGGTTTATTACCATCTTTAGGATCAAAATCTTCCATATTTTCTGGTTTATTATTCAAATCTTTCATATCATCAGGCATATTTTTTGAAAAATCATTATTATCATTTGAAGATGATTTACTAGCTGCATTTATTCCATCATCACTAGCATCAATATTTATATCACCATCATTTATAATAATTTCAAAAGCTTCAATTCCTTCATAACTTTTTAAAACATCAATATTCCCATTATCAATAACTATTTTATTATCAGCGTGAATTGCATCATCACCACTACTTAAACTAAAACTTCCATTTTTAATATTTATATAATTATTTGAATGAATTGAGTCGTCATAAGAATCTATTTCAAAATTACCATCATTTATAATTAAATTACTACCTGCTTTTAATCCTTTAGAACTATCTGTATCATTTCCACTAGTTTTAATATTAAACGTACCATTATTTATAACCAAATCTGTTTCAGCTTGAATACCATCTAATTTAGTTTCTAAATCATAAGTACCATCATTAATTAGAATATATCCTAAATTAGAATCAGTATCATTTGTTGATTTTATGGCATCACCACTGGCATTAATTTTAAAATTTCCATTCATTATTACTACTGAATCTTTACCTCTAATACCATTATCAACTGATTCAATTTCAAATTCTCCACTAACAATTTTTAAGTTATCTTTTGATACAATTCCATCTTCATAATTAGCATCAACAACTAATTTACCGTCTCCACCTATAATTAAATCATCCTTACTAAATAAAGTACCATTAATATTTGAATCAGAATATGTTTCACTATCAGTTAAATAGTTAACTGTACCACTAGCAAGTTCAATGTAAACAACATTTGCATTTTCTATATAAATTGCTGGTCCATCACTACTATTAATAGTAACTCCATTTAATATAAGTTTTACATTATCTTTTGTATCAATATAAATGTTACCATCACTAATAGTACCAGTTAAATTATAAATGCCACCTTCAGTTATTTTTAACGTACTAGATAAATTAATAGAAACCGTTTCCATTCCCTCAAAACTAACATCTTCAATATTATTTTCCTTAGCAACTATATTAATAGAACCATTATCACTATCTAAATTATTGTTATTTTTACTTATAAATAATATACATAAAGCAATTAATATAATTAAAACTAAACTTATAATAATTATTTTTTTCTTTTTCATTTTATAACTCCATATCTAAAGTCAAATTGGTTAAGGAAATACTTAAATTTCCATTTCTACATCTTAATGTATCAATAAATTCTTTTTCATTTACATTATCTTTTAATTCTACATTATATTTAAGTTCATACATACTTCCCATATTAGTAGTTTTTGCCTGTTCTAATTTAATAGATTTTGTATAATTAGTAAAAATATCATCAAATACATTTGTATAATCTAAATTTTCTGGAATTGTAATTTTTAAAATTTTGCTTATATTCTTTTTTTCTCCAAATTTACTTGAATATAAGATGAACATTATTAAACAAGTTAAAATTGTTATTAAAATAGCAAATAAAATATGTCCCATTCCAAGAGCTAAACCAGTAGCCATTGCTAAAAAAATACTAGTTATTTCTTTAGAATTACCTGGAATACTCCTAAATCTTACTAAACTAAAGGCTCCAAGTACCGCAACAGAGGTTCCAAGTGAACCATTTACCATAATCATAACACACTCTATTAAGGATGGTAAAATAGTTAAAGTTATAACAAAATTTTTGGTATATTTACCAGTTTTCATATGAGTAAATGCGATTATAAATCCTAATATAATAGAAAATAAGAAACACAATAAAACTGTAGTAATTGATAATGAATCTGATGAACTAAAAACACTTTCAAACATAATTAACCTTCTTTCTTAAAAATTTGTTTTTTATATACATTTCCATACTTAGAAAATGATGTTGGATAAATGTTTAATTCTGATAAAATTTGAGCAAACCATAATGGATACGCACCTAAAGTTTTAACTTCCATAATATAACAATTTTTATCTAGTAAAAGCATACCATTATCACCATTTTCCAAATATAAATTATCTGTTCTACTTCTTATATTTTTATCAAAAGTAATTCTAAAATTAGAATCATCCTTTCCTTTATAAGAATATCTATCATAAGCTAAAAAAACTTTTGGTTTCAAATTATAAAATTTAAAACAATAATCAATTTCATTCATAATTTGTGTATCTACATTAGGATATTTACCAGTATCAAAATATTTATAAAATTCTTTAAGTGGTGCAGATACTCTTCTTTTTCCAACTACACCCTTATATTTTTTCTTGATTTCTAAAAAAACCTTACTATTCTTTTTAGGAATACCATAACTTCTAAGACGTACTTTTTCTTTATATATTGGTTTTTCTATCGATCTATTTACAAGTAAATAATCATCTGTATCAAAATAAATATTGCATATAGTACTAAAATCATAAGTATCAACAGTAATATAATTATTTATTTTTTCAAATAATTTTTGATACAAATCTTCACTTAATAAATATTTTTTTTCAACTCTTTTAAAAACATTTATATCCATACTTCACCTCCTAAACAATTTAATCTTAATAAAAAATATTGTTGTAAGTGTGTTATTATGGTGTAAATTACGTGAAAAAAGGAAAATCTTAATTAATTTTCCTCTATTTTTATAAAATCACAAAAAACTTGCTTTACCTTATTAAAATCAATACTAGTTATATCTAAATTTTCCTCTAAATCTTTTGAATTAAAATCTATACCAGTATTATTCATATAAAAATTAATATAATCCAAAATTTTAAATTTAAATAAATTTAAACCAAACATATTAAAATCTAAAAGTAATTGATTTTCTAATTTACTATAATTATTCCCTATATCTTTATCTATTGCAAAAGATAAATCTAATATAAAATCACTACCAACTCCATTATAAAACTTAACAGATGCCGATTTTTCATTTTCTAAATTGTTAAATTTAATCGACAATAATTTATTTTCAAAAACATAAATATCAACTAAATCATTATCCGTATCATTATAATAATTAATACTTGCAATTAAATTATTATCAGCATAAAATTCTATAATTTCGTTTTGAAAAAAAGATATTACAAAGTTATTAATATTTGTACCAAATGTACTACTTATATTATTTATTTCTATCTCATACTTTAATAATTTACTATCACTAGAATATGTATTAAAATAAAATACTATATTTTCATCTAAATTATTAATAATATCTAAACCCAATTGATCAATAGATATATATTTACTAATTATTTCAAAACTTTTCTCATCAACTTTTAAATCTGAAATAATCGCATTTATAATCTCAGTAAGATTTTTTTTATCTAAAACCAAGATATTTTTTTTAACACTAATTTTTTTATTATCAATTTCTAAATCATCATCAATAACATTAAAATAGTCATCTTGTAAATTTTTAACAAAACTTTTTAACACATAATTAAATACATAATTTGTATTATCAAAATTTATAAATAATCCTTTAAAATTATCTATTAAATAATTAATTTTTATATATTTATCACTATAATTATCAAGTTTTATATAATGATTATTATCTTTCAAATAATAACTTAAAAGAAAATCCTTACTATCCAATATACCATTTAAATTAAATAAAACTTCATTATTATATTTTTGTAAATCATATTTTATATCAAGATTATTTAAAATATATAAAATTTGCTCATTTAATTGATTTGATTTTAAATAATTAAATAAAGTTGGTTTTATATCAATATCTATATTTCCATCAAGTTTAAAATTACTATTAAAAAAATCAATATTATTTAACTTATTTAAATTTTTATAATCATTTGTTAAGCTATTTATTGCATCTATAAATATTTTTTTAGGATTATTCATAAATTTATCATAAAACTTAATACCTATTATTGAAACTAAAAACATAAAACATAAAAAACTAAACAATTTTATAGTTTTATTATTTTTTTTCAAATAATTATCTCCTTATCTAACACTTTGTTTTATGAAATTCTAATCTTAACTTATCAGCAATAGTTACTATAAATTCAGAATTAGTTGGTTTTGCTTTATCAATATCAACACTAAAACCAAAAATTTCTTCCATTAAATCCCAGTTTCCACGATTCCAACTAACTTCAATTGCATGACGAATTGCTCTCTCTACTCGTGATACAGTTGTATCAAATTTATTAGCAAGCTCTGGATATAATTCTTTTGTTATACCACCAATTGTTTCAGGATGATCAAATATTATTCCAATTGCCTCCCTTATATATTGGTATCCCTTAATATGTGATGGAATACCTAATTCGTGCAAAATTTTAGTTATAGAAATCTGTAAATTATTGTGATAAAAATCAATATTTTTACTTTCTTTATCTTTAGGTTTAACAGATTCAATAATTCTTTTTTCTAAATCAGAAAGTTCAAAAGGTTTTAATATAAAATAATTTACTCCCATTTCTGAAACCTCTCTTATTACATCAGGAGCATTATAACTTGTTGCTACAATTACCTTCTTATCAATTCCACGTGCATGCATTTCATCTAAAACATACATACCATCTTTTTTAGGCATAATTAAATCTAATACAATAACATCATATTTATCCAAATTATTTTGAATAACCTCAATACCACTTTCTCCATCATAGGCAGAAAGTACAATATCTATTATAGAATGACTTGAAAAAAATTCCTTAACCATATTTACTAAATTAACATTATCATCAATCATTAATACTCTAATTTTTTCCATTTTATATCTCCCATCTATTTTTGACTTTTTAATTATACAATATAATATAATCTAATTCTATAGCAAAAAACTTCTATTTTTGTCGAAAAATGTCGAAAAATAATAAAAAAAGTAGTACGATTAAAAATCATTGTACTACTTCTTTAAATATTATCTTTATATTGCATGCAAACACTATCCAAATCATTTATTAACTTATCAACTGTTTCAAAATCATTTAACTTAACACCACTAGCCATAGAATGACCACCACCACCATATCGAGCAGCTACTTCATTAATAATAGGTCCCCTAGAACGAATGGTACAACGAATATTATTATTCACCTTATCAACAGAAAAAAGTCCCCAAGCAATTATATCATCAATAAAATTAAGCTCATTAACCATATTTCCTGCTGTTGCAGCATCTACTCCATACTGAGATATAATATCATCAGTTAGTTTCAAATATCCAAAGCCATTTTCTGTTATTTTAATATTGGAATAAATATATCCTAAAAATCTAATTTCTTTAATAGGACGCGTGTATAAATTAGAATATAAACTTGTAAAATCTATATTAGTATCTTTAATTAGTTTGCTAACTAAAGCAAAAGTTTCATAACTTGTATATTTAAATAAAAACCTACCTGTATCAGCAACTAAACCTATATATAACTTTTCAGCTGCAGATTCAGTCATTTTCAATTTTGTGGCATTCACAAGTTCAAGAATCATTTGAGATGCACTTGTAGATTCTTCATCAATATACTCAATATTACAAAATTTTTCTACAAATGGATGATGATCAATCTTTATAC
>CAKOXI010000001.1 GCA_934130045.1 uncultured Bacilli bacterium | reverse complement strand
TTCTCCCTCTATCCATTATAAAAGTGTCCAACTTTGAAATTAACATTTTTGTCCAAAAAGTAATTGACATTTACAAATAGTATGCCTTAACAATATAATTTTAGAGTTTATCTATCCAATTATCTATTTCTTTTTCATCCGTTTTAAGTTTATCACTATAGCTTTCAAAAACTATATTCATTTCTTTTTCTATTTTAGAATTAGGACACAATTTTTCTATATCCTTAAATGTTTTACCAAGCCAACCTGCATTTGTAGCAAAAGGTATAATAGTTTTATTATCTAAATTAAAATTTTTTAAAAATGTTACAACAACAGGAGATATTGTGTACCACCATACTGGAGTTCCAATTATAATTTCATCATATTCATTCAAATCAATTTTAATATCATTTATCCCTACACTTTTATTTTGAATAGAATTATTTTGATATTCATCTACAACCGCTTGGTAATCTGTTGAAAAAGGAATTTTAGGTGTTAATTCTAAAATATCACAATTAAGTTTTTCCTTAATCATATTAGCTATTTTTTTAGTGTTACCTGTATAACTATAATATACTACAATTTTCTTCATATTTTATACCCACTTTTCTATTTTTTCATCTGAATTTAAGGCATCACAACCTCTTATTTCTAAACCTTTGGAGATATTTCCATTAGGTATGAGTTGTTTTACATCTTCCATAATTGATCCTAACCCAGATCCTTCGTGAGTACAAAAAGGTTTTATTGTTTTTCCTTCATAATTTAATCCTTCTAAAGCTGTAAATAAAGCACATGGATAATGTCCCCACCATACAGGTCCTCCAATATAAATTGTATCATAATCGTCTAAATTAGTAAGATGATTTTTTATCTCTGGCCTTTCATTATTATTTAATTCCCTTTTAGCAACATCACAACAATCATAATAATTATATGGATAAGGATTTACTGTTTCAACTTTAAATAAACTAGCACCTGTTAATTTGCTAATTTTCTCAGCAACTATTTCGGTATTTCCTTTGTCAATTTTTCTAATACCATCTCTCATATAATTTTCATCTGCTCTACTAAAATATATAACTATACTTTTCATTTATATCTAGTTCCTTTCTATTCTTCATATTTTTGGTTTAAATTTTTCATCTATTCTGTTGGCAATATCTATTAACTTAACTTACTATACTCTTCATCACTAACAGGTTCACACCATTCATTAGATGTATTTTTCCCTGATACTTCGATAGCAATATGACTAAACCACGTTTTCCCTACTAAATAGCACTCTATCATTTCCGTTTTTCTTTCTGCTTACTTCTGGAAAGTCAAATGAATATTCAACACCAGTCTTTAAAACAAATCTAACAACTCTTGGTAGTTTACTACCATTATCATCATAATCTCCAACTAAAATAGTATCTATTATACTATCAAAAGCCTCTCTATTGAATTCTTTTAACAAAACTGGCTCATCAAAATAATCTTCTATCTGCTTAATCTTAGAATTGATATTTTGATTTTCTTCTAATTCATTTTCCTTTACTTTAATTTGTTCTTTTATATCGCTTAATTCCTCATATATTTCACTCTCTTTAGAGTTATATATATCTTTATGCTTGATGTCATCTAATTTCATATCAATTAAATTAGACAATCTTAATTCTAATTTTTCTTTTTTATCATATAACTCTTTGATAACAACTTTATTTGAATCATCATTTACTATCTCTAATATTGCATTTAATAGTTTATCTTTGGTCTTATGCTTATTTAGAATAATGTTGTTATATAATTCAACAAAGGCTTCTTCTAAATATTCTTCCCTTATCCAAATGGAATCTTGACAACTTTTAGAGTCATAACTTCTTGAATAACAAATCCAGTAAATATTATATTCATCAGTAGGTTTTGTTTTAGATGATTGTTTTCTTATATAATTCTTACCACAATAAGCACATCTAATTTTACTACTGAAAGCATATTTTCTTGTATATCTACTTTTATATTTAGATCCTTTATTGAAAGAACAGGCTTCACTTCTTTTATTGATTATTGTTTGGGCTTTATCCCAAGTATCTCTGGATATTATCGCCTCGTGTGTATCTCTTGCATAATACTTTTCTTTTTCACCATAATTTTTAACTTTCTTATGAGTTATAGGACTTACTGAATAATATTTTTGCCCACAAGTATCTCCTACATATTTTTCTTGTCTTATAATATCACTAATCGTTGCTTGAGACCATTTACTTCCCGTATAAGTCTTAATACCTAGTTTATTTAATTTTTTTGCTATTACTCTGCCACCATCACCAGAAATATACCAATTAAATATCATTCTAACAACTTTTGCTTGTTCTTCGTTTACTTCTAATTGTTTTGTTTCTTTGTTCCAAGTATAACCATAACACTCTGCTTTTCCAGTAGGTTCTCCTCGTTTCATTTTTGCTTTTAATCCTAGTTTAACATTTTGTGATAAAGATTCACTTTCACTTTGAGCAAATGCACTAAAAAAGGTTAAGAATAATTCACTATCTAAATCAAGCGTGTGTATATTTTCTTTTTCAAAATATACATCTACTTTTTTTTCTGATAACTTTCTTGCATTTTCTAAAGTATCAACTGTATTCCTAGCAAACCTTGATATTGATTTAGCAAGAATAATATCTATCTTCCCATTTAAAGCATCATCTATCATTTTTTGAAATTGAACTCTATTTTTTACCTGTGTTCCACTTATACCCTCATCAGCATATATTCCTACAAATTCCCAATCTGGATTAGATTGTATTTTTTCAGTATAATACTGTTTTTGTGATTCAAAACTATTAAGTTGTTCATCAGAATCTGTACTTACTCTTGCGTAAGCACAGACTCTTTTCTTTCTATTACAATTAACGGAAAATTGATTTTCATTTTTGAGATTAGCAGCAATAATCTCAACTTGTGCCATTTAATACCTCACTTTCTTAATTTCAATATTTTTATGAACTACTGCACGTTCCTCTTATATTATATCCCAAATTTTTATAATTCTGTAGCCATTCTTAATAAAAATTTTTTATTTTTTCTCTTAATATATAAAACTGATTTTCATTTATTAATTCTAATTTTAATAAATTCCATAAAATAGATAAGTTAATTGATTCATCAATTATATTATCTATTTTTAATTGATTTAAAATTTTTTCTTTGTTATCATCTCCCAACAAATATTCCTCCTCTCATTCTTATTTTTTATATTTCTTAAACATTGCTAATCTCAAATCCTTTCCATTTTATTTAAATTCACTTAACAAATCTTCCATTTCTTTTAATTCTTTCTCGGTTGGTGGGATACATTCACATCTTTTGCCATTCCATACCATTACATCATTAGGATCATATCTAATATGTGATGATTTTTTCCATTTAGTTATATCACTTGGATTATTAGATATATCAGTTACGGAAATAAAACTTTGTATCTTTTTATCTTTATCAATATAAGAATTTAGGTAACCCTTAATAAATACTTTATTACCTTTAACAAATAAATCTTCATAAATATTAAATAATTCTCTTGAAATATTTAAACTAATATAAACTTTTTTTTCTTCATTTAAGGTGTATTTATTAGAGGTCAACCCAAATTTAATATACTGACTACCATTATCGGTAATAACATTGATAATTCCCGATATTAAAACTTCATTATAATTTATATTGTCATTCATTTACCAATTCCTTTCTATTTAAATTATTTAAATATAATTAAAATATTATCTATTATACTTATCTATTATTCTTATTTATTTTAGTAGAAATATCGTGCTATGAAGTATAGTAATATTGTTCCACAGAGTATAGAAGAATTGTACTATACATTACTCGTTAGGTAGATATTTCTTTGGTAATTAATTGTTTCAATTCTTATATAGTTTGCCTTTTTTAAATTACTTATTGATTTAGATATTGTTCTTTTTGATAAGTTCACCTTTTTAGAAATATAATCATTACTGGCATAACAATAGCCTAAATTATTTGTTAATGCTTTAATAACTCCATATACAAGTTTATCTGTTGAATTAATAGAATTACTTTTAACTATGGAATCATCAATGACAATACACCCCATAATCTCTAAATTCCTATTTCATAATCTTGTTCCTTAATCTTTAAATCCTCTTGATATGTGATTTTTTTTGTATCTTTATCATAGTTAAAATATAAGTGATTATCTTCTTTGTCAATTACTTTCAAATTATATCCATCAACAATATAAACTTCAAATTCATTGATATTTAAATTTTTCTTTAAATAATCTAAAACATAGTATTGTGGTATAGTAGCAACATTATTTTTTAATATATCTTCTTTGGTTAATAATTGCATAGACATTCTCCTTTCTTTTTTATTTACACAACAAAAAACCTGTATTACCTACAAGTTTAACTACTAAATTTAGACAAAATTATCCCTGAAACTTTATTTTAAATCCTGTTCCGTCGGATTATATTATTTGAAATAACACATATACATTTCTTTTTAATTCGTTCTTTGAAATATGTTTTATTTCAAATCAATTCATTCTATTACTAGAATAGGTACTAACATAAGCCTTAATATCTTACTGTACCTTACTTAACTAACGCTTTTTGGCAATTTAGTTAAGTTTAATTGTATACATTCCAGTTGCATACTCTTGATATACTAGATATTTTAATTGTTCCAATATATCCAAACTTTTTTTAAAGCCCTTATTTTTAATTTTAATGGTTTGTTGTATTTCTCCTATATTTATATCTGTAATAATTCTATCAAATCCCTTACTATAAATATATGAATAAATATATTTTGTTTCTTTTGAAATTCTTTTATCTTTCCAAATCTTTTGTGATACTTCTAGTTGTTTTCTATTCATTCATAGGTTTCCTCCTTTCCTTTGAAACTTATTTTTGCAAAATGTGTTTCCGTTTGTACACACTAAATATATCATCATAATTACTATCTTGTCAATTCTTTTTTACACATTTTTATCTTTTTTGTTGACTTTTTTACCCATATAGTATATTATTAAATTGTGAGGTGAAGAATTATGACCGAAAAAACTATTGGTGAAGTAATAGCCGAAGCACGAGAAAAAAAAGGACTTTCTCAAAGACAACTGGCTAAAATTGCTAAAATAAACAACTCTGAACTTTCAAAAATAGAGTCAGGAATTAGAAAAGATCCTAGTCCTAGAATACTTCGTAAAATAAGTAATATTATTGATGTTAATTACAGTGATTTAATGTATATGATAGGATTAGGACTAGAAGTAACACCACTTAACTATTTTATTAAAAGTCATTATTCAAGTTTAAGTTTAGAAGAACTTGACATTGCTGAAATCAATGTCTTAGGAAGTATAGAAAACTCTGAAAAATTAGTTTCTTCTTGCAAAAAACAATTAGAAAATCAAAATCTAACAGAAAATGAAAAAGAGTTGTTAATACATACCATAGAAGATAATAACTATCAAATCAATTCTTCTAAAGAAATAATTAAACTAATTCAAAGTTTAAAAGTAAAGGAGAGAAACAAAAATGCAAAAAAGTAATACATTAAAAAAATTGTTAGTAGTCGTAAATATTTTAATCATAGGTTGTTTAACATTAGTTTTAACATTACAAACAAAATTTACTTATTCATTATATTGGACTTTAATTCCATTTCTAACTGTGTTGATAGTATGTTTTATTAGTGAAGTAGATAAAGGTATGATTGATACTGATATAGATAATTCTAAAACAATTAAAAGATCATATAATGATATATCAACTTTATCTACTGTCTTTTATGCAATGGTGTATTTAATTATTGAATTTTTTGACATATTAAATAATAACTTAAGAAATAATATGTATCTTATAATTGGATTTTTTATCATAACTATTCTTTATGAAATGTTTATTTTTTTATCAATATATAATGCGAAAAAAGAAACAAGCGATATTTTAAATAAGAAAAAATAATACATATAAAAACAACCTTTTTGCTTTTCATAAGATTAGCAATTAAGTTGTTTTTTATTAAAAAGACGTGGCACGTTTTGCGAGTTTACTCGTGAAAGTGGCGATAGTCTTTTTCTTTTTATGAAGTCGTAAGACAAATAAAAAGGCAACAATATCACATTGTGAAACCTTGTAATATGTTGCTTAATAGAGTTTCCAAAGGCTCTCCTTTGGCACACGATTCTAAGTTGGCTTTGCCGACTTAGTAGTGTGTTACTAAAATGACATTTTAGTTTCAACTGATAAAAAAATTAAAATTTGTTATTTTAATGTTTCTATTATAGAGGTCATTTCATCTTTTGAAACGTTATATCCTATAAACTGATATAAAATATCATCATATACAAATGTAGCAGTTAATCTTTCAGAACTCCAATCATTTGTGTATATTACAACGTTTGTATTTAAGTTTCCTGATATATACGAATTTTCAATATCTTTATTTCCTGTTGCATCAATTCCTTCTTGGAATGCTAATAAATATCCTTCATCAGCATATTTACTAAGCATATTTACTGATACACTAATATATTTATTCCCAGTTTCTTTATAAAAATAAGGAATCCATAAATTAACTTCACCAATAGTACCATTTTCATTTAAAGATGTTCTATAATATATTTCTTTCGTATTATCTTCTTGAAGTTTAAGAATTGAAAATTTTAGCATTTCTTCAATTTCTTCAAATGTCATTTTAGGACTTTCTGCATTTTCCTTCACTTTTATAGCATCATCAGGAATTTCTTTAAAATTATTATTTTCTGATACTTTCACTTCAGTGCCATCTTCTAACTTGATTGATGTCCCCCAACTTTTAAAAATTTCTTTAATTTCTTTTGCATACACAACTGTAATTGATAATAAACATACTACTACTGCAATAGAACAAACATAAGATAATTTAACTCTTCTATAAGTTTGTTTTTGCTTATTTACTGTCATATTTAAAATGTTCCTTTCCAAATTCTCGGAAACACTAATATCCGAGAAGGCATTTTTTATTTTCTTATTCATTGGTTATGCCTCCTTTAAAATCTCTTTTAATTTCTCTCTGGCACGAGATAGTATAGTTTGAATATTGGTTACTGATAAATTTAGTATTTCGGCAATTTCTTTAATCTTATATTCTTCATAATAATATAAAAAAATTATAGTTCTATATTTTTTAGGTAATTGTAATATTGCTTCTAAAATATCATTGTTAGGTAATGTAGTAGATGATATATTTTCCTCTTTCTCTGTAAAAGCAATAGTTTTTTTCTTCCAAGATGATAGTAAAAATGTTTTACATTCATTAATTGCAACTTTAATAAGCCATTTTTTTATATCTTGATCCTTATTATAAAGCATTTCATAATGATTATATAATTTAATAAATGTACTTTGAGTTATATCATCAGAATCGGAAATATTTTTAGTATAACTGTATGCCAATCTATATATATCATTTTTATATAAATGAAAGATTCTAACAAATTGCTTATCCAATATACCACCTCCGTTTTATTTGAAAGCTTTCATTATAATAACTAATGAAACTATAAAAATATCACATTTAAATATTATTTTTAAGAAAAAAGTAGGGTTTGGATGTTTAAAAATATAAACATCATTTTATTTTTTATATAGTGTTTTTTCAAATTAAAAGACTATTAACATATTTATTTGTCAACAGTCTGAATATATACTATTATTTTCTTTAAACATTTTCAAAAACTAAATAATTATTAATTTATAACCACGATAATTATATATAAGTGCAACAGATTATTTATTAATTTCTAAAATTGGGTCAAGCTTAAGAATTTTTTTTATATTCAAAACAAATGCTATGAAATATAACATTAAAAAGACTATATATATAGAAAAAAATGATTTAAATAAATTACTATTATTCAGAAAATCAATTAATATATTATCACTATTACCCATCAATAATATTTTTCTAGCAATCAGAAACAATATAGTTAGAAGAATACCACTAGAAATAATATAGACACATATTTTATAAAAAATATCTAATAAACACCTGATATTAGTATATCCAATCAATTTTTTTAAAGCAATATTTTTATATTCATTAAAAATCAATTCTTTTATAACCCAATATAATAAGGCAATAATTGCAACATAAATTGGAATTAAAATGATATGTAATGTTTTGCTTAATGATGTGTATCTTTCTAATTCTTTTATACCAGTATCATTATATAAACTAACTCTAAATTTTTCTTTTTCCAAATCGGTTTTGAATTTAGAGATATATTTACTATTTTTTATTTTAACTATATATTGTATAAATTTAGAATTTAACTTCTCAGATACAATATTTATAAAATCACTATTACCATATATTAATCTATAATTATCAGAATCAACAACGCCTACAATCTTTACATATATAATTTCATCATTAACATTTAACTCAATAATATCATTTATATCTACATCATAATATGACAAAAAAGTATTAGTAACAACAATATCGTTAAAATTTTTGATTAAATTGCCTTCTACTTTTTCCTCATTAGAAAAAATATTATATATATCAATTTGGGTATCATTATAATTTACATATAGTCTCTCATATAGCGGATAATAGTACTCTATATTTTCATTATTTTTTACTATTTGTTCAATACTATCAATATCACTCATTTCATTTGCACTTATGGAAAAAATCCTATTGATACTTTTATTTTCAACTTCAACATTAATATAATAATCAATAAAGCTGGATAAATATTTAGTAATATTCATTATAATGAGAGGAATTAAAATAATAAATACAAATAAAACAAATCTCTTTCTATCTCTAAATAAAATTTTATTTTCTAATATCATTTTAAGTTAATTTTTCTTTACAAAGATATTAATTATATAAGTAATAGCAAACAATAGAATCAATAACAAATATATAGTAATATAAAAGCTATAATCAATAATTATACTCCATTTATTAAAAATAAAAGGTTTATAAATTAATAATATATTGATAAAAATATTACTAACAAAAACAATTAAAATAGATACTAAGAAACTAAATAATAATTTAATAATAATATCAAACATTATTGTATAAACTAATTGATTTTTATTATAACCAACCATTTCTAATAAATCATAATGTTTTTTATTTTCTTGATAATCTTTTTTAGCATAAATAATAACAAATGCAATCAATAGAGAAAATATAGCTATATTCCATTTATTAACAACATTAAATATTTTTTCAAAATATTCATATCTTATATGAGTTATTGGGGTAACAGAGAAGCCTAGATTTTCTAAGTTGTTTGTTGCTTCTTCAACATTTTTTACATCATCAACAACAGTCATAAATAATGAATACTGTTCTAAACTCCATGTAGAATCATTTTTATAAATGTTTTTAGCAATATATTCATTTACACTTTTTGAAACAAAACACATATTTTCGTCATTGTGATTAGGTTGATTTTTATATAATCCAACCAATTTTATTTTAAATGAATATTCCTCGCCTAGAACCCAATCTCTACCTTTAAATGTAAAATAATCACCAATTTTATCATCTAATTTATATCTATCACTTAAGCTATTAGATTTTAACTTATTTACATCTGCTATAGGATAAAAATTTTCGGGGCAAATCATATAATAGCCATTATCATCGGGAAAATTATTTCCTTCCACTATTTCCAAAACAGAGTCATTATTTGCTGCTGTAAAATTAACTTGTCCATCCAGAACATCTTTTAATTCTTCTAATGTTCCACCTTGAAAGTAATAAAAAGAGAAAAAACTTGATTGAATATGTTCAACAGACATTATTTTGTTCTCAATTTCAACTATTTCATCATAATCAACACCCGTCAGATCCATTCCAACTCCGAGAGTTCGGTCATCATACCCCTTATATATATCAACATTTAGATAATTACTAACGGTTGCATTAACAGAGTTTAAGGCAAAACATAGAGAAACAAATAAACCTATTAAAATAATAGCAATTTTATTTTTTTTGCTTCTTATTACTCTATAAAAGCTAGATTTTATGCAATTAATCATTTCAAATCACCGCTTTTCTTTGAAAGTTTATTATTTTCAATATATAATATTTCATCGGCATACTGTTTAATATTATCACTATGTGAAACAACTATTACACATTTTCCTTCATCTGCCATTTTTCTTAATAAATCCAAAATCATCTTTGTATTTTTCGAATCTAATGACCCAGTTGGTTCATCAGCTAAAATAATATCTGGATCATTAATTAATGCTCTTGCAATTGCAACCCTTTGTTGTTCTCCACCAGATAATTCAAAGGGAAAATGATTTATTCTATCAGTCAATCCAAAATATTTTAATTTTTCCACAGCTCTTTTTTTCTTCTCTTTTTCTGAAAGTTTACAATTAATATTTAATGGTAACATAACATTTTCAAAAGCTTTTAATAAAGGATTTAGATAGAATGATTGAAATACAAAACCTATTTTTTTATTTCTTATTAAAGCCTTTTCCTTTGAATTAAGTTGTTCTACATTTTTTCCATCTATAATTAATTCACCGCTATCAAAATCTTTCAATATACCTAATATTTGAATCAAGGTACTTTTACCTGCTCCACTTTCTCCCATAATGGCATACAATTTTTTTTTCTCAAAGCTGCAACAAATACTATTTAAAACAGCAACTTTTGATTTTTTCCGTTTATATGATTTAGATATATTTTTACATTCTAATAAATATTTCATTTTATTTCCTCCATTTAAACAAAAAGGTACCACAAGATACCTTTTTGTTGTCAAAATAACTACCAAGTTCTAGTTATAAATCTTTGAGTTCCCTTCCAGCCAATATATCTAGCACCAGTTGTACTGTAAGCACGAATTCTTATATTTGCAGTTCCTACTCCAACATATCCCAAACTGAAATATCCAGAAGAATTTGTAGGTAAATTAAAGTCTTTTTGTTGTTTCAATACATCTTGATTATTTGTGAACAAATATGCATCATAACCAACTTTATATTGTCCAGAACCATCAAACTCATAACCTGCATAATCAGTTACAACATAGTTGTAATTATTGTAAAATTCCGCCCAACTATAGTCGTTACTTAACACTCTAAATGTTGATACTCCATATTCACGATTAAATACTGTTTGTTGCTCGGCATTAACGGACATACCAAATAAAGATAATGCTAAAATACCTAGAAATGCTGAACATATAAATTTTTTCATATAATAGCACCTCCTCCCTTTTTTTATTATAAGAAAGTACCATTATATAAAATAAACAGTACCTTACTTATCAGAACTTTATTATTCATTAAGTATTTTAAATATCTTAATGGTAATAAATAATGAAGATACTGCATTTCATTAATTTTTTACAACTTCATTGTACGATTTTTTTCGACATAAGTCAACAAAATTATACATAGTTGCGTCAAATATAAAAAAAACTGCACGAAATAAATTTTGATAATATAAATTTTAATTTCACACAATTTAATTTAATTATATACCATTATTTTTTTATAATTCAAACAGTTTTATTATAAGCAATATTAATTTTCGGCATTAGTTGTAGTAGATTTATCACTTGGAAATCTTTCCAACAATTTATTTTTTATTATCTCTAAATTATCACCCAAAATTACACATATATCATCAATTATTTTTATTCCATCAGAAATACTAATTGCCTCCTCGGTTTTCCATCCTGTCTTTCTATCATTATAATATCTTGGTATATATCGAAAAAACATATTACTAAAATTATGGGTAATATCATCTCTTATTATATTTTTATATTTATCACCATATAATTTACTATATATATTATTAATTTTATTATAAAAACTTTTGTCGGTTTCTTTTAGAGAATTTCTAACCTTTTTCTTGAAATCTATATCAGGATATATTTTAAAATCATAATAATAATTTATTATATGAATTGACTTATCATATACAGAATATAATTCCTTTATTGTTTGTTCAATATATTTTTTACACCAAAATTTATATTCCTCGTTTTTATATTTTTTATAATAATTGTTATATTTTTCAATATATGCATAATATATTTTTGTAACAATCACTTCATTATTATAATTAATTATAGCATCATTAATTAAATAATGTTCAGGATGAAATAAAACCATATTTTTAGGTATTTTTAATTTTGGAATACCATATATTTTGTCAATACAATTTACCTTTCTAAATTGTTTTTTTGTTGGAAAAATAGCATAATCAAATAAATCTTTTTTCATAATCATCCTCCAGAAAGCAAATTTTTATTCATTGTTTATATTATACTAGTAATTTAATATACAGTCTATTCTTTTAACAATTATTTACTTGATATGTTAATTATTAAACATCAATATAATCAGAACTTTAAAAATTAATATATAACTTTTAAATACTATATTCATAACACATCATTTTACTTAGTAATTTATGATATTCTAAAATGCAATTTTTCAATAATTTCATATTCTTTACTTAATTTAATATATAATTCAAATATTTTATTTTCATATTCTGATTTTTTATTTTCATATTCCACAAGTTTCTTTTTTTGGAAAAACAAGGGTTTATCATCCTCTAAATGATTAATTAAGGTTTCATAAAATTTTATCCTATTATCTATAATTCTAATGTTTATAGTTGAATCTTCAATAGCATATTTAATATTTAGCTCTAATAATTTATCAAATAATTCATTATCATCTTTTTGCTTTTTCATTTCACACCTCCAACATTTAATATTTACTTCATATATGATTATACCATTTATTAACCTATTTGTCAGACATTTAAGGTTAAAAATTATTTTAATGAGAAAATTATTACTAGGTGATAGTAATGATTGATAACAAATTAAAATATGCAAGAGAAGTGCTTGAAATGACACAGGAGGAATTGGGTTATATATTTGGTGTAAGTAGAAAAACTATATCTGGTTGGGAAACGGCTAGTAATCCAATTCCATTTAATAAACTAATTAAGTTTTGCAATTTATATGATTTTTCACTAGATTTCTTAATGGGTTTAACTAGAAAAAATATTGAATACAATAAACAAATTAAAACTAGTAAAAAACAAATAGGGAAAAGATTAAAAACATTAAGAATTAAGTTAAAATTATCTCAAGAAAAGTTTGCTAATAAATGTGGTATATCGCAAACAACATATAGTCATTATGAAACTGGTTTTAATCTAATAACGACAACAACTGCTTATTCAATATGTAAAACTTATAATATATCTATGGATTGGATAGTAGGAAGAACTAATAATAAAAATATAGAGAAATAAAAAAGCAAGGATATGCAATATAACATATTCTTGCTTTTATAATATATTTAATGAATAACAATAATCATAAACACTTAAATTGTTATTAATTAAGACATTGATTTCTTCATTTTTGAAGTCATATTGAAAGATATTAAATAATAATTCAACTGAAAATTTTTTCTTTTCTTCTAATGATAATTCCATATAATTTGACGATATAAATAATAAATTATTATATTTAGCAAAATTAACTATTATTTTTTTAGATTCTAAATTTAGTATTGATAATACTCTTTTTAGAACTTTTATAAAACTATTGGCATCATAAGTAGAAATAAACTCTAAATTTTCAAATAAGTAGATTGATAATCTTATTTTATCAATTCCCTTTAAATTATCTACCATTTTAATTAAATTTATAACTCTTTCAGTATTATTTTCTAATAACATAATCATCTTCCTTTCAAATAAGCCATTTAAAGCGTTTTATTTTAAAAACCAGATAGGAGATTAAGACTTAACTTAAAGTTTAAATATAATCGCTTAAATTAGGTATAATCTCAAATTTAGTTTTAATATTTATCACTCTAACAATTAAAAAAGTCAAGATTATTTTATCTACTTAATTCAAAATATTTTTTATCGTATTCATCTTTATCATAAGTTTTAACTCTTTCTTTGTAGTAATCAGGTGCATTAGCATAATCAAATAATTCATCCTGTTTAGTTGTTCCTCTAGATATTGTAATAACATCTTCCATATCAAACCCATTATTATCATAACAATTTTTAATAACCTCAGAAGTTTCATCTTTTGTATAATCATTACCACGTTGTAATAGTTTTCTTAAAAATTTTTTTAATAATTGAAATAGTTCATTTAATCTATAAATTAAATTTCTATTTTCATTTTTTAATTTTTTATTTTCAGTTTCAAGTTTACTAACTTCTTTCTTATACTTTTGATTTTCTTTTTCTAGTGATTGATGACTTTTAGTAAAATTATCTACCTCATTAAATAATTGTTCCATTTTAGGTTGAAACTCTGCTACTTTTTTTGTTTCTTTAATAACATTGTTCATACTATCAAAAGTGTCTTTTTCAACAATTACGTGTTTTTTATCAAAAGGTATATTTTTAGTTGTTTTCATTTTTTCATCAAAATCATTCATAGCATCATCTAATTTTTTATTAATAGTTTCAACTTTATTTTCATAGTATTTAGTTGTTTTCTTAAATTCTCTTACTTTTTGGTGTTTCGCATTGCTACCTTTAATACCACGTTCTAAATCATAGCCTTTTTCTCTTAATCTATCATTATAAATATCTTGTAGTTGTGATAGATGTATTTTGTCTTTAATATATTGTTTTTTAGAAATAGTATATCTTTCTGTATTTGTTCTTTTATCCATTTTTTTAACTAAAGGCACTACCACACAATGAATATGTGGTGTTTCCTCATCTAAATGTAGAGTGGCGTGTAATATTTGTTCTTTAGTATACCCTAAATCATTATAAACAAAATCCATACAGGTTTTAGCCCATTCTAAAATAAAATTCTTGTCTTTATCTTTAAAAAAATTATTTGTAGCCGTAAATAAAAGTTCATCAGCAACAACACTTTTAGATTTATTTAACATTTCAGTATAACTTCTTTTTCTATCATCACGCTCTGTTTTTTGTTTTTCTTCGTGTTGTTTTTTATACTCTTTCGTAAGATTATGAAAACCTTTAACATATTTTTCTGTTAAGGGCACTAATTCTATATTATCTTTCGTTAATTCTAATTTAATATCAGTATTGCTTTTATACGTTTTTTTCTCACGTTTATTATGAGAGCCTATTTGAGCTAAATCATTTAAAGTCATAATAGGCTTACTTCTAAATATTCCATAATTCATTTATCATTCCTCGCTTTCTTTAACACAAAAAAAGATATGTTTTTACACATACCTTTGCCACTAATTATAAAATGAATAATTTTCCAAATTTGATAAAGCAATATATTGGATTATAGAACGTGCTTTATGTAATGATTGATACATAAATTTCAAAATCATTACCATTTATGTATCGTTTTGATGTTAGATCAATTTTAGTATTTCCTATTTTTCCTTTAAAGCAAACTAAATCTTTAATTTTATTATCTGGTGCTATTATGTAAGGAACACCCAGGAATCTTTTTTTGCTCCATGCCAATGTTTAACATTAGCAGGAATTGTGATAACCATACCTGGTTTTAATTCTATAGCTTCCTTACCTTCTTCTTGATACCAACCAAATCCTGCTGTACAAACTAAAATCTGACCGCCACCTTCTGTTGCGTGGTGTATATGCCAATTATTTCTACAACCTGGTTCAAACGATACGTTCGCTAAAAAAATTGATTTTAGAGGATCTGTTAAAGGATTTAGATAACTATTTCCAATAAAATATTTAGCATAATCCGTATTAGGAGTACCTAATCCAAAAACATTTGCCTTATCAAATTCTTCTTTATTCATCCTTATAAACCTCCTTAGCTAAATTAAACACTGCCCATCCTTTAGGCCAACCTACATAAAATGCAGTATGAGTAATAATTCCAGCTATTTGTTCTTTTGTTACTCCATTCTTTTTAGCATTTTCAAGGTGATACCTTAAAGAGTTATCAGTTATACCACTACTCATTAATGCAACTACTGTAATAATACACCTAGTTTTTATATCAATTGATGGATCACACCAATTCTCACCAAATAAAATATCATCATTATAGTGAGCAAAATTAGGAGCAAATTCTCCTAATGAATCTCTTCCTGCTGTTTGTTTAATCATAAATTTCTCCTATTCTTCTAAAAAATCTTTTCTTTTACCCAATTCTATTTCATTATATAAACTTATTTTATAATCTAATTTTTCAATTGTATTATTAATATCTTCTCTTTTTTTAATTAATTTATTTCTTTGATCTAATAACAATTCTTTTCTTAATGTTACAGTTTCTCTACCTTTTTTAAATAATTCCATATACTCAAGTAAAACATCTATTTGCATTCCTGCCGATCTCATACATTTTATAAATTCCAACCATTTGCAAGATTTTTGATCAAAATCTCTTATTCCAGATTTATTTCTTGGAACTGGTGGTAACAGTCCAATTTTTTCATAATATCTAATTGTATCTTGTGTAATATCGTATTTATTACTTACTTCTTTTATTGTCATTTTTTACTTATTTCCTTTATATCTTCTATAATTTGTTCTACAGTAAGATTATTTTCTTTTAATAATTCTTCTACACTATATCTATCATAAAAAGATTTCTTTATTCCATAATTTTTTACTAACATATTAGTATCACTATAATATCTTGATATCTTTTCACCAAAACCACCATCTAATATTCCATCTTCTAAAGTTATTACAAGATAATGTTTTTTCATAAGTTCAGCTAATAATTCATTATCTAATCCTGTTATATATCTTGGATTAATTAAAGTAGGTTCGATATTTAATTCAGTTATAATTTTATTACGTAAATTTTCTCCTAGTTGATAAAAGTCGCCTAAAGCAATTATTGCGATTTTTTCACCATTTTTTTCAACCTTATATTTATTTAATTTACTATAGTCAGTATCAATTTTTCTATTATCTTCTATAACTCTATTGCAAGGTATTCTAATCGCAATAGGATAATTATTTTGCTCTATACTATAATTTAACATTGCAAAATATTCATCTTTTGAAGTAGGAGCTAAATAAACCATATTAGGAATATTAGATATAAGTGGTATGTCATAAAAACCTAAGTGAGTTATATCATTCATACCATATATAGAAGCAGTATTTACTAAAATAGTTGCTGGGTTATTATTAATACATAAATCTTGTGATAATTGATCGTAAGTTCTTTGCATAAAGCTTGAATGTGTTGCAAAAACAGGTTTACCTCCATTTGCAGCAATTCCAGAAGCAATCGCAACCCCAGTTTCTTCGGCAATACCAACATCAATAAATTGACGCCCTGCCTCTAATCTTCTTTCTTTTGTAAATCCAATACAAGTTGGTACTCCTGCAACAATCGCAACAACATTTTTATCCTTTTTCATTTTTTGTAATAAAAATTCGCCCGTTAAATCTGCATAATCTTTACCCAATTTAAATTTTGATTTACCAGTTTCAATATCAAATGGCATTGTATAGTGCCAATTTTCTTTATTTTCTTCGGCTATTTTATAACCTTTGCCTTTTTCTGTGTTAATATGAACAACAATAGGATGATCGATATCCTTTACACTATTAAAAGCACTTATTAACTTATCAATATCGTTTCCATCATCTACATAAATATAATCTAGTCCCATTGCTTTAAATAAATTACATTCACTTTTTCCATTAGTTTCTCTTAATTCCTTTAAATTTTTATATAATCCACCATGATTTTCAGCAATAGACATATCATTATCATTTACAACTATTATAAAATTATTTTTTTGTTCACCTACAAAATCAAGTCCTTCTAAAGCTTCTCCACCACTTAAAGAACCATCTCCAATAAATGCGATTACATTATAAGATTCATTTTTTAAATTTCTTGATACGGCAAGTCCAACTGCTAAGCTAATAGATGTTGATGTATGACCTATTTTAAAGAGGTCATGAACACTTTCAGATGGATCTGTATAACCTGTTACATCATCATATTTATCTTCATATATAAAAGCATCTTTTCTACCTGTTAAAATTTTATGAGTATAACTTTGATGAGATACATCAAAAATTAATTTATCAATTGGCGAATTAAATACATAGTGTAGCGCGATTATAGCTTCTACAGTACCAAAATTTGGTCCAAAATGACCACCATGAATACTTAATTTTTTAAGTAATAACTCTCTTATTTCACTAGCAAGAGTTTTTAACTCTTCAATCGATAATCTTTTTAAATCATTTGGTTCATTTATTTTGTTTAGTACATTTATCATTTAATTACCTCCTAGATTAATAATAACACTTAGAGTTAGCTTCAAGTCAAGATGTTTAAAAAAAAAAATAAAATTTTTTCTACATTAATTATTATATCTATTAAAATAAAATATAAAATAAAAAAAGTGTTTCTTTACACTTTTATGATAAAACAACATCTACTTCTTTTTCCTTATATTCACGACCACTAGTATATTTAACTACTAATTTTACTGTATCGCCTTTCTTTTTTTCATACAAATAATTACTTATATCACTAAAAGAATTAATATCAATATCATCAATTTTAGTAATAATATTTCCTATCTCTAATTTTGATGCATCTGCTCCACTACCGCTTACAATTCTAGAAATATAAAACCCAACTGGCATATTATAACTTTTACTATATGAATCATTAATCATATATCCCTCAATACCTAATGTTGCAGTTTGTTCTTCTTCACCATTCATTAATGATTCAATTAAATTACTAACAGAAGAAATTGGAATAGCAAATCCCATACCTTCTATACTAGCTGATGATGTATAAGAATTTGAGGAATATTTAGCGGAATTAATTCCAACTACTTCACCCTTACTATTAAGTAGGGCTCCTCCACTATTTCCACCATTAATTGCGGCATCTATTTGAATCATTTTATTTGTATAATTATCTATAGTAACATCCCTATTTAAAGCACTTACTACACCTGTTGTAACTGATTGCCCATAACCTAGCGCATTACCTATTGCTATAACACCATTACCAACTTTTAAAGTATCACTATCACCTAAAGTTGCAACTTTAATAGAATTAAGTGTATCTTCATCCAAATTACTTATATCAACAGTAATAATTGCGATATCTTTTCTTTCAGATGTACCTTTTATTTTAGCGTCAACACTTTTATCGTTAATAAATTTAACAGTTAATTCCTCTGCACCTTCAACAACATGATTATTTGTTAGAATTATAAGTTCAGAATCATTTGAACTTACAATAATACCACTTCCTGCTCCTTCACTATATTGCTGTGAACCAAAAAAACTTGGACCATATTTTCCTGTTGAAACTAAAGTTTTACTTGTTATCGCAACAATTGATGGCATAACATTAGAAACAACCTCCGAAACATCTGTTATATATATACCTTCACTATTCACAGTACTTGTTTCAGTTTGTTTTAATTCTATACTATTTTTCTCATTCTTTGTTTCTAGTGAATTAGAACTATTATTAGAGTTATTATTTAATAAATACATTATTAATATAGATAGAACAGTTATAACCATAATAAGTAAAATTATAACTATTTCATTACTCTTTTTCTTTTCATTTATAATTATTTTTTCACGATTATCTTCACCCATAAAATCACCTCATTTAAATTTACATTTTCAGTATATATTATTATTATGTTATTTTTGTGAAATTTTAAAAAGAAAATAAAAAAATAATTAAAAATTTTTCTTGCTATTAAATTGGATTAACATGAATTATCGCTAAATAAACCTCATCTATATTATTTATAATTTCTTTTTCTAAATTATCAGCAATATCATGACTTTTAAAAGTAGATAAATTTCCATCAACAAAAATTGATAAAGAAATTTGATATTTATAACCTACTGGGGTTGAATTAAAATGTGTAATTTTTTTAATTTCTTTATGATTTTCTATTATTTTTAAAACTTCATTTTTAGTTATTTCATTCATACATTTATCCATTAAAACATCATAACTTTCCTTAAATATATTAATTGCGGTTAATATAATCCAAACTGAAATTACTGTTCCTACTATCCCATCAATAAAATAAATACCATTTCTAGATAAAATTGCGGAAATTAAATTTAATAAAGTTAAAACGCAATCATTCCTATGATCTTTTGAATTAGCTTTAATTAATAAATTATTTAATTTTTTTGATATTTTATTTGTATATAGGAATAATAAAAATTTTACTATTATTGTTATAATACAAACAATAATAAGCCATATTGAAAATTCATAATAAGTAGTTTTAAAAATTGATAAAATAGAATCTTTTAATATTACTAAAACAGTTATAAACATTACAATACTAATTAACATGGAATAAATATATTCAGCCTTACCATGACCTAAGTTATGATCATCATCATAGGGTTTGCTCGCAATTTTATTACCAATAAATGTCATAAATGAAGAAAAAACGTCTCCAGCACTATTAAAAAAATCCGCAATCATAGCCTTACTATTAGTCATAAATCCTATAATACCCTTAATAATAAGAAGAAAAATATTTCCTAATACACCTAATATACTAGCTAACCTAACACTTTTATATCTCATATTTCCTCCTAGTAAACACCAATATTTTTTTCACAATAACTTGCCATATAACTAATACTTTCTTTCATACCTAAAGCAAACCAACGAGTTACTACTGAAAGTACTGCACCAATACAAGCAACTAAATTATAATAATCACTTCTATTCTCTGACGCAATCATATCATCAAATAAAAGAATATTTTCTAACAAAAACAACATTTTAAAATTTGCTTTTTTTAACAAAAGTATTTCCTTTTCTTTTAATTTTATTTCTTCAAATATTTTATAATAAGCTTCATAACTTCCATGGCACTGTTTTAAATTAATGAATAAAACTTTTAAACTATTAATAACTTCTACTTTAATTTTTTCTAAAATATCCTCTTTTGAATTATAATTTCTATAAAAAGCCATTCTAGATACACCTGCTTTTTTTACCAATTCTGTAATAGTTATTTTATCAAAATCTTTTTTATTCATTAAATATATAAGCGCTGTTTGTAAACTTGATTTAGTTATTTTATTTAATTCTTCATTAGAATTTTTAACTGAATACTGTCTATCTTTCATATACACTCCTTGATGTTACAAATTAAATAAATTTGTAAACTCTATTATCTAACATATTGATTTTTTATCTCTTTAGTGATAAATATATTATATATAGTTGTTACGATTGTAACACCACACATATTATTTGTCAATCTAGAAAAGAAGTGTTAACATGATTACAAAAATTTACTCACTTGCTCTAATGGCAGTTATAGTTTCATTTTTAGGATTTTTAGTTGAAAATATATGGCTTATTTTAACAAAAGGTTTTTGCGATAATAGAAATATGAAATTACCATTTTTATTAGGATACGGATTATTTATTATTGGACTATATATTTTCCTAGGAACTCCTGATTCATTTATAATTAATAGTATATTTGTAAACAATCAAGATATTGGTCATATTGTTTATTTTGTAATTGTTTTTCTAATAGTAAGTATTGGAGAAGTATTACTTGGAACATTTACAGAAAAATACTTTAAGTTTTATTACTGGAACTATGAAAAAATACCTATGCATATTACTAGATATACATCTATTCCAACCAGCTTAGGTTTTACAGTTATAATTATGTTTTTTATGCAGGAATGTTTTACACCAATTTATAATTTTATTTATAATTCAGAAAAATTAAGTACTTCTTCTATTTCTATAATTTTAATAACAATTTTAACAATTGATTTTTTAACAAGTTTTTATAAAATGCATAAAACAAATAAACAAAATATCAGATGGAGATATTACATTAATAAAACAGAAAAAGAAAAAATTACAAATTAATCCTTGTAATCATATTCCCATAAACTAAGTTTTCCGCCTACTTTTATTGGTTCTATTTTAGAAATTTTCTCTAACTTAAAACCATATCCATTCCATTCTTCATTTTTTATGATATTAGAATATACTAAATCATTTTCACCTTTTAAAACTTTTCTAAAATCATCATCAACTTTTATACAATCAGTTATAGAGGCAATACCAATTATACATCCAGTTGGACAATCTAAATTATATTTTTCAAATTTTTTCATCGCATTCTTATCAATAGTTTTTGCAGCATGAATTAAAATTTTACCTCTATAATTTGTTTTCCAAGTTCTAAATTCATATTTTTTTATATTTTCTACAATAAGAGAAGCAAATGGTTGCTTAATTGTAATTACTTTCATATTTTCCTCCGTATATTTTTAATTATTATAACACAAAATAAATTAATTAAACAGTTAAGAAAGGTGGTGAGTTATGATAAAGAAATTAAATTCATTTATTAATTCTTCAATTTGTATATCTATTATGTTTATAATTATTGGAATTATTATGGTAATAATGCCTAAGATGTCTTTAGAAATTTTAGGAGTTATATTATCAGTCATACTAATTATAAATGGCATTATTTTAATGATTACAGATATAAAATTAAATAATAATTTTATTCCTGTTGATATACTACCAGCAAGTATGTTATCTATTCTACTTGGAATTATGATACTAATATATCCTAATATATTAAGCATAATTATTCCATTAATACTAGGTACATGGTTTATAATGACAAGTATTTTTAAAATTCGCTTAACATTATATTTAAGCAAAATAAAAAATACTCCTTGGATATTATTAATGTTAATTTCTATTTTATCAATAGTATGTGGATTTATTTTAATCTTAAATCCAATTGATTCATCAGTTGCGATTACATTATTTATAGGAATAGTAATCATTGTTTATGCGATTTCTGACATAATAAATATGATTGTGTTAAAAAGAAATATTAAAAATTTAACTAAGTATTTTAAAGAAAACATAAAAATAATTGAAGAATAAAAACTATAAAGTTAGCATCATAATTTTAGTACTAACTTTATAGTTTTTTACTTAATTATTAAATCATTAACATATATTTAATTTTCTAACAAAGATAATGTTATTTCAATTATCTTTTTTTTCATTACATCATAGTTTATATTTTTATGTTGGTGATATACAACCTCATGGCAAAATTTATCAATTAATCCAATAATAATATGAACATTTTCATTTATGTCTTTTTCATTAAAATTATTATACTTTAAGACCTCTACAATTTTATTAGCCATTTTGATTTCACCATCAGCAAAAATTTCGCCGATTTCTTTATCAATATGACTCATAGCCATTAATTCTTCGTGAGCCTTCTTACTGATTTTATGTGTTTTAATAAAACTATCAAGCATTTTATTTAAAATATTTTCTAAATTATCAATATCTATATGAGTATTATCTAAAATATCAATCATAGGAAACATTATATTATTGGCATAATTTTTTACACCTAAAATAAATATGTCTTTTTTATCTTTAAAATATTGATAGATAATTCCTGTTGAAACACCTGCATATTTTGCTATATCACAACAATTAACATTATAATATCCATTATTACAGATTAATTCAAAACCTTTTTCAATAATTTTATTTTTTTTCTCAATTGATGATTTTTTTATTGGTTCTCTTATTTCACCCATATATGCCTCCTATTAATAATTAATACTATTTTAACACATTACTTTAAATTTTAAAAATTATTCATTACCTTTTAAACTTGTTACCATATCAATTTTATCTACCTTTTTAGATAAAATTTTATTTACTACAAATGAAACTATAAATGCTCCAAATGCAGCAAAAACATAAGAAATAAGTTTTATACTTGCATTAAAATCGTAAGAGTCTCCTAATGCAGATTTAAAAATATAATCAGTCATTAAAAATCCTAATGGTAATCCAATTATAATTGCGATTATTGTTAACCAAGTATTTTGTCTTACAAATATTTTTCTAATTTGTTTATCTTTAAAACCTAAAACTTTTAAAGTAGAAAATTGATAATTTTTTTCAGTAAATGATAAAATACCTAAATTATATATAATAACAAATCCTAAAATAGACGCTACTAAAATTAAGATAACTAACATAGTCTTCATAGTATTTAACATACTTTCCATACTTTTTCTTAATACTTCTATTCCTTGAATTTGACTTACACCAGGTAATTCTTTAACACTACTTAAATCAAGATTAGTATATATAGTATCTGGCCTATATTCTAAATCTAATGATTCATAAAATTCCTTTGTCATATTTAATTGTTGTGATTGTGGATCTCTATTAATTCCTGATATTTTTACATCATACCATTTATCACTACCAAAAATACGAAAACTTATTGTATCATTTAATTTTAGATTTAAAATTTTTGATAATTTTTCGGTAATATATACGCCATCACTATTTAGATCAATGTAATTTTTATTATAATCTGTATATTTTAAATAGTCTTTAGCATCATTAACAGTTAGAGTATTAACTAGTTTTACTCCATCACTATCTTTAACTTCTATACCAATACTTTCACTAGTTGCATTACTATATTTTTCTGTTAAATCGGAAAACTCAGAATCAGTATAACTACCATCTAATGTTATTTTATATTTGAATTTTGAAATTTTTTCAAATTCCCAATCAAGATAACCATTCATACTATCCAAAAGACCAAAAGCACAAACTATTAGCATACAAGATCCTACTATTCCAACTATGGCCATAATACTTCTTCCTTTATTTCTAAAAATGTCTCTTAAATTCCATCTTGTAGTTAAAGAAGATTTTTTAAATATACCTTTAGTTGTTAAATTAAATTTAGCAGTTTTTACCTTAGGTAATTGTAATCTTAATGATTCACTAGCAGGTTCTTTTAAAACTTTTTTGCAAGAAAAATATGTTACAAATGTTATAATTATAACAACTGCTATAGCTAAAATATAAACTTTATCAATAATTACTGTGTGATATATTGGAACTTCAAAATATGATATTTCCATATTTAAAAAGAAATTACCAATTATTAAACTTCCTAGTAATAATCCCATAATAGAAGCAAGTAAACTAATATAAAATCCATAACTTATATAGTGTTTTACAATTTTGCTTTCACGGAATCCTAATGCTTTTAATGTACCAATTTGCATTCTTTGTTTCTTTACAAAACGATTCATAGTTGTTACTACAGATAAAATAGCGATAAATAAGAATAAGGCAGTAAATACTGTAGAGTAAGTTGCACCTTCCTCAATTTCTGAATTATAAACTTCATAAGATGGACTAGCACTTCTATCTGTTGCAGCTATAATACCATTAATTTCTGCTTCGATTTCAAGTTTTGTAGCATCTACATTATCTATATTATTTACATCAACTATAATATTGTTAAAAACATAGTAATCTTTATAATCAAAATTTTCTATATTTTCTTTTATTTTATCAATATCATCAATTCCCGTTTTTTCCTTTAATTCATCATCAATTATACTTGTTGGAAATTCATTAATTGAAAGATAGACATATCCATAGTCTTTATGATTTGGAAAAAGTTCTGTAGAATCCTTTACAAAATAAACATGATCAGGTGTATTAATCAATCCTAATATTTCTTCAGTTAATTCATATCCTTGATAGTTTAATGTAATTTTATCTCCTACTTTTAAATTTAGATAACGAGCTAAATAACTATCAAACCAAACACCTTTTTTGTCACTATCAAAACCAGTTCCCTCTACTACATACATTTTTGAAATATCATTAGATTCAATAAATATTGTTTCTAATGTAACGTCATCATAATCTTTTAATGATGTATTAATTGAAAGTTGTCTTTCAGCATTTTTTACATTATCAATACTTTTTATAGTATTTAAATCATCTAAAGTAAAATTTTGTTTTACAAGCCACAAATCTTGCAAATTATTTTCTTCATAATAATTTTTACCACTTACATCCATTCCATCCATATAAGAATGAACACCAGCATATACAAAAACTCCTAAAAATACCATTAAAAATATAGTAATAAATTGAGATAAATTTTTCTTTATATCTCTAAACATTTTTTTGTTAAGCATTACCACTTCACCTCATCAATATCTTTAGGTTTTTTGTTTTCAGTAATACTATCTACTTTACCATTTTTAACTCTAATTACTCTATCAGCAATTTCAGCAATTAAAGCATTATGAGTAACAACTACAACTGTATTTTCACCATTATTAGCATCACAGCATTTTTTTAACAATTTTAAAACTTCAACACCAGTTTTTGAATCAAGAGCTCCAGTTGGTTCATCACATAACAATAATTTTGGATTTTTAGCTATTGCACGCGCAATTGAAACTCTTTGTTGTTCTCCACCTGATAATTGATTTGGAAATTTATCTAAATGATTAGAAAGTCCTACCTCTTTTAAAATTTTTCTAGCACTTTTTGGTTGTTTTACAATATCTTTTACTATTTCAACATTTTCTAAAACTGTTAATGTAGGCAAAATATTGTAAAATTGAAAAATAAACCCAACATTTTCTGCCCTATATTCAGTCATTTGATTTTTGTCAAAATTTTCGATATTTTCTGAATCTATTATAATACTTCCACTTGTAGCACTATCCATACCACCTAATAAATTTAATAATGTAGATTTTCCGGCACCAGATGGTCCTAAAATTACTACAAATTCTCCTTTTGGAATAGTAAAACTCATTCCGTCTAAAGCATTAAAACTTTTTTCACCAACATTATAAGTTTTAACGACATTTTTAAATTCAATAAAATTTTTCATAACTCCTCCTTTTATATGAAATTTTTTTCATATTAATACTATCATAGTTTATTCATAAAATCAATACAATATGAAAAACATTTCACATTTATTAAAAAATAAAAATAGGAACTTTTAATTCCTATAAAAATTAATCACTAACACTCAAAAAAAGTATGTTTTGCTTTCCATTTCTTTAAAGCGATTCCAACCCAAAATGAATAAATACCTAATGTAATAATAATTAACAAAAGCCATTTTATCCAATTAGCAAATAATCCAACAGCGCTTCCATCAAATCTTAATCTTTTTCCTTCTATAACTGTATGCTTTATCTCCCAATTATACACTTTGCATAAAGCCCAAGGATAACAAATTCCTAATGTACATACAGTTACTAAAAATCCTATTATTTTTACACATATCAATTGTAATAAACTACCATCAAAATACGAATTATTCATACTACCTCCTCATAAACTCTATGATATTATACTATATTTTTATGTAATTTAAAAATATTTATATTTAATTTTAATGTTATGGTTTAAAAATAACTAACTCATAATTATTATTTATAACACTTTGTTTTCTTATATCCATACTACTAATATATTCATTTAAAATTTCTAAATATTTACTTTCAAATTCAGTCAAATATTTTTTTAAAACTATTAATTCAATTAGTTTTAAATTACTAAAAATTTGGAATAATTCTTTTTTTGTTAATTCTATTAAATCTAAAATATCTACAAAATCATATAATGAAGTTATGTAATTTTTAAATATATACACTTTTTCACAACTATTTGCCATTTTCAAGTTTTCTAAAATCTTTACATATTCTTTATCACTTAATCTTGTATTTGCCTCATAGTTTATTACATTTTTTAAATTTTTCCTAAACAATATATCTAAATGATTTTCTTTTGTATAATAAAGTAGTTTTTTTAAAATTTTATTAAAACTATTATCAATATAATTGTTAACACTACTATTCAAGTTTAATATTGATTTTATCTCATTTAAGGAATATTCTAAATTTTCAATATATGTTTTATCATCTAAATTATAATCATTATACAATGTATTAACATTAATATCTAATATATTTAAAGAAAAAATATCTTTATCTAAATATTTTAAGATAATAGCAGTAGTTAAAACTACTTCAAATATATTAATAGGTAAATCAATATAATTGTCAAAAATATTATTTAATAAGTTTTCTATTTTTTCTTTTGAAAACTTATTGCAAAAAATATTTTCATAATTGATATATTCTAGATATTGCTTTATAAATTCAATTCCACATAATTTTGGTCTTTCTAAATACGGTTCATAATCAGCTGTAATAAAAATATTCTTTGAATCATAATCATAGTTATACATTTTAAAAAAACTTAAAATTCCCTCTTTTAACGTAGAATTATAAAAATAATTTTCAGTCGTAATTAAATTATTTATAAATATTGTTTTATAAAATAATTTCGTCTTTTCAAAAATAATACTAATATTTTTTTTACTATAATCGTAAATTTCTTTTATATCATATAGTAATAATATATTAATTATTTCTTTTATACTTTTTTCTTTTAAATATAAACCTATTATAAATAAATTTGATTCATTAATATTTTTTAAAGTTTGAATAGTAACAGAATTTGTTAAACAACCCGTATACCTTTTTGTTGTAAATAATAATAAATCCATAACTTTTAAAGTGATTTGCTGATATTCAGAATGTGATATATATTTATATTTTAAAGATGTATTAATTATACTTTCAATTAAATTATTATAATCTAGTTCATTTTTTATAAAATCTTCTTTATGAGTTATTTTATTCATCATTTAATCCATTTGATAATTTGTTTTTTAAATCTTCAAAATATACACTTTCTAAAAGTTCTATTGATGAAGCACAATTATTTTCAAAATTAAATTTTAAATATTTTATAATTTGTTCATCAGTTAATTTATGACAAAATTCATTTTGGTATATATAAAATATATTAGTTAATTCATATAAAATTTGATAATAGTTTTCACTATCTATATAATTTGAATCACAAAATTCATAAATTAAATTTTCTAATGTATTATCAAGAATTTCAACTCTTCCTATTTCTTTTAAAATATTATTCTTATGATCAATTAAATTATTTATTTCTTTGTCAGTTAATTTTAATCCATATTTTAAAGTTAATTCATTTAATTCTGATATTTTTTTTAAAGTTAAATTTCTATTAGTAAGTGAAAAATTATCTATATTAAGATTCATCAAAAATCACCTCATATATTTAATACACTTGAATAAAAAAATATACAAGACTTGAAAAAAGTCTTGTTTTATGGTAATATAAGTATAGTTAATACTTAAAAAATATATGATAAACAGTGCGACTTATTTTGAATATGTTAATTGATATAACAATTAACGTATTTTTTATTTTTCATTTAATTTTATTTTTGTTATTTTATTAATTAAATTGCTATTTTATATTTATAAAAAAAACCTCTAAAGTTATTTCTAAATAATTTAATATTTTTATTTAGTATTAACCTTAAAGGTATTATATTCTAATTTTCTTTGATATCTGAACTATTAGGTTTAACAATTAAAAAATCAACTGTTTTAGTTTCCTTATTAGCTGCCTTAACTTTAACTCTTACATTATCACCAAGTCTATAACCACGTTTATTTTTAACTCCTCTTAAACTAAAAGTTTCTTCATCATATATATATGTATCATCAGTCAAATCATCTATTTTAACTAAACCCTCTACCAAATTCGGTAGTTCAACAAACATTCCAAAACTCATAATACTATTTATCATGCCATCAAATTCTTCGCCAATATGTTTAGACATATATTCTGCCTTTTTCATATCATCTACTTCTCTTTCACATTCAATAGAATCTCTTTCTTTATTTGATGCATGTTCAGTTAAAAATGGCAGTTTATTATCCCAATACTCTAATGTATCACTATCTAATTTATGTTCAAATAAATATTTTCTTAATAATCTATGTACTGTAGTATCTGGATATCTTCTAATAGGTGAAGTAAAATGTGTATAACATTTACTTGCAAGACCAAAATGTCCTATATTATTTTTATCATAAACAGCTTTTTGCATACTTCTTAAAAGTAGTTTAGATAAAATAGAAAATTCTTTTTTATCTTTTAACTGTGCCAATATATTTTGCATACTATAAGGAGTTATATTACCCTTTATTTTTCCATTAACTTTATATCCTAAAATATTAACAAATCTTAAAAAATTATTTATTTTTTCCTCACTTGGTTCACCATGTATACGATATACAAAAGGTAACTCCATATAATTAATACAAGTTGCAACTGTTTCATTAGCAGCTATCATAAAGTCCTCAATTAAAGCTTCACCAGTTCCACGTTCACGAATCTTAACATCAATAGCTTCGCCCTTATCATTAACAATAATTTTCGCTTCATCGATATCGAAATCGATATAACCTCGTCTTATTTTATTTTGCCTTAAAATATGAGCTAATTCTTGCATTTTTAATAAACTATCAACAAAAGGTTCATACCCTGGTGTAACAATATTTTCTTCTAATATTTTATTAACACACTTATAAGTCATTTGCTTCTTAGAACATATTACACTTTCAAATATATCATATGATACAATATCACCTTTTTTATTTATTTCCATTTCACATGATATTGCAAGTCTTGAAACATTTGGATTTAAAGAGCAAATACCATTAGACAATTTATGAGGTAACATTGGAATTACTCTATCAGCTAAATAAACACTCGTACCTCTATCATAGGCTTCACAATCTAATTTACTATTTTCCTTTACATAATAACTAACATCAGCTATATGCACACCTAATTTATAATTTCCATTTTCTAATACATCAATAGAAATAGCATCATCAATATCTTTTGTATCATCGCCATCAATAGTAAATATTTCCTTTTCTCTTAAATCCCTTCTACCTTTCATTTCTTCTTCACTAACTTCATTAGGTAATTGACTTACTTCTGACATTACTTCATCACTAAAAACATCATTTATTGAATATTTATTAACAATTGATAAAATATCTACACCTGGATCATTTTTATGTCCCAAAATTTTAATTACTTCAGCCTTATAAACATTTCCTTGTAATTTTGAGCCAACTTTAACAAGTACTTTATGACCATTCATAGCGCCCATAGTTTTATTTTTATCAATAATCAATTCAATCTTTACTTTTTCTTCATCTAATTTAACATGACCAACTCCATGATCATAATAAAATTCTCCTACCATTTGTTTAAATTTTCGGTCAACTATTTTTACAATTCTTCCTTCTAAATCAAGTCCTTTTTTAGAAATAATTTCAACAATTACCTTATCTCCATGAATTGCGCCATTCATATTAGATGAAGAAATAAATACATCCTCATCACCTTCAATATCAACAAATCCAAATCCTTTTTTATTGCCAATCATTTTACCAACCTTCAAATGACTATTAGTAAAAGGCATATAATTATTTTTGTTTGTTCTATAAATAGATAAATTATCTTCAAGTTCATTCAATTCTTTTAATAATTGTTTTAAATCTTCAACACCACTTAATCCAAGTTTATCTTCTATTTCATAAACACTTAAAGCTTTATCTGAATTTTTTAAAAGTTCTAAAATTGACTCTTTCATATAAACACCTCTAATGTAATTATAAATTAAAAAAAAACAAAATGATATAATTATTTAATAAGTTTACAAAACTTGTCAGCAATTTCTTTAAAATTATTGTTGCATATTAAATTATAACCTTCACCACCTAAATTACTAACTCTATTACTTATTATTTTATTAAATTTCTTTAAAATATCATTACTATCAAATAAATATATATTCTTATTATCTACAAAATAATCTGAATATAATTTACTGTTTAAAAGCAAAATATTTTTTTTCATATTTAAACAAATATTTATATAATTATTATCCAAAATACTATCAAAAGAAACTATAATCATACTATTAACTATATAATTATTTAAAAGAATATCATTACAATATTTATATAAAGTTACATTACTTGGTATATCACTTAAAATTTTTAAATCAGATTTTTTTAAATTACTATTAAAACCAATTAAATTAAATTGATAATTAGGATATTTATTAATAAGTTCTATAGAATTATTTAAATATTTATAATTACTATCAATAATAGTAATTGTTTTTTTTCCAAAATTTAATAACTTATTTTTACATACTGAAAAATAAATATTTTCTAAAGGTAATATATATACTTTTTTTGAAGCTACTATTTTTTTAAAAAAAGGTAAACTTGTTATTATAATATTACAATAACTAAAAAATTTCTTCATATTACTTATATATACATTACTACGCTTATTATTTCTATAATAATTATTATAATATTTTAACTCATCTAAATACATAACATATATAATTTTTTTAGCTTTCTTCATTAATTCTAATGTTTTAGAACTATTTTGAGCAATTATAATTTTATCATATTTAGAATTTATATCAAATGTATAATCTATTTTACCATAATCTAAATATGTAACAATTTTACTTAAGAAACTATTATTTTCAATATATACCAAGAACATAGTTATCACCCTAATTTATTTTTTACAAAATAAAAATAATATATACAAAAATAACATTTTTATTTGATATAAATAAAGTTGTATGCTATAATAAATTTAGGAAAGGACTAGATAATATGTATTTTTTAGTAACAATTAAAGGGTCTTGTAGTTTACCAAGTATAATTGTTGCCATATTGCATGAAGCATACAACATTATAAGGTATCTAATCCCAGTTGGCATTGTTCTGTTTGGAACACTTGATTTTTTAAAAGCAATAATGGGTAAAGATGAAAAAGATATAAATTCAAGGTTATTTGTAAAAAGACTATTATATGGACTTTTAGCCTTCTTTGTTTTTTCACTTGTAAAATGGGTATTTACAATATTAGGCAATGCAGGAGTTGGTGATGCATCTAGTGCATTTAAATGTGCAAGTGATATTTTAGGTGGAAATAGCGGTACAGTTATTCAACCAGGAAAATATGAAAATAATACAGAGTGCTGTAATCAAAACTATAATATTTGCTTATCAAAAAATCAAAACGGTACTAATAAAGAACAAGATTGTCTTAAAGAAGCTCAAAATAAATGTAACTCAAGTTGTTCTAGTGTTAATGCGACAACAACAACTACTACAACAAATGCTGCTTATAAAAAATGTATTGAAAACTATCAAAAATTCAATTCGCCATTATATACTAACGAAATATGTAAAACTGAAAATAATATAACATATAAAGAGTGTCTAGAAACATGTATACTTTCTGGTCAAGATAGAGATTACACTTGTATGAAAGATTGTAAGAATCAATAATTAAATACATATATATAGTTTTATTATAAAATTTGTTTAAAGGAGATGTTAAAAATGTTTATATTAGATTGTGGCTCAATACCATCAGAAATAACAAATACAATAGGAATAATATATAATATATTATTGATGGCAATTCCAATTGCTATTATAATATTTGGATTAATAGACTTCGTAAAAGCTGTTATATCGGGTAAAGAAGATGAAATAAAGAAAAATACAAGTGTTTTTTTAAAAAGATTACTTACTGGTTTTTTAGCATTTTTTGTTCTTGCCATTGTAAAATTTGGCATGAATGTTATTGGAAAAAATGTAAGTGGTGCAAATGATGCCTTAAGTTGCGTAAATTCAATACTTGGAAATAATAATAGTGGAGAATAATTATGCTTATATTAGATACAGTAAATAGAGATTGTGGCTGGCTTCCTGATCAAACAGTTCAACTTATAGCAAATATTTATACAATAATTAAATTTTTGGTCCCATTATTAATAATTATAATGGGAAGTATTGACTTTCTTAAAGCCGTTATGGCACAACAAGAAGATCAAATAAAAAAAGCACAAAGTTCTTTTTTACAAAAACTTGTTGCTGGTGCATTAGTATTTTTTGTTGCAGTCATAGTTGGTTGGGTTGTAAAATTAATATCAGATCTTGATACAAACGGGGAAACAACTGCAGGTAATACCTTTACATGTTTAGATTTAATGTTAAATGGTGGCTATAGGCAACATGATAAAAATTATTTTACACCTAGTGGTGGTCATAACAATGATGACAATTCAAACTCTACCACTTCTTCGTCAACTTACACTTTAAAATATACTACTCCAGATGTAACTAAATGCGTTGACACATGTGTAGAAAATTATAAATTGGGAACCTACATTCCAAAATTTACAGATCGAGGAATAATTATAGACAACTGTAAAAAAGCCTTTGATTATGATAATGGAGAGTTTGGCATGGCATGCAGAGAATTAGAAGATTGCTTTGATGGTGCTGAAGCATGTGAAGATATAACCAAAGATGACGTTGATAAAAAAAATTGCTCAAATCAATATAATAAATATATAGAGTATAAAGAAAAATATAATACTGAGTATGTTGATAATCCAAGTGAAATATGTGAAGAATATGCAGAAACATATCTAAAAAATAACATAGTAAATATATGTATAAACGAATGCGATCAATAAATATATTATTTAATAAATATCTATAATTTTAATATTATAAATAAATATAATTCTTAAAAATTAGTTCCAATAATGCTGAAAATTGATATAAAGTTTAGATTTCTTGTCAAATAGTGTTGGCAAACAATAAATTTGATAAATGAAGTATGATTATAAGGGATGATGAAATTCATCCTTTTATAATGACTTTAATTAAGAAAATACAAAATAGAAAATGGTTATATTTTCTATAGTCAAAAGTAATTCTTTTAATAAATTTAATTAAATTATCAATGCTTTCTATAATTCCATTATTAATATCATATTTAAATGAGTTTTCAATGTATTTAATATTTTCTTTATATAACATTAATGCTTGTTTCAATTTTTGAAGATAAATTTTTATTTTGATTTAATGTCATTGCTTTAAACTTGTTAAAATCTTTTTTTAAAGAATTGATTAAATATTGATAACATTCATAAGTGGCTTTTAAAATTGGCTTTGTATTAATCAAATATTGACTTTAACTATATCTTTGTGAAAATTGTTTAGAGTATTATATTACTTCAGATAAATCATTTTTATTTTTAACGATTAATTTCCAATAGTCTTTTAATTTATTATAATTAGTATTATCTTTTTTACATAAACTAACCCTAGTACTATTCAAAGCATTATAAGCTTGAACTACAATATGAAATCTATCAATAGATATATTAATAATTTTTTAGCCAAATAGACATAGCCTGAATAAAAATCAATTTATATATGTTTTACTTTGCCACGTTCTTTTTTATAATATCTGTAAATTTTTTTCTAAATCTCTAGATTTTCTAGAATAATTTATATCAAATAAACTAACATTATTAGTAATAATAAAAGTAATTTTACCTTTAGTGCTTTAAATTCATCCCAATTCATTGATTTTGGTAAAGTAGGATGCCTTAAAACAGTATTAGATGATATTTCATTTAGTATACGATCAATGACAGAAACAGAAACATCCATTCTTTTAGTTTTCTTTAATATAGTTTAAACATTATTTCAAAATAAAAAAATATATATTCTGCATTTATATATTAATTTAATTATTTATTTTTTAAAGAAAGAAAATTTTTTTATTTTATGCAAAAAAATATTAGTAAAATATAACTTACTAATACTAAATATTATATAAAATTATTTCATTATTTTTCATTTACTTTATCTATTTCAACTTGATTTATTGAATCAAATCTTTTCGTTATTTTTTCAGTAGTGTTATAAATATCTTTAATATCTTTATTAACTGTCTCAATACTTCTAGATAATTTATCCCAACGTTCTTTATATTTTCTAAATTCATCTGATAATAAGTTAAGTTCTTTATGTATTATAGTTGCATATTTATCTCTTTCGATATTTTTTATAATAACCTCTATAGTTGTCATTGTACTAATTAAAGTAGTTGGAGAAGTAATCCAAACTCTTTTTTTATATGCATACTCTATTACGTCAGTATGATAGGCATTAACTTCAGCAAAAATTGCCTCAGCAGGTAAAAACATTATTGCTTGATTTGAGGTAACATTTGGTATTATATATTTATTACTTATATCATCAATATGCTTTTTTAAATCATTTTTAAATTTTTTAGAATAATTATTTCTTTCTTCCAAACTTATGGATTTATCAACCATATTTTGATAGTTTTCTAAAGGAAATTTTGAATCAATTGCAACAGTTCCAAGTGGCTCTGGCGCAAATAGAACGCAATCAGCAATTGTGCCATTATTAAAACTATATTGTAATTGATAAATTCTGTCATTTTTTTCGCCAAAAACACTACTCATCAAATGTGCAAGATTGACTTCTCCAAATATTCCTCTTGTTTTTTTATCAGTCAAAACACTTTGTAAAGACACTATATCTGTTGATAAACTATCTATTTTCTTTTGAGCTTCATCTATTTTAGAAATTCTTTCTAAAACAGAAGTAAAAGCTTTATTTGTTTTTTCAAAATTTTCATCCAATCTCTCATTAACTTTTTGATTAATAAGATTTAAACGATTATCCATTCTATCAGTCAAGTTATTAAAATCATCATTCATATTTTTATTCAAATCAAATTTAAAATCAGAAATTTCTTTAATCATACTATTTTCTAATTTACCTAATCTTTCAGTTATATTAGATTCATTAATATTTTTAAATAATGAGATTACAGATATAATTAAAATTATAATTAACAAAAATATTATTATAAATTCCATTTTATCACCATAATAATTATAATATATTTACATTATGTTTTACAATATAAATTGACAAAAAAATTTGAATGTGCTAATATATAGGCATACAAAGGGGGAATATCATATGACATATGAAGAATTAAGTAAAAAATATCCAGAATTTTCAAATAATTCAGATAAAAAAACAGATCAAAATAAAGAAAAAAATTCAATATCAAACTTACAATTACACAGTGGAATCAATATTTTAAATAATAATATTGATGTTGTATACTCAGAAGGTGGACAAACAAAAGTTGCAAATGGACCATTTTTTGTTAAATTTCCTTGGAGAACAATACATCAAATAACAGATAAAAGAGAAACAACATTTGATATTCCAGTTCAATCATATAATTCAAAAGATGAGCAAATTGTTCAAATTGATTGGTATATAAAATATATTATAAGAGATTCAAAAAAAATGGTCGACACAACGCAAGATATAAAAACAACTATAAGAGAAGATTGTGAAACATTAATAAGCTCATATTTAAAAAAATATAATGCCGATGAAATTTCACATAAAACAAATATCTCAAAAATAGATTTTGATAATACATTTTTTAAAAATTTTTTAAGCAAATATGGTGTTGAAATTACAGCAATTAATTCAAATAGCATTATTGTTCCACACATAAGACATATAGAAGCCGATAAAACTAATTCAGAAGCACAAAGAACAATAAAAGAAAAAAATCATGAACAAGACATGAGAATTACTCAAGAAAAAGCCGATCAAAAATTTGATATTGAATCAAAAGAAGCAAAAATGTATCAAGAAGTTTTAAATGGAAGTAATGATCCAAGTTCTTTAGCGAGGATTATAGCGGCAAAATATAATAATAGTAATGATGTAGATATGTATCATCATAATGATTATAATAAAGGTCGCAGAAAATAAAAAAATAGAGAGACTATTGAAAAGATATACAGAGTTTCTGTAACATATATCAATAGTTTTTTTATTATATTATTATTAAATGAAGATAATAATATTAATATCAAAACAAAATGATTAAAATTCTAATAAATGCTCAAATATTGTAATTAAAAAAGATAATTTTTGGAAACAATTAACTGATATGATTGAATAAAAAAATCATATATTCATCAATAAAAAACTGATAAATAGAAATATAATTCTAAATATCAGTTTTTTATTTAACTACTTTTTTAACATTTTTTTCATGTTGATTTTTTTAATTTTTTAATATCCAAGCTTCATACCCACCATCAATACTTATTGTCCTATAACCTAATTTATTTAATATATTACATACATTATAACTAGATATGCCTTTTTGACAATAAATATAATATATATCATTTTTATTAATATATTGTTCTGGATTATAAAGTAATTTTTCAACAGGTATATTTACTGAATTAGGAATATGATTATTATTAAAACTTTGAATACTTCTAATATCAATTATTTTTATACTATTAATTATTGGTATTAAATCATTAATTGATATCCTTTGCATAAATATAATCACCCTAATATAATATATGAAAAAAGATTAATATAGTAATTACATTAAACCATATTAATCTTCATCACTGAAGAAATCATCAAAAAACTGATCATCTGAAACTTCTGAATTATTATCAGGTTCTGATTTTTCTTGAATAATATTGTTATCAAATTCTGTATTTTGTTGAATAATTTTATCATCATTATTATCAAGTATATCTTTTTTACTTTCAGATTGCAATGATTGTTGTCTTTCTTCTTCCTCTATTGCAGCAATTTTTTCATCAATCTTTTTAATTATATCTTCAACATTAAATCCACCTTGAGAATTATTTCCTGCATTATTATTTGAACTCATACCACCAAACATTGGAGGAATACCTCCACCAAAACCAAAAGGATTTCCACCCATCATTCCAGGAATAGTGTTATCATTATTGCCATTCATCATTTGTCTCATTTTTTCTTCATTTTTTTCTTCAACAAATTTCTTTAAATCAAATAAATGTAATGGCTCTTTTTCACGTGTAGGATATTCAGCTTTTTCGTACTTTTTACCCCACAAATTTTCTTTTTCCATTTTCCAATTAGGTGTCAATTTCGTTTTAAATGGCATCATTCTAATTCTTAAAACAACCATACTCCATTGTGGAAGTCTTTGTAAATCACTGACAGTAACAAGTGGTGTAGATGCTGTTTTATCTTTTTCTTTTGATTTTTCTTCACCACACATTTTACTCAATTCTTCTAATGCAGCAAGTTCACTACTTATTAAATAAACAATATTACCACAGTTACCTTTTATAGTTTCACCATTTTCTTTTCCATACACTTGATATAATTGTGCAAAATTTTGAATAATAAAACTAAATCTAATTGCCCTACTACGAGCTGCAGTAACCATTGTAGTAACATCCTTTAATGGTGGCATATTAGCAAATTCATCAAGAATAAAATTAGTTCTAAATGGAAGTTTTCCACCAGATTCTTGTGCAACATCAATTAAAGTTTCATATACTTGCTTTATAAATATTGTTACTAAAGAATGGTATGTCTTTTTTTCATCTTGAACAACAATAAATACTGCAGTTTTTTCTCTACCGATATCTTTCATATCAAAATCACTATGTGATAACATTTCTGATAAATTTTCACGAGAAGAAAACAACTTTATTTTTTGCTTAAATACTGATAAAATTGACCCTTTTGTATCAGATGGTGCTAATAAAGTACTAGAAACATTAACATAAGCAGGAGATGCTTGATCTTTATAGCTAAAGTATTCTTTCATATATGTTGTATTTCTAAATTTTTCTTCACCAACAGTAGTCATTAAATTTATTGTATTTAAATTTATTTCTTCCTCTTTAGCATCATCAAATAGAGCTAAAGCCAGTCCTGCAAAATAATCAGCAGAAGTTTTTTCCCAGAATGGATCAGAATTTTGGGATTTCTCATCATACAAGATATTCATAGCAAGGTCATCAAGCAACTCATTAGCTTTATCAGAATTTCCTGATTTATAAAGTGAATAAGGGAGTGCTAATGGATTCCAACAATTTCCTTTTTGTGGATCACGAAAATTAAGTAAAACAATTTTATAACCACGTTCTCTTAATTCCGTAGCATTATTTTCATATATTTCACCTTTTGGGTCTGTAATAATCATTGACTGATTACTTTTAGCTAAACACTTAACCATTGGTTGAACAGTCATTTGGGTTTTACCACTACCAGTAGAACCAATAATTAAATTATGATACTCACCATCATCGACCCATATTTCTTTACCATTATTAATTAAAGGTATTCCGCCATATTGCGAATGTTCCTCACCAGGTAAAACCATTTTTAATTCTTTTTTCATTTCTTTTTCTTTTGCCCAACGAGAATATCCTTTATCAGCCTTATCTTTTATTTCAAATCCAATACCCTTTTCCCTATTAAATATAGTTGAAGAAACACTAGTTATAACAAAAATGATAATAAGTAAAAATGCAATCATTGTTTTAGGTAAATTTTCACCAACAAATGCTGGAAATGGATTAAAACCAGATAATTCACCAGTTTTTACAAATGTTGATATATTTAAAATTGCAATTGCAACAAAATACAAAAGAACAACAGAAAAACCAGCAAATGCTAACATATCCTTTGGTGTAGCTCTAAATTTTAATTTCATTAGTATCACTCCATTCAAATTTTATTTGAATTCTTATTTTTAATATATATAAACAAAGATATAAATGTTATTAATAATACAGTTCCAAATAAAGTTACTGTTAAAAATTTAAAATCTAAAAATTTACTTTTCGAGCTTTCATTTATTTTATTATTTAAATTTTCAACTTTCAATTTCAAAATTATATTTTTATCAACATTTTCTTTTAAATTCCAAGTATAAATATTATTTTTAACTGTATTTGCATTAGTTTCAATCAATTTATAATCACTTTTAATATTAACATAAAAATTATCTGTTTGACTTAAAATATTATCACAAAGAAAATTACCACTAGTTTTTAAAGTTATGATATTATCATTATTTTCTAAAATATAATCATCATAACATTTATATAATCCAAAGCTGTATTCAGCAAAGCTTCTAATTTCTCCATCCAAATAAGCACCAGATTCTATTACATTAAAATAATTATAAAGTTTTAAATAATCTAAATCCTGTGGTTGATCAAGTTCAGTCTCGACGTTTAATTTGTTATATCCAACTAAATTTTTATATGAATTATTATTCTTTTTAAAATAATCGATATGATTCTCAATGGCATATATTTTTTCATAATAATTACTTTCATTTAATTCAATATTATAGTTAATAGAACAGGCAGTACAACAAAATAATAATGAAAAAAGAATTAAAACAAATTTATATTTCATAAAACCACCATTTTCTATTTACAAAAATACTGTCCAGTAGATTGACAACTATTACGCGTTCCTTCGCAATCATAAGAAAAACTACATCCAGAAACTATTGATTCAGGATTAACATACACCCCATTTAAAGAAACATCCAAATGCAAATGAGCACCTGTTACACCATTACCAACTGCTCCTTGATTACCAAGTCGTTGTCCACTACTTATTACATCTCCAACTTTAAATCTATAAACATCATCCAGTGGCATATGAAGATATCTAACATGGTACACTTTACCATTTATATTACAATCCGTTTCTATGGCACTAGCTGAACCATTATTATACATACCAGCAAATGTAACAACACCATCGCAAACACCATATATTCCGCTAGAAGCATTAACATCAACACCCTTATGTGCAGTACATGCCCATTTTCCAGCATAAACTCCAAAACATGAATTAACTGAACATGATACACCATTTGTAGGAGATGAAAAACTTTCTAAATCATTTGAACTTATCGGTTTACAACTTGAACCAGTTGCATATCCAGAATCGCCTTTACTAGGATTATTATTTTTAGTATCAGAATCCATATCCATATATGCATCAGTTGTTTCAATAATCAAATTAGCAATTTCTAACTTATTTTTCCTATCTGTATAAATATCATTCAAATTACCATCTGAATATTCATCCTTTGAAATTTTATAATATTCCCTCAAGTATTTAACAATATATCCATTATAGAAAAAATGCTTATTATTCCACCAACTTCTATCAATTGGTGGACCTGCTAATTTTCCAAATATTAAAATAGTAATAGCGGTTCTTAATTGGTCATTAAAACGTTTAAATTCAACACCCAAATGTATACGAATAGCATTTAAAAGCCAAGCAACGGGATTAAATTTAAAAATAAAATTATTTAAATTAAACAAACTATCTTCAATTTCATCATTTAAATCTATATTTAAATCCTTAAGATTAAATATATCGTCAAGAATTAAATATCCTGGTTTAACTTCTGTTTCTATCTTATCAGATTCAATAAGTTGATCTAAAAATTCATCATATTCAGCTACTAAATATCCACGATAACATTGCTTAAAATCTTCCATATTACTAGTTAAACTGTGACATTTTTTTATTACTATAACAGGTTCAGATAAAATTTTATTAGCCTTCTTATATTGACTAGAGCTCATAAATGCACTTGAAAAACCACTATAAAAACTTTTATAAATAGAATTAATCATATCAAAAAATTCAACTAAAATATTACCATCCTTACTAGGTATAGTGATTTCAATTTCATCACGACTATCCTCAACAAATTCTAGTTTATCTTCATACATTCCTTCAAAAAGTAATGTATTAGATATCAAAAGAATGTCATAACGATCTAAATCATAAACACCCTTGTAAAATTCAAGAGTATTATAAAATCTATCTTCTTCTTGTTGTTCAACTTCTGCCTCAGTTTTAAACCCATAAAGCTGAACTGCATTTCCAACCTTTTGACCAAGGTTTGTAACAGCATCTGCTTGTTCATCAATGGACATATAAATTCCGCAAAATAATATGATAATTAAAAATGCACCAATTAAATACGGTATTATAGGCAAAAGACTTAATAATATACTCTTTTTTATAGGTGATAAGGCTGCATTTAATGCAACTTTAGATGTTTGCTTTACTAAATCATTATTTTTATTATTTTCATTATCCATTAACCTCACCACCTAATAAATAAAACTACAAACCTCCACCGCTACCAAACGAATCTAATTCTTGTTCGGTAACAACAACATTTATTCTCATACGTCTACTACCACAAACAAATAGTGCTTCTCCTTGATTGTAACGTTTAATACTTTCCTTTTCATTTTCATTTAAATCAATTAATTTTGCTAAATCTTCTACTGCTTGTTTTTTTAATCCCATTATTAAATAATATGAAGCATTATCAAATATAGCTTTTCCCTGTGTAATAACATTTGGATCACTAAAATCACTTGGTTGTTGTGTAATAATTATTGTACCAGTATTATATTTTCTAGCACGTCTTTGAATTTGAGCTAAGAAGTCAGCCCCTAATGTATTATTTCCACTTAAAAGTACGTGAGCTTCATCAACAGTTAGAACTGAATTTACACTTTTATCCAAAGTTAATCCCCATGCATATTTCAAAATATTAAAGAATAATGCATTTCTAATATTTGTATCAGCATTCATAAGTTCTCTTATATTAAATACAATAAAATCACTATTAGGAGATATAGTTGTATGACCATCAAAGTAATACTTTAATTCTTTTGTAATTGGTCTAATCTTAATTTCAAGTTTTTCCAATATATCTTTTTCATGGCTTTGCTCAGGCATTGATAAAATACGTCCCTTTATAGTCGCATATACATCCCTAAATGTTGGATAATCTTCAGATTTAAATTTAGAAAAATCAGTATCAAAATTCATACCAAAACGTCTATATGTGTCCTGAACAACTTCACTAAACATTGTTAAAACATCTTCTTCAATTGAAGGATCATAATACTTTAAAAAAGCTTTTATAGTTTGTAAAGTTCTTGTTAATACAGTATATCCCAATCCCTCTTTAATTTCATCTTCATCTGCATCCATTACAACCTCAAGTGGATTAATCATACCATATTCTCCACCCTTACCTAAATCCATAAAATCACCATCATACATTTTAGCCATTTCCTCTAATTCGCCCTCTGGATCTATATAAATAATTTTGCAATTATTTCTAATATGAGAACGAAGCATTAATTTAGCAGCAGTTGATTTACCAGAACCAGATGTACCTAAAATAATTAAATTAGCATTATTTCTATTGTGTTCTTTTTTTATTTGATATAAAAATTGATTAAATAATATTACACCACCAGAAAAATCAACTCCGAGTAAAGTAGCTAACCCTGGATCTTTTATACTATCGAAAATAAATGGATACATTGCCGCCATTGTTGGTGTAGGCATTGGTGTACCAATTCTTTCTTCAATATCTTGTTTAGGAAATATTGGAATCATCGATTTTAAAACTTTTTCTTGTTCAAATCTAAGTGGAAATGCTTTCATTTCCATTGCTTCCAAATAGTTTTTTATTTGGAATTTTTTTCCTGCTAATTCTTCTTGTGAATCAGCAGTAACCATAATATGCATTTGGAAATCATATATTTTTGACTGACTTGCAGCAATTTGAGAAATAAATTGTTCCAATGATTCATAATCCTGTCTAATTCTTTCTTGAATTGTTTTATCATTTTCTTCATGATATCTTTGTTTCAAGTCAGCAATTTCTTTATTAAGCATTCTTCTTAAGATATCAAAAGGTAATGGTAAATGTTTAATAACAACCTTAATACCTGACATACTAGTTAAATTTGATAAATAACCAGGTTCTATATATTTAGGATAAGAAACTACTGTTAATATACAAGCATATTTATCACTTATAACAAAATCTGCAGCTTTAAATTCAAGCCCTTTTGGAGCTATTTGACTCTTAATATCCATCACTCATCACCGTCCCAAACGTAGTGGTTTGACCACCATTTAAAAAGTTATCTAATACCATTCTTAAATCATCATTGGATGTCTGCGCAGTAGTTAAACCAGCATTTGCAAAATTATTAATTAAATTACGAATTCTCTTTTGTATAACATCAATATCTTTATGTTTGAAAAGCAAATAATACTCAGTATCAACAACATTATTATTCATAAACATATTTGCTTTTTGAATATCTTGCGTTATTAATTTTCTTTTTGCTTGACTTGTTACAGAATTATAAAGAAGTTGCAATTGAGATAAATATACATGAATATCAACTGGTCTATCAGCTGCAATTATCCAAAATTCATAATCAATCATATTATAAACATTTTTTAGATTTGAAATAATAATATCTTGCGCTTCTTGTTCAAGAATAAATATATTTCTTGGTCTAATCTTAACACCAGAAACTTTTAAATTATTATCCAAAATAATCATACCATTTGTTATGCTTTTAATTGGAACAAATACATCATTAGTATATTTACTTTTTGAATTTGTTGACTTCATCTATATAACACCAACCCTTCCATACAAATTTTTGTCTAGATGTTAAATACTTAAAAAGTATAACAATGAATGTTCTTACATTGTGATAATATGCCATTGGAAAAACTAAGAAAGCAGCAAATGAAGCAGGAAAAATAGCAATTATCGTATATGTCATTTGTTCAATAGGTAATGTAAGTAATAAAATAAATGACAAAATCACACCTATCGATATTATAACTAAATCGGCAGGCTTAAATAAACCAAGTATCAATGCCGATTTTTTCGAGTTTGCAGGAATTAAAAATCTTCCATACATATATAAACCTCCTTTTTATTCATAATTTTTTATTTACCAAGCGACTTATTTAAAGTATCAAGGCTTTTTGAGGAACTATCACTTTGTTTTTGAGCAGAATCAATAAATGAACGAATTGAACTTATTTGATTATTAGCATTATTTAAAGCAGTTGTAGCATTATCATAAACCTCTCTACTACTTGAAAGTCTACTAGATAAATCAGATATTTCACCTCTATATGAATTAAATTCACTTTCAGACATACGAGATAATGAATCAATATTACTCATAATTCTATTATAGTTTTGATCATCCAATTCTCCATTTGCTCTCTTACTGTTAATACGATTTCTATTTTCATACATTGCACTTCTAAATTGTCCATAATCCAAATTACGTATACTCATATTTTGATTATTATATTTTAATTCAAAATCACCTGTAGAGTTATTAAATCCTCCCTCAATTCCATCCAAGTTATTAAGTTTACTATTTAATTGACCACGTAAACGATTCATTTCATTTTCAGCATTAACTTGACGCGTAAAAGCATCATTTCTAGCAGTCATTTGATCCTGTAAAGCTGTTTGAGCACTCTTCAATGCTTCATCAGCATATTTTTTATCTGCCTTTAACCTACCAACACCAACAGTTGGATTTTTTAAACCTGCCATTTTTCCAAAAGAATTAGCGGCAGATGAAACAAATGGAATACGACTTCTAACACGGTTACCATTTGAATCACGAACCCAATTTGCATTTCTAGCAACACCAGATGCAGTTATAGCTTTTCCAGCATTAGCAAAAACATTTCCACCGTTTCTACCATTCCATATACCTCGTACCTGTGCACCAAGTCCACCAGTAACACCAGAAGCTAAAGCATGTCCAACTTTTCCAAATCCAGTTCCATGTTGCCAACCAGCTACCATACCACCAACGGCACCGCCAACTCCCGCAACAGCAGTAGTTCCAAGAATCCCCATACCAGATTTAATTCCCTTAGCAATGCCATCAGTTTTAGCACCAGTTAAATCAGAAATTAATTTTGGTAATTGCATTGCAAACAGAAATATACCAATAATTATAAATATATATAATAATGGATGTTTAGCAATTTCATATGTTGTACCAGAATAACCTGTCAAAGAATTTTGCCCTATAATATTAGTTATTAAAAATACTGCAAAATAAAATGATACAAGCTGTATAAATAGGTCTAAATATGTTTTAAATACTAATTTATACCATTTTTTAAATAAACCATCTTTTTCTTTAGGATCAATATAAGAAATAATAGGCAAAGGTGCAATAATCATAAGTGCAGATAACTTAACTGCCCTAACTGCCACATTAACTGCAATAATTACTAAAACAACAATAAAAATTATAAGAAACAATGGGGTAAAAAAATTTAAACTAATCATAAGTTCACTGTTACGTTTTGCCCTTGCAACCTTCGAAATAGCTCTTCCTATATCATAAGACTTTAAATAACTTTTAAAATCCTTATTTACACTATTACCTATTTCTTTTACAAATAACTCATAACATTTTCCACCAGTTAACTTACTAATATCAGCCTCCTTGTATTTACCAATAACCTTAATAAATGGAGAAACCTCACATGTATCACCATTTAATTTATCATCAAATGCATCATCATTCCAATCAACAAATGCCGAAACTAATGTATATGATATAAACCACGATGGAGTTTGTTTCTTTTTTTCAAGTTCATCAATTGAAGTATTTGAATCTTCCAGTGTAGGAGAATCATCACCAGATGATGTTCCAAAAATAATTTTATTTAAAATTCCTTCTTGTAAAATAATATTTTGAAACTCCATAGCTTTTTCAAATGCAGTATCAACAACAGTTAATAATGCAAGAGAAATAACAATACGAACAAGTAATTTTTGTGCACCACTTGTACTATCTGTTAATTTATCAGGATCAACAATATATTGTATTATAGAAAAAGCTAACTTAAATACCATAAATAATGCTATAAGTGAAAAAACTTTATCTTTCATAGCTGATATTGCATCATTACTAAAAATATTTATATCCGCCAATAGTAATATTAAATTGTAAACATTATTGACTACCCAGCACAAAAAAGTAATAATACCAGACATAAGCATGTTTATAATACCATGAAACCAAGCACCCACTCAAATCATCTCCAAATCTTTAACATATTATATAATTATAACATAAATATGAAACAAAATACAATCAATATAAATAAATTACTTAACAATCATTGAAACTTATTTATAAGAATCATTCGCTTCGTTATGTTCAATTTCTTCAGTCAATTCTTTAATTCTTTTATTATGTTCATCCCTTAAATTATAATAATAATCATAAGAATTATATAACTCTTCACTTATAGAATTTGAAACATTATTTGAATATTCCTCATAATTTTTATACAATCTATTATTTTTATCATCTAATTCAAAAGCATTTCTTATGCTAGTTGCATTACTTTCATTATTAAGTAAAGAATTAATCATATTATCATTTTCTAGTTTTTCTTTTTTAATATTTTCTAGTTCTTTTTTCATATCTTCAGTAGATAATTTTTCTTTATTATTTATTTGAAATAAATCCCTAGCACTATCTAAAGCACGATTACCAATATGATTTCCCATTTCATTTTGTTTTCTCGCATATGAGCTACCATATATTCCACGCATAATATTATTTTTAGTTCCACTACCTTTAGATGAAATTTGATTAGCCATTGTTCTAACTGCAGCACTACCAGCACCGCCAAAGACACTAGCAACAGTTTTACCAGTTTGTAACAATTTTGCTTTAGTACCATTAGCACTGCTAATCTTTTCTACACCTGAAGCCAAATTTGAAGTAGCACCACCAATACCTGCAACAGCCATAGCTCCTGCTCCAGTAACAAATTTTAAAGACGTTTTAAAGAAACTGCCTACACCAGTATCTCCACCAAGTCCAATCATCTGGCTAACAAAATCTGGAAATTTTTTTCCAAAAAGTAAACAACCAAAAATCATAAAAAATCTTCCGAAAACATTTTGAAAAGCAGGAATATCAGAAAAACTTCCATTCATAAGTAATTTAATAAAGAAAAAACCAAAATATATAGACCCCAACTTTAAAAATAATTCTAAATATACATTAATAAATAATTTTACCCAACTTTTAAATAAACCGCTTTCTTTAATATCCATAAAAGAAACAATTGGAATTGGGGCAATAATTTCCAAAAATGCTAACTTTACAGTTCTTATTGCAACATCAACAGCAAGAACAATTATCATAATTAATATAATAAAACCTACTAATGATGAAACACCAAATTTATATTCGAAAATAAAATCTCCATCTGATGTATTACAATCATAAGAATCTTTTACATATGGAGCAAAACAACTATAACATTTGCAAATTTGAATAGAATCCGATAAAGAAGATGAATAATTTGAGCCAGACATAATACCAGGTGCAAATATATAATCACTCTCAGTCGATGACAAAATATCATCGGAAAGCATTAATTTTACGTCCTTATTTTCCCTTGCATTATTAATTAAATTAACAAGATAAACTCCATTTTTAGAGCCACAATTATATGACTGACACAAATATGATTTACAAGTATAATATCCACCAGTTTGAGAACCACAACTACCCAAAATGCTACCAGACCAATTTATAGCTGTACCATCATCAAGTCTATTAAATCTTGAATCAATCCTCGAATCATAAACTAAGTTTGACATTCCAACATTTTGCCCATGAGTAACATACGATGCACATGTATAAACCGGTCTTGCAACATTAATTACAAAGCCATTATATGGATTAATATAAGAAACATAATATGTTTCTTTATTTAACTCATAATCCTCTTCCACAAAAATATTTTTACAATAATCAGGAAAAACAGGAGCTAAAGCACCATCTCTACTATAATCAAGAAAAGAACTAAAGATGTAATATGCGACTTCTTTTCCAATATTATTAAAATCTTTAGATTGTTCAGTTGCATTTTCTTTCGAATCTTCCAAAAAAATTCTACCAAGTACATTTTCATTTAAAACAATGCCCTGTAATTGATATAATTTTTCAAAAACAGTTGTAGCCATTGTAAGCATAAATAAAGAAATAACAATATTTTTTAAAAATTTCACACCACCCTTTTTAGATGATATTAACTCATCTGGATTAATAACATATTGTATTACAATTATAGCTGCTTTAAATAACATAAAAACAGCAATCAATGAAAAAACTTTGTTAAATATTTTATTTCCAACCTTAGACCAAATGTCTACGTCAGCAATTAAAAGAATTAAGCCATATACTTTTTCTATCATTGACGCAATAAAAACATCAACAGATGCAAAAAAACCTCTTACTCCGACAGTATCCATTCAATCACTTCCCCGCAATAATTATACAAACAATTTATAAACAAGTTCCTCCATGGTTAGTTATTCCAGCAATTTCTAAAATCCATTCAACTAAACCTGGTAACATCAAGAATATAGCAAGTGCTATAATTCTCTTTGCAAATTTTTGTGCAACGCCCTTTAATTCACTTTTATCTCCGCCAGTAAATACTTTAAAAAAATCAAGTATTCCTAATATTACTGCTACCGCAGCAACAACATATCCAACCATATAATAAAAATCCTTGATCATTCGAGCTGCATTAGTACCTAATAATTCCTTACAGCTTTCTGCAAAGACTGTAGGAATAAATAAAATACTAAAAAAACAACAAATAAATAAAACTTTTTTTATTTTTTCCATAAAAATCCTCCATTTTTATATTCATACATATCCATAGATAAATTATAACATATATATAAATTTTTAACAATACAACAATAATTTATAAAAAGAAAAAAGAAGCAAATTGCTTCTATAATTTATACTAATTGCCACAATCATTATTGATAAAACAATTAATACAAGATGTAATATTTTCACTATCAGATCCACCAACAATTCCAATAACAAATTGAACAATTGCAACAACAAAGAAAACAAATACTGCAACTATAACTCTTTTGATAAGTAATCCTTGATTTTTCTTAATATCATCTTCTTTTTGAGCCATAACTGCTTTTCCCAAATCAATAAGTCCAAATATAATAACCATAATTGGAATAGCAATTTTTAAAATATTAACAATCGCACTAATTGTTGATGGTAAAACAGCATCAAAAGAAATTGTACCACCAGCACAAGATGCCAATACATTAAATAAATTCATCATAATAATTCCTCCTAAAAAAATAATACAATAAAATACTACAAAAGTCAACAAATATCAATAAAACAAACGGTTTATTTACAATTTATATCATTTTTTTAAAAAAGTCCTAATATTTTATTCTTTTTTTGTTCTTCAAAATCTTCTTCCACTTCAAATCCAAGTTTAATTAAAAATCCATTCAATGCATGAATATTTCTTTCACGATCATCAAGTGGTGGCAAATTATAAACAACTTTTGTTTTTGCCTCATAGGCAAATTCTAATACATCCTTAGAACTTAATAAACTCTTATTTAAAACTATTTTATATTTTTCATCTTTTCCTTTTAGTTTAGAAAAAGCATGTCTATCTAACATCATTAATTTATTAAGTTTAATAATAGATGGTTCTAATAAACAAATTACTGTATTACAAATACTTTCAGCTTGTTTACTGTCATTTATATCAACAAGTGCTATATCTCTATCACTATATTTAGCAATAGTATTACCAACCTCAACACTTGTAGTATTAACCATTTCCTTATCACCATAATACATGAAATCACGTTTATCAACTTCAATTGCAATTACAGAATAATTTTTAGACAATTGCTTTTTCATCATATATATCAAACTTGTTGCTCCAGCATGCTTAGTCATATTTTTTATACCAATTATAGTAGTTCCACGACCACGCACATAAGTATCCCCAGAATCATCAGAAACTTTTTCATCCTTTTCGATTTCAAGTTGATGAATATGAGCAACATCTCTATATGAATTAGGATTATTATATAAATACATAATTCCTTCAGCATTTTTAGTAAAATTATAAATTCCCATCGAAATTAACTTAGATAAATATTCTGTTGAAGAACTTTCAATAGAATCATCAAGTAATAAAATTACTTTTTCCATATCTAAGGCAATAGAAAGTTTTTGTAAATTCCTAATATCTCTATAATTTTTTATTGCAGTAATATCCAATATCATTCTTTGAAAATAAAAATTTTGAAAAGTAGATATTATTTCTTCCGCATCAAATTCCCCATTTAAAGATTTGATAATATCTATATCAAGTCCTTGCAACATTGATGCATATTTATTAGTAATAATTACATTCATTTTAACACCTTCCTATTTATCACCTAAATTATAAATTATTTTAGATTCACCATATATTGGAAATTCTAAAGTAGTACCAATTATAGGTATATCAAAATACATATAAGTCATCACCCCATAATAGTATCCTCTGCTTGTTTCCCTTGCATAAATACAGTATTTATAAGTACTACTAGTATTTGCAATAATTGCCCCTTCACGATTTGGACATTCTGTCGTATTAGTTACATTAACATTTCTTCTATATCCTAAAACAGATAGTTCATGATCAATCATATCCCTAAATTCAGGATCATCAAAATTTATAATTTCTACAGCACCATCACTATCAACATTAGCATGATTTTCAGCATATGACTGAACATAAGTTAATAATCTATCTTTTATCTTTACTGCCCTAGAATAATTGATTGCAGTAATTAAAATAAACAAAGTTAAAAAAGCAAAAATTGTAAAAAATCCAAAAACAAATGCATTACCCAATGACTCTTTCATCTAATCACCTCAATCACTAAAAATATAAAATTAATCAATCATACAGTACGAAAAAGACTCAATTAATTCTCCATCGGCTCTTATATTTAATCTTCCATTAGATACATTTATATTAAAGCCCTCAATGCTAAATAAAGCCGAAACACTTTCCCCATCAGAAAATCTTTTTATAACATTAAAAACATCATCAAAGGTTTTAGGTAGATTACTTCTTGAAAAGATAATATAACAATCAGTACGATTTGCCAAATATTCAGGCTCAACCTCAACATCATATGTAACAGTCAAATCATCTCTCGATGGAGCATTTTTAGCATTAAAACTAAACACTGGTTTACTTTGACCATATACAGGTATTTTGAAAAAATCACCAACTACTGGCATATCTAAATAGATATAGGTAATAACACCATATGTACTATATCTACCATTCCATTCACGTGTTTCTTCTGGTATTTCATAAACACAAAAATCATATGAACTATTTAAAGTACTCAATGCTTCATAACCTCTTTTTTTAGAACATTTTTTTGATGCACTTAATCTATACCCAATATTACCTAAGATTTCATCAATTTCGTTGCTTGAATTAACATTATATCCTTCATATTTTTCAATAGCATTTATAATTCTATTATTTGTTTTAAAGGCTTTAGAGTAACTCATGGTTCCAGCTAAAACAGAAAAAGTTACAAAAATAAATACTATAATTATATTATATAATGCTACACTTCCAATACCTTCCCTCATAAGTTACTCCCTTCAAATAAATATTATTCGTTCTTTTGACCTTCCATACATGTATTTAGTTCGGCTTCTTCAACACCTTCACATTTTCCACCACTATAAACTCCACCTAAAGAATTACAACATGATCTTTTTGCTTGGCCATTTAATAACCCGCTAATAAGTGGAGTTACTACTGCAGCTACAACACCTATTAATACAATAGCAATAACAGTTAAATTTGCCTCACTTGCAGCTTCTTTCATTATCTCACCACCTTTACTTAAAATTAATTACGTATATATTATATCATAAACTAAATAAAATAAACAAATTCCTCTAAAATTTCATCATCATCATCATTGCAAATAACATCAAAAGTAGTATTCCACCACCTGTTGCAAATAACATCTGCATTGTTTTATTTTCCATATGATCCAAACGATCCTTATATTTTTGTTCACGAGACTTATTTTGTAACGTAGAAACTGTTTTAGAAAACATTATTAACTGTTCTTGCTTATTTTCCTGACTACCAAGTCCTAAACGATATAATAGTCTCATCATTCTCATCGAATCTCTAACAGGATATTCTTTTGCAAAATCCATATATGGATCAACAGATGAATCACCTTCTTCAATTCTTGCTACAAGTCTTTGTAAACCAGGTTGAAAAATTTCTGGAGCTGTTTCCACTGAACGACTCAAAGCAACAGGAACAGTATAATGTTGAATTAAAATTTCTAATCCTTTTAAATAATAAGGTAACATCAAATTAATTTTATACAAATTTTTTTTATAAAAATTTTTTAACTGATTGTATGGTAATTTGAATGCTAAAAAACCAACAACTATGGAAAAAATAACATATAAAAAATTTAATTTATATAAAAACAAAAATATTATAAAAACAATTACTACCAATCCATCTCTGATTCTTTTTGAAAACATTTTGTCCAAATCAACATCATTACCATATTTAACGGTTAACAAAAATTTATAATCATCTTCCATTAAAAATCGAAAATAAGGGTCAATGTCATTAATAAATTTTTTTGTATCAATTTGTTTGTTATATTCTAATATAAACAAAATAATTACCGCAATTATTATAAAATTCATTATTCACCACCCACATTCTCATTATAATATTTTTCTCCATTTAGTAAAAATAAAGAATTAATAACTATTATCAAATGAAGTATTGCTTGTACCATCCAATTACTTAATAATGAAATATAGGAATCAACTCCAAGCATAAACTGAACTAACATAACTAATAAATATAAAATTATACCAAATTGTAAAAATTTTTTATGGAAATTAGCACGATCCATCCTATCACGATATACTCCCTCTACAAGCATATCTATATCAAGAGACATATTCTCTAATGCTTCACTAGAATCTTTACTACCTTCATTAGTTATTTGTAAAAACAACTGATGCATATTTTTTACAACATAATAATCATATTTTTCATTCATATATACTAAGGATTGTTCAATTGTACCATTTTCATAGGCCATACTGATCATCAACTCAACATCAGACTTAACAGGATCTTCAAGTACACCTGACTGTACTACTCCTTCCAAAGCTTTAACAAAGGATTGAGTAGTAGCAAACTCCATAATAGTATTTGTAGTATAAACCTGAATTTGTTCAAAAATAAATTCACTATATACTCTTTTACAACGCAAGTATGTTAAATATGGTATTACAGCAATTGCTATTAACGCATACATAATAGAAATAATTATACTGTAAAAATACATATATGAAACCATAAAGCCAAAAACTGCAAAAGTAACTATTTGAATTGCATATTGTCTTGGAGTATATTCCTGACCTAAATCTTTTACCTTTTCTCTTATAATTTTAAAAGAATATGGGGCAAATTTATCATAAATTAAACCAGCTTTATTTGTAAAAAATTTATAAACATCAGTTCCAATATTTCTACGGTATACAGTAATAAATATTATAATAGCTGATATAATTATTAACATTAGAAAATTCATGCAAACTCCTCCTATTCAAATAAAACTTCTATATTTTCTGTATTATTTTCATTTGTAATGTTTTTTAAATTATCATTATTAACTACTACATTTTGATTTTTATCAACATCAATAATATCTTTAGGTAAAATTACTCCCTGTGCCTCTAAATAATCAATTAAATATGGACTTGGATTATTACGATGTACACTTCCCTCAGGAGTTTTTCTATAAATTGTATTTGACTCAGCTTTATTATCTTTTGATACATAAAATTCAGTTACTTCAGCTATTTCACGAATAAAATGCCCTGTTTTCTTATCTTGATAACCACGTATATATACACCAATTTGAACATATCTATGAATAGACTTTAAAAATTGATCAATATCTTGATTAGTCTCAAGCAAACTATACATACGGCTTGGTATTGAAGCAGCTTTATCAGCATGAATAGTAGATAAAATATAGTGTCCTGAAGATATTGAGTTACGAACCGCCAAAACAGCTTCAGCACTACGTACCTCTGATAATAAAATCCATTTAGGATTTTGGCGCATACATGTTACCAATACATCAGTATATGAAGCAATATTATTCGTTTTCATCGCAACAATATCACGATGTGGAAATATTCTATCAAGGTGAAGTTCCAATGTATCCTCAATTGTTATTATCTTTTCATTTTCACGAATTTTTGAAGCAAGATATTTAACAAATTCAGTTTTACCAGAACCAGTTTCACCACAAACAATTATGTTGCAATGACCTAAAACACAGTATTCTAAAAAATTATGTATATCAAGAGTAATATAATTTTCTCTTAATATTTTTTCTTTTTCAAGCCTAATTTTAGCTGGAGTTTTACGAACTACGACAGCTATACCATTTCTAGCAATAGATTCATGAACAAAATTAAGACGTAACTCAGCACTTTCAGCATCCAAAAACGGATGAGCCATATTAAATGTTTTACCCATAACATTTGAACACTGAAATGCTAGTTTTTCCATAAACTGATTATTTATAGCAGGATTTTCTACCCTATAATTTCCTCTTGACAATGTTTTCAACCATACTTGTCCACCATTACTATAAGAAATATCGGTGATATCATCAGTATCAAGATACTCCTTTAAAGGTCCAAAGTCGATTGATTGAAACATATTATCATTCATTATTGTTCACCATTTGTAGTAGTATTAGATACATTATCAGTTTTTGTAGAATCAATAACAATTGTATTAGCATTAATAAAATCTCTTAAATACTGAGTACTAACTTCAGTTACTAAATCCTCATCAGATACAATTGTACCATGTGGAACAGGGAATAACACAACAGAATTACTTGTCATATATTGAGCCTTACGTAATAAAATATTAATATCTTCTGTTACACCAAAATAGATATAAGCAGGAGTTCTATTTGTTGAAGTATCTTCAAAAACATCATTACCACTACTATCCTTAACAGCTAAGACTTTAACATTTTCTAATAATTTGCCAACCATTAATCCATTTGTTCCATTAACAGCCTTCATATAAATATCAATATAACTACCAGGCAAAATCAAATTACCATAAGTTGAAGCCATAGTAACTGGAAAATTATATAAAACTTCTCCATCATTGACATTTTCAAAAACAGCATCAGGTCTTTTACTGACAACTGCTTCTTGATAAAACATACTACCACTTGGTATTACAGTATTAACAGCAGTATATTTTCCAACAACACTTGCCTTACTACGTATTACATTAGTAGATACTGATACAGATGGTATACTTGTTAATTTTATCATATCATCAGTAATTAATGTTCTAGGTTGTATTGTTTTACTTGCAACTGGAACCTGTATAGGGTTAGTTGCTTTTTTAATTTGTGAATTGTAACCAAAATAAATAATTAAAATAATTACAATTACACCAAGAATTGTTACAGTATTCTTATTTGTAAAAAATTTTTTTACTGAAATAATTACATTATTCATATTTTCTCTCCTTCTTTTTAATATGGCGTTTCTAATATTGCATCAATAGTATTAGAAATATCAAAATTTATTATTTCACCAGTAAAGCTACTGCTTTGACTGGAAGAAACCTTTACACTTACTTTAGGTGGAGTCTCATTGATGTCCATTATTTTTATTTCATAAGTTCTAGCCAAATTTGCATTTTCAGCAAATCTCCTGTAAAAACTTTCGACAAACTTTTCAGCATCAATTCTATATACCCCACTTGCATGATATGATGCAAGATCAAAGGAATCATACATTGAAGCTTCAACAGTTTCTTTTAACATTGCATAATTTTGTTCATCTGTATTAGTTAAAGATTGAAAAAAATATATAAAGAATATCATTGTAACTCCAACCCCAACAATAAATATACTCCAAAGTGATTCCTTCATCCTATCACCTCACTTGCTATTTCACGACAAGTTGTTAAATTACCAGAACTGTCTATACTTGGATTATTCATAATTTCATCAAATCTTCCATCGGTATTAGCATCATTTAAATTAATAGTAAATGTTCCACCAGTACTTTCAGCAATATTTTTTAAACTTCCACGTAATATATAACTTACTCCACCAGTTATTTTTTCTTTATCAAAAATCATAGTACCAATTGATGAATAATCATAATTTAATGCTTCATTAACCTTTCTAATTTCTTTTATAGTTGCAGGTGTCATTGTAATTGAATAAACTGGTTCAAGTTTACTACTATACAAATTTGAGCCTTCCACTTCACGATTAAGTGTTATTATACTCTCATGTCCTTGCCAATTTTTGCCAGCTTCTCTATCTGGAAATGGATTATTTAAATCAACTTGCCTATAAATAATTTCCATTCCACCAATACTAGAATCATTAGAACAATGGCCTACTTCACAATAATTAGAGCAATCCCCTTCAGTACATTTATCATCATCACCGCAATTACCATTTGGGCAAATATTGTCATAAATTTTTCCACCATCAGTAATAACTTCATTATTAACTATAAAATAACATTTCCCATCTTCATCAGAATAATGGCATACACCACCTTGACAATGTGGAACACTTCCAAGAATTCCATTTCTCATAAAATTGCTAAAATGTCCGTTATTTGTACCAATATTAGAGTAATCAAGCTGTAACGGATATAATCCTGTAGGAGTCATATATTCAACACTTAAATTTCCATCTTCTACAGTTGTATAATAATACGTTGTTTTCCATTCAAAATAACAAGAATATTGATCAGAAATATCAGCAATTATTTCTGTTACAGAATTCATATCAGGACATTCACAACTTCCATCTTCAGCCGCATCAATAATCGTACCGTCTTTGCAAATACAAGCATTAATATTATTTTTTAATTTAAAATCATTTTCCGAAGTAGTTTTAAGGAATACATAAGATTTCCAATTCCCTGATATATCTTGTTTTTTTGAGTAAACTGAATCTTCACCAAGCACTGATGGAATAAAACCAATTCCATATTCATTAATACCTTCACCATCATTAGAATTAGCTTTTATAATTTTATTCTCACAAACATTGCTTTCAAAAATATCTTTCGGATTGCATTTATTTTTATCTTTTTGATTACAGCCACCATTTTTTGATGGTTCAATAATGTTTGAGTTTTTAATCATATCATCATTTGAGTATTCTCTTTCTGATAAATAAGTTTGATAATTTAAATTTAGTTTCAAATCTGTGGAATTTAAATTGCTTAAATATTTCTCAAAATATTCAGAAAGTGAAAGTTCTGGCCCGTCTTCCGGATTATCTTCATACTGGCAATTTTTTAATTGAGAAATCAAATTATGTAAAGTAGGTTCCAAGCTTTTTTCAATATAAGTTACATTACGGCTTTTAGCATCAATACTTATTGAATCACCCCTAGCATTTGCCAAAATAGTTAGCCTTCTCGTACCATCTGAAAACATAGTAATGCAAACGCTTTCGCGGGATTGTTTAAACATTTCATTAATTTTTTCTTCAGTAGCAGCATCAATAGAGGCATCATCAGTTGGTTTTGGTGACATATCATTAAAACATCCTGGATGATGTGCATCACATCCAAAATCATTATCCCAATGACTACCATATGACCCATCACCATAATCATCTTTTGCATTTTGCAAGTTACTATTCCAATCATTAATATCTTGAATTACACCATCTCTTATATCATCTATATTTAGTCCATCTCTGTATGCTTGTTTTTGCTCATCAGATGGAGAACTTGCATCACCCATACATTTATTGTATGCATCAATCAATTCATAAGCCCTATTTTCTATTCCGCTAGGAGATGTATCGTTCTTTACATAATAAAAGTTTCCATTTATATCATCTAATGCATTTTTATAATCTTTACGCCATTTATCAAGTTCAATATTAGTAGCACAGTTTTTATAAACAGTTTCTTTTATTAAAGAATCCTTTGAATCGGCTATTGTCCAAGTAAAATACCTTCCTGCATTTACATATGGATAATTTTCAGGTAATTCTATTATAGTTTTTTCTTGACAATATGTTTCACAATACGTTGATGACATTTCTTCTTGATAAATTGCACCTTTGTTTTGATAAAATAAATTTAGGTAAACCCAGTAATTTTCACTAAAATGACCATCTGTAAATTTAGACTCAGAATGTAACTTTTCAGTTGTACACACTCCAGTAGTCGCTGTAGGGGGATCAATTTGATATTCACATGTGCTAGTACAATATTTGTCATAATATGATTTAGTAACAATACCACCACCACATAATTTAGTTCCAATCTCACAGCAATCTTCTATTGTTGGATTACAACAATCATCAGGAATATAAGGTTCACAAACAAGCTTTCCTTCTGAATCAATGTCAGTTGCTATTTCGTCTTCACCATCACAGTTATTTGGATCACATGCAAATTTACCAGAATTTATTGCAGTGATTAAATTTGGATTTGATGTATTACATGGAACACAACATTCTGGTTCACAATCAATTTTTATCTCTCCTGTTAAATCATAAACATTAAATCCATACCCTTCCGTTGGTTTGTACCCTCTAATATGTATTTTCAAGCAATCATCAACTGAAGTAAAAGCAACATTACCAATTTTAACATCTTTATCTATTCTAAGAGAGCTTAATAATGTTTTATCAACAATTGAGCCACTCATATAACCGTTTCCGCCAACATGACTATCATAACCTTGTTGCAACAAACCATTATTTAATTCATAAGGTGTCCCAATCCACCTATGATTATCAAGTCCATCTGTAGTACATAGCCAATTAATGACTTGCATAGATTCAACAACCATTTGAATTTGATAATCTTCCTCGCACACTCCATCATCTGGTGTATAATATATTTTTCCATTTTTAAATTTAAATTTTGTAATACCAGCTTCAGTTAAAATTTTCTGAACATTTTTTGAATTTTTTGATGGGCTTAATTTGTTTTGAACATTACTTACATTTATACCATTAATAACAATTGTATCAAGTCCGCCAGAAACAGGAGTACCTAAAGTTTGACCTGATGCATATGATACAATATCAGTTTTTCCATCACCCCAATGCCACTTTGCATTTTTTGCTAAATCTTTATACGTTTCGTTGCTGCTAACATTAACACTAGAGCCGATTTTTTCACCATTCAAATAAAATGTTACTCGAAATAAGCCAACATTAGTATACTTAACCTGATCACATTTTCCCGCAGTTCCATAAGTACCACATGAATCACAATAATCACCAATCCACTCTCCAACCGCGGCACTTACATTTGTAACTATTAAAAAGTTGGTAATAAACATAATCATTAATAATAAAAATCTTTTTTTCTTCATTATATCACCACCTTGTTACTTTTTTTTACATTTAAAATTATTTTCAATCATTGAATTATAGAAATTATCATATTTAAATATATCATCAGTCGAGGAATTGTCAGCATTTTGTTTCAAAGTAACTTCTAATCCATTTATTGATGTTTCATACATGTCAGAATCTTTGTACATTTCATAAAATCTTGTCGCATTTATTTCACTATCAAAAACTGTTGTAGTTTCAATAGATTGACTTACTAAATAATCATCTTCAAATTTTGCTTCAACATATTTTTTTTCATTATATTCATCTAGTTCACTAGTACACTGTAATATTTTATTTTTCTTGCTGCATCCACACCCACTCATGGCAAATGCAATTATCATTAAATTAACGACAATCAATATTTTTTTCATAAATTCACCTTTTTCTAAAATCCAAATGTATCGCGTTTATATTTTATATATTTAATTAGTAAAATAACAATAACAATGGTAATAATTATATACACATAATACATTTCAATAAAATTTAGTACATAAGATATTGTAGGTATACTTTTATTATCTTCGATTGTTTTATCATTATCTTTTTTTTCTACATATTCTTTAACTTTATTAACAAAATCATGATAATTCAAATTATGACTAACCCATCTTCCACATAATTCATATTCTTTAGCATTACTACATATATTTGAATTATAATATCTATTATATGTAGGTGTAGTAGCATAAACAGTGGTCAAATATGCATCACCACATTCACCACCATTAGCATAAATTTGAAAAGCATAATTTTTTCCCTGTGAAAGGTTTGTAAAAACTAAAACGCCTTTATTATATTTATTATAATCATATCTATTTTGATTTTCATCTAGTACATAAACTTCACCAAATACATTGTCCAAAGTAACATCAAATAAAGCATAATCATTCTGAATTTTATATGAATAGCTTACATTTATATTGCTAGCAAGTTCTTTGAGTGAAGACATACTGCTTTCTCTACAAAAGGCTTTAGCACTAATAGGTAATAAACTCAAAAAAAAGTACAAAAATGAAATTTTCAATATTTTTTTTATCACTATATACTACCTCGCATTCTAATTATAATATACTTTTTTTTAAAAATCAATAAATTAAGGTATCTATTTACATTATTTTATATTATAAATGTAAGTATAATCTCTAACTTTAATAATCAAATCAATTTTTGAAGCATTAATTATTTCATTAATAGCTTCCAAATAATAAGTATCTGTTTCCTGTTTTCTATTTGAAACAACATTTTTTAATGTGGTAAAATCTTCCTTTTCAACACCATCAATTTCATATCTAAAAGTTCCAAACATAGATAAAAATCTAAACAAATTATCTTTTTTATTAGCCGCGATATTTTCATCCCAATTAATTTTACCAATTGTTCTCAATAAAACTTTGTCATAATTATTTAAAATAGATGGTTTTAACCTTTCTATTGAATTATAACATTTATCCTCAATACAAAAGTCATAATAAATATCAAACTTATTACTAATAAAGCAGCTACTTAAATTAAAATCTGTTTTACCCAAAATACTACCAGAAAAATCTATAGTATCACCTAATTTATATTCGGTAATTTTTTTATTTTCATCTAAATTTCTAACATTTATCTTTACATTAATTGTCTTTGATTCAAGTTTAGTAATATTTGCATTTTTATCAACATATCTAAAAGTTATATCATCACTCATTAAATTATTTGGTATTTCATAAACCAGCAAATATTTAGCAAATTTGTTAGATATAGTTTGATCAAGATAAGTGTTGCCTAAATCAATAAATTTGTCATTATAGGTAGTATTGTGATAATATTTATTGTTTCCAACAATAAGTTCTGGTCGTGCTAAATTTAAGTCAAGGTCCTTTGAATAATTAGTTTTAATACTAATTTCCAAAATAATAAAAGTAGAATTTTCAGAAACAACATTTCCCCTATAATCATTAATCGTTTTGTAACTGTTATTAATTCCTATCATAAATTCTGTTGTTTTAAAATATTCATTTTGTTTAAATTCCTTTGTATAAACATTAAATCCTAAATATATAGTAAAACTTAAAATTACAACACATATACTGCTTATTATAAAAAATAAATATCTATTTTCTTTATAAAAATATCCTAAATATCTTTTGCCTTTATTATATTTTCTATGAACCTTATTAGTATCAATTTCAAATTGAAACTCAAATTCCTCATTATCTTCGGCAGTAATATCAAATTCTTCTAAATCTTTTTTAAAATCAAACTTTTTTATATCAAAGCCTAAAGATCTAATGCCAAATAAAATAATAGAAATTACCTGTAATAAATATCCTAAAATCAAAAAATCTCTAACATTTCTTATAATTTTCACATCAACTATTTTTAGTTGCATAGTGCTAACAACACTATAAGAATAAGCAATTAGTATTGCAACAAAAATATAAAATATAATATTTAAAATATATAATTTAATCGGTTTTTTCTTAAAATACAATACACCAATCAATACTAAAGAAACAATTATAATCAACATAATTGCTAAATATATATAGAGATTATATAAAGTACCTGTTGCATCAGTTGTAATAACACCACCATAATCACTAACGGACATATTAAAAAATGAAAAAATAAAATTAAATTTGTAAATAACATATACCATTAAAATAGTTAATATTAAATGTATTAACTTAAAATTTTTAATTAAAAATTTATAAGGTTTTTTTAAAATCATCCAAACACCTACTTTTTATTCTATATTTAGTATATACTAAAAATATAAAAAAAAAAAGGAAAATTTATCTTTTCTTACTTAATACAATTATTTTTTCAAAATCATCATCACTGGCCATAATATTTTTATGAATTATACCACATCTATTACATTTATAAATTATTTTATAACTACTTTTAAATTTTTCAATATCAATAGGTACTAAAAGTCCTAAACATTTATTAGCTCTATCACCTGGGTTTATATCAACATGTTTTGAATATAAACAATATGGACAATGATCCCTAGTAGTATATAATAATTTTCCTACACTTTTACCACAATTATCACAAATAAATTCTTCATCTTTTTTAAAAAACTGTTTCATAAATCCACCTAACTATTATGAATATATTATATAAATTTAAAACATAAAAGTCAATTTTAGCAAACCTAACACTAAAAATTTAAATTTACAAAATATAAAAAAATTGATATAATAATTCTACTTGGAGTGAGTTTTATGGAATATAAATTTACTATTAATGATTTTGAAGGACCACTAGATTTATTATTGCACTTAATAAAAAAATCAAACATAAATATTTATGATGTTAATATTACAGAATTAGCAACACAATATTTAAATATAATAAACGAAAGTGAAAAACTAAATTTAAATATAGCAAGTGAATACTTAAGTGTAGCAGCTGAATTAATGGAAATAAAATCATATTCACTACTCCCTAAAAACACAAATATTGAAGAAGATGAAATTAATCCCACTGAAAATTTAATAAACAAACTTATAGAATATAATAACTATAAAAATGTCATTCCTCAATTAAAAGAATTAAAATTAGAAAGAAATAACATATATACTAAAGAGCCAGAAAATTTACAAGTCATAAATGATGATATAATAAATAATGAAACAAGTGATATATCTAAATTAACAGAAGCATTTAATAATTTTTTAAATAATAAAGAACTAAAAAAACCATTAAACACAACAATAACAAAAAAAGAATATTCCATAGAAAAAAGAAATGTTGAAATAAAAAATATTTTGAAAAAGAAAAAATATATAAACTTTATAGAATTATTTGATATAATAACTAAAGAATACATAATTGTAACATTTTTATCTATACTTGATTTAGCTAAAAAGAAAGAAATAATAATAGAACAAGAAAATAATTTAGATCAAATAATTTTACGTAATATTGAGGTGAATTAAAATGAATTTAGAAGCCGTATTAGAAGGACTACTTTTTTTAGCAGGTAGTGATGGTTTAACATTTGAACAAATTAAAGATATTTTAAACGTTGATGATAATACAGGAAAAGAAGTAATAAGAGCTCTTAACGAAACATATAAAAAACCAAATAGAGGAATTAAGCTAGAATTACTTGGTGGAGCATTTAAGCTTACTACAAAAAAAGAACACAAGAATTATTTTGAAAAAATGGCAAAAAATGAAGCAAATGGTGAATTAAGTGAATCAGCATTAGAAACACTAGCAATAATCGCATATAATCAACCAATTACTAGAAATCAAATAGAAGAAATAAGAGGAGTTAGTAGTACCCACGTAATAAGAAAATTATTAATAAAAAATTTAATACAAGATTGCGGTAAATCAGAATTACCAGGTAGACCAATATTATATTCAACAACTCCACATTTTCTTGATTACTTTGGATTATCAAGTTTAACAGAATTACCACCAATTAATATGAATATAGAACAAAACGAAAAAGAAGAAAATTTATTTGAGACAAGATATAAAGAAAATCAATAAAATTATTGATTATTTAAAATAGGTTTGATATAATCTATTTGTACTTGCCAGCCTGGCGGAATGGTAGACGCAGTGGACTCAAAATCCACCGATAGCAATATCATGAGGGTTCAAGTCCCTTGGCTGGTACCAAAGTGCTTAAACTTGTAAATCAAGTTTTTTATACATAGCCAATCTATAGATTGGTTTTTTTATGGATATAAAAACCTCGCTTCTTTGTCCAAGAAACGGGGTTCATATCAATTAAACCTTTTCTATTTAAATATACGCATTATAGTTGGTAATAAAAATATTGAAACTAATATTATAATACCCATAGCAACTAAAATAACATCTTCATAATTGAACTCTTTATTAAGAATTTTTATTTTTTTTACATTATTATCTTTTACTTCTTCTTTTTGCTCATCAGCATTTTCTTCTAATATTTCTATATTGTCATCAACAGTATTTACTTTATTTTCGCTGTCTACAATATTAGCAGTATCTAAATTATTTAAAACTGGTTTATCTTCCAAAGTTTCATCATCTAATACCTCAACAGTTTCTTTTGATTCTTTAGTGTTGTTATTATTAACTTGACTCTCAAAATCAAAATTATAGTTCAATTCATTATTATTCTTTTCTTCATTCATAACAATCCCTCACTTATTATAACAATTATAACATGTATATATTAATATGTAAATTAACAAATTAAATAAAACAATATTAATTCTTGCATTTATTTAATGATAAGACTTTAGATTTAATATTATTTATATGTTCTCTTTCATCAGATAAAATGTTATATTTAATATAATCTATTACATTCTTATAATTAGCAACATCATATAATTCACTAGAATAAATAATAGTCGGCATACTAATTTTTTCTCTTTTTAATTCATCTAAAAATTTAAAACCTAATTCATGAAGTTTCCCACCTTCACTAATCGGAAAATTCATATCTAAAATTAATAAATCATAACTATTTGATTGAATTTTCTTTAGTCCATTAAAAAAATTGTTACTTATATCAATATTATCATTCTGAAAAGCAAATAAAATATGGTTTATTTTATGCATATCATCATCTACAATTAAAATTTTCATTTTATACTTCCACCTCATTTTTTTTATTTAAATCCTCTGCCACAATGAATCTTGGTCTAGATTTTGATTCACCATAAATTTTTCCAATATATTCACCAATAATTCCAATACTAATCATTTGTAATCCACCAATAAACCAAATTGAAATAGCTAAAAAAGTCCAACCATCAACCGTATTTCCACTTAACTTTCTAATTAAAGAATATACCATTATAAATATACTAATAATTAAAATTAAAAATCCAATTAAACAAATAAACCTAAGAGGTTTAATGCTAAAAGACGTTATACCATCACAAGCAAAATGAAACATTTTTTTAAATGAATATTTAGATTTACCGCCCGTACGTTCAAGTCTTTCATAATAAACACAAGATGAATTAAAACCAATTAAGGGAAATATTCCACGTAAAAATAAATTTACCTCTTTATAATCAGAAAAAACATTCAAAACTTTTTTTGAGGTTAATCTATAATCAGCATGATTATAAATACATTCAGCTCCTAAAAAATTCATAAATTTATAAAAAAATTGAGCACTCATACGTTTAAAATAAGAATCATTTTTTCTTTTATTTCTAACCCCATAAACAATATCACTACCACTATAATATTTATCAAGCATCAAGTCAATCGCATTTATATCATCTTGTAAATCTGCATCTATTGTTATAACAACATCAGCATATTCTTTAGCACTTAAAAGTCCAGCTACCAAAGCATTTTGATGACCAAAATTTCTAGATAAAGAAATACCCGTAAAAATTTTTTCACAAGAACTAATTTCTTTTATATATTCCCAAGTTTTATCACTAGATCCATCATCTACAAACATTATTTTACTTTTATTAGATATTCTTTTACTTAAAATTAAAGAATTAATTTTATTTTTTAACTTATTTGATGTATCAATTAAAACCTCTTCTTCATTATAACAGGGAACGATAATATATAATGTTTTATTATTCATTAAATCACTGCCTTTTTAATAACTATATAAATTATAACATATAATTTATAATAGAAAAAATAATATTATCACAATAAAATACAAATTAAAAATTCATTTTCTTTTTTTTAAAATAAAATAAAAAATTGATGAAATTAAAATTGTGGCAATTAAAGTAAAAATAGGATGAATATATGAATAAATACCATCAATGTTTATTCCAAATAACTTAATCCTAGATATAATTAACCAAGAAATAATTAAATGAAAAATATAAATATACATTGATAATTTATCCCCAATAAATTCAATAAATTTATTTATTTTTATATCTGGATTTTTAATACCAATTAAAAACAATGCAGGTGATATAAATAATAAACCTAGACAACTATAATTGATGGTTGGTTTAAAAAATATAAATGATAGAATAATAAAACTTCCTAAAAATACAACACACAGTAATTTTATATTACTAATTTTATCAAGTTTGTTTTCATATTTTTCTTTTATTAAATATCCAAGCATAAACCAAGACATAGCTCGACATATAAAATTAGTCTTATAATACCAATTAATTCCCACGGAATCCACATAAATAGTAAGTATTAATTCTAACAATAGTAAAACAAAAGTAAAAGAAGTGAATTTACTTTGCAAGCCTTTTTTAACAACTATCATCCAAACTAAATAAACTTCTGACATTGCAATAAGATACCATAAAGGAATTGCCCACCATATTGTACAAAATACAATAGATAAAATTATATTATGAAAATTATAATATCTTATAAGCCAACCTGGAAAATCAGAATTTTTAATAGACATAATAATGTTATAAAAAAGATATAAAATATAAGTAAATAATAAAATTTTTAATATTTTAATCAATTTACTTTTTATCTTTTTATAATCACAACCATATGAATAATAACCAGAAATCATAAAAAATAATGGAACAGAAAAACCAGATAAATACTTAATAATTTCTCCAAAAATTCCTGGGAAAGGTACATGTATAAATACTACTCCAAAACATGCCACAAATTTTAATAAATTTAAACAATTATTTCTTTTCACTAAAAACCTCTTTACACTAAAATACTATATTTCATATAATATCTTGTATTAGTTTCTTCACATATTTCAAAACCAAATTTTTTATACAAAGAAAAAGCTTTTTTATTTTCTTTATAAACCCATAAATATACTATACGGTTATTTTCTAATATATTTTTTATTATGCTTGATCCGATTCCTTTATTTCTATAGTCATCCAACAAATATATTTCATCTAATATAACACCATCATCTTTTAAAGCAACTAAATAACAACCGATTTTTTTATCATTACATTTAACTATTTTATAATTATTTACTGCATCATGAACATGACAAAAAACATAGTTATTAATTTTCTCTATTTCATCATTAGATAAATTATTAGCATAATTAAATATACTATATAATTTAGATTCAATCAAAAAATCTATATCATCATTGGTAGCATTTTCTACAATATATTTCATATATTCTCCTCATTTTAAATTATTATTTTATAAACTTTACTAAATATTTATATATATTATCTATTTTATTTTATTCTGTATCATCAAATTAAATAAGTGCTTTGCTCTATTATATATAATAAAAAATTATATTTATTAAAAATTAATTTTTATTTAAATCAACAATACTTTAATATAAAATTATTAAATACTTTTATCAGATTTTAAAAATTACTTTTTTTTACACCTAATTTATAATTGATTTTTTTATATTTCAAGAATTTGTTTACATTTTAACAAACATACACACTCCACGTGCCATGTTCGTTAATTATGAATAGTTGCTTTTTATATGTTTAAGTATAACTGACTACTACATAATAAGCACTCTTAATGGATGAATGTTTATTATGTATATATCAATTTTCTACTTCTACTCTTACTCTTACCTTGTTTTTTAATTCTTTATGCATTTTACCATTTTCATCTTCATAAAAAATAATATTATTTTCATTTTTAATTAAATTTTTACTCATAAATTGCCTTATCAAATATACATATATTATACTAAACATTTTTAACAATATAAAAGAAATTACTTTTTTTCCATTACATAATGTGTTCTTTTTACAACTATATCAATTTTTAATCTAACATCTATATTTATAATATTCTTTGGTTTTAATAAATCTCTTTTCTTAAAACACCTAAGCCTAAATAAAACTTCTGATTATTTATTAAACTTTCTTTTATTTTCTTTTGCAATGTTGTATTTTCATATAATTCTTTATAATCACTACACTGGTTTACTCCATATACAAAATTCATAATATCATTAATACAATCTTCTCCATCCCTAATATCAAATAAATTGTGAAAAAGGAAAATATTCGAATTTTTTTCAACTATATTATAAATTTGATTACTTAATAACCATGAATTACAGATATATTTAATTTTATCTAAACCATATATTTGTTTTATTTTATTTTGGGATTCTTTTATTGAATCCTTTACTTCGATTAAATCTAATTTTTTGCCTTTTGGTATATGAATTTTTATTATAGAAATATTTTTTTCTGTACTCTCATATTCAAATTGTAATCTTCCTATTTCTATAATTCTAACTCTAATAAAATATACTGCCCATAACATTTGTGATATTCTTACTCCATCATAATTTCTATATATTAAGTCACTCTCAAAACATTCTTTTAACCTATTTTTATGAATATTAACTTGATTTATATCTAATCTATATTTATCAATATTATTTCTATGTAATTCATAACCTAGTATTATCATTAAATTTGTTACAAATGGATTTACATTATTTCCGAATAATTCATTAATATCTTTTACCTTCCATAATTCTTTTATTTTAATAAAATCATCACAATATAAAGTATTATATACATCATTAAATAACTTTCCATAATATTCACTTTGATTTATCTTTTCAGCACACCTATAACATTTTTCTTTATATGATTTTTCTATATTATAAAATTCAAATGCTTCATCAATTTTCTTTTTACTAATCATCCTTATCACCTACTTAATAAAAAAATATTTATTTTTTCATTTTATTAATTTAATATCATTTTTTAGATTCTCCTCGATATAATGCTGCGACACACTCAACATGTTTAGTATTAGGAAACATATCAACAGGAGTAACCTCGATTACATCATAATAATCACTAAGTATTTTTAAGTCCCGAGCTAATGTAACTGGATCACAAGAAACGTAAATAACTTTACATGGTTTTACATTTATAATACCTTGAATAGTTTCCAAATTTAATCCACCTCTTGGCGGGTCAACTATTATAGTATCAATATTATTGGTAATATTTTCAAAAGATAGTTCACTACTACCACAATAAAAATTAGCATTGTAAACATCATTTATTTTTAAATTATCTTGGGCATTCATAATCGCATATTTATTTATTTCATATCCAACAACACTTTTCACATATTTACTTATATATATACCAATTGTACCCGTACCACAATATAAATCTAAAACATTTTGAGTACCATTAAAAGAACCATATTCAATAATTTTATCATATAATTTTTTACACATTACAGTATTAACTTGAAAGAATGAATCGGGAGAAATTTTAAAAATATAATCTCCTATTTTTTCCTCTAAATATTCTAATCCATATACTAATTTATAATTATTATTTTCATCAACATATATTGAATCAACAAAATTTTTTAAATTCATAACATTATTTATATTTATATTTTTTCCTTTAAAGATAATCATAACTTTATTATTATAAAAACTATTTCTTATAACAATTTGCCCTATATTTTCTAAATTAATATTTTCCTGAATTAAAGGTAAAATTTCATTGATTTTTTTACTAGAAATTAAACAATTATTAATTGGAACTAAATCATAGCTATTTTTACCATATAAACCAATTTTCTTATTAACTTGAAGAGTCAATTTATTTCTATAGTAAAATTGATTTTCACACTTATTTAAAATAGGCTTCACTTTAACTTTATCTATTTTAGCAAATCTTTCAAGTATTTCTTTTACTTTTTCCTCTTTAAAAACTAATTGTTTATCATAACTAATATTTTGTAAATCACACCCACCACATTTATTAAAAAATGGGCAATTAGGCTTAATTCTATTGCTACTATATTTTATATATTGTGCTACATCAGCAATACAATAATTTTTTTTATTTTTTCTTATATTAATATTTACTATATCACCAGGTATTGTATTATCAACAAAAATAGTTTTGCCATTTAAATATCCAATACCCCTTCCTTCATGATCAAATTTCATTATTTCTATTTCATTCATATTAAACACCAAAAACATTTTATCATTTTTTAAACTTCAACACAATTTGTTTTTTCTTATTAATTATGATAAAATTTTATATGGAAGTGATAATATGGAAAAAAACAAATCATTTGTTAAAATCGATGAATCAATTGAAGATCAAATTGATATAATTGATCCTTTAAAAAAATTTGAATATCAAGAACCTCCAAAAAAGAAACCTTTTAAGCAATTCTTTTTAATACTTGGCGCTATAATGGTTATTATAGGACTCATTATATTTATTAATATAATTAATACAAAAGATAAAGAAAAATTAAACAACAATGAATCTAAAAATTATGATAACTATGAAATAATTAATAAAACAGATGAAGAAATTGCTAAAAATGAATTAAAAGAAGATAATAACGAACAAACACAAGAAAATACAGAAAATATAAAAGAAACACCAATCACAGAACAGCTAATATGTGAAGAAGTAGATACTCAATATTATCTAGAAGTAAATGCTAAAACAACAGTAAATTTTAGTAATAATCAATTAAAAAATACTGTAAATGAAATAAATGTTAAACTTTTAGATGAAAGTAGTAGAGAATATTTTGATCAATACGTAAGTATTATGCAGGCATTCTTAATTTATTTAAATTCAGATAGTAATTATTACAAATTAAGCGATAATGAATACTATATTTCTATAAAAACAACCTATTCAGAATTAACAAATTCAGATAGTGAACTTGAACTACAATTTAATGATACCTATGATACAGCATTAGAAAAACTTACTAATTCTGGTCAAACTTGTAAAAAAGGAAATATATAATAAAAAAATCAACTCATACAAAATTGTGAATTGATTTTTTATTTTTTTAAACTAAATATTATTAACACTAATACTATTAAAGCAATTAAAGATAGGGCAATTACAAGAATCTTTATCAATAAATTATTCTTTTTAACACTCTTTTTTAAACTATTTAACTCGTCAAAATCATCTTCATTAAAATTCATACTTGAAGTATAAAAAGATTTATCAATACCATCTTCATCTACAGGAATATTTTTTTTAGGTACATCATTTAAAACTTTATCAATAGAACTTATACCACCCACAACAGTATTATCATTATTAGATTTTAAATCATTAAGCAAATCCAAAGATAAATCTTTATCATTGATATTACTAAGCATTTTTGTACTAGCAATTGTATTAAGTAAATCATTCAAACTTTCATCTTGCTCCTGTTTACTAGCTTTGTAATTTTCTATTTTTTTTAATAAAGTTTCCCTTTCAATTTTTAGTTTATCATAATTATAATTATTATTTACTGATTGACTTTTTGCCTTAGCTAATACTTCATTAATATCATATTTTTTTTCATCATCTAAATCAGTATTATCAACAGAAATATAATTTCGTTCAATTCTTTTTTGAGATTTCTTTGATTGATTTAAAATTTCATTTAATTTTTCTGGACTAATTTCATTTGCATTACTAATTTTATCTACATCATAATCATTATTAGCATAAATATCATTATACAAGCTTTGGTTTTTACTTGTTCTTCTTGGAACATTACTCTTAGTCTGATAATACTTTTCCATTCTACTTGGCATAAATATCCCACCTTATTATAATAATAATACCATATTTTTTTTAAATTTAAAATATATACTTGCATTTTTATAGTCAATTATTTATAATTTTAAAAGGAGGAATAATATGAAAAATGTATTCGTAGACAAAGAGAAATGTATTGGATGTGGTGCATGTGTAGGTATTGCCGATCAAATTTTTGAATTTGGTGATGATGATCTTGCACAAGTAAAAGAAAATATCGATTTTGAAAACATTGATGAAAATTTAAAAGAAGATGTAAAAGAAGCAATTGAAGGATGTCCTACAAGCGCTATAGAAGAAGAAAAATAAGCAGAAATGCTTATTTTTTAGTTTCAGAATATAATCGTTTAACTTCTTTAATGCTTAAATAACGATATTCGCCAGATTTTAAGTCAGAAACATCTAGAAAGGCAATTTTCTCTCTCTTTAATTTTAAAACGTTAAAACCCACTGCTTCAAACATTTTCTTCACTTGATGATTATGTCCCTCATGAATAGTTACTTCTACAATTGACGTATTTGTTTTTTTATCATATTTTTTTAATTTTACAAAACATTTTGCTGTTTTATAATCATCAATATAAACACCATTAGACATTTTTAGTAAGCTTTGTTTATCAAAAAATCCATTTACCTTAGCAATATATACTTTATTAACCCTATTCTTAGGATGCATAAGTAAATTAGCAAGTTCACCATCATTAGTAAGTATAATAGCGCCCGTTGTATCATAATCAAGTCTTCCTACAGGATATAATCTCTTATCAGTTTCTATAATATCAAGAACAGTTTTTCTACCCTTATCATCAGAAGTTGAAGTAATAACAGATCTTGGCTTATTAAGTAAAATATATTCTTTTTCAATAGAACTTATAGATTTACCTTCAACAACAACCGCATCACTTGGATTTATTTTATAACCCATTTCTGTAATTGTATTACCATTTACTTTAACACTACCATTACTAATTAATTCTTCTGCTTTTCTTCTTGAACAATATCCACTATTTGCTATAACTTTCTGTAATCTTTCCATCAAATCACCTTTACTAATTATACTTTAGAAGAAAAAAAAAAGCAACAAATTGCTTTTATAATGCACAACTATATCCAACATTTTCTAATCTTTTTTTAGTCTCACTTTTTTTAAAAATTTCTTCCTTTGAAACATACATAATTTGCTCAAAAGTTTCTGAATCAATTTCAGTAGCATTAATAAAAATTTGTACGTTTAAATTATTTCCATCTCTATTTGAAGTACATCTTATCATATTTTTATCTGCATAATCAAAACTTGCACAATAATTACTAACAGTTTCAAATTGTTCATCTATCTCATCATCAGTATACATTTCATTAAAACTAGCATCTATATCAATATTAATATTTTTTATTTCTTCTCCATTATCATTATATATTAATTCATAAGTTTCTTTATAAACATATCCAGGATTTTTTTCAATTTTTTCACATTTCAATATATTTTTATTACACCCTGTCAGAAAAAATATTGTAAATATAATAAAAAATTTTTGTTTCATTTTACCACCAAAATAATATTACACCCTTAATCTAAAATAGTCAAATTATCTATAGAATTATCTTAAAAATAACATAATTAAAAAAGAAACTATGATACAAATAATATCAGTAAAAATTCCAGCTTTTAATGCATAACGAATTTTTTTAATTCCAACTGTTCCAAAATATATTGTCAAAATATAAAAAGTTGTATCTGTTGATCCTTGTAAAATAGATCCAAACATACCAGCATAAGAATCAGGTCCAAAGTTTTCAAAAATATTTGTTAAAATCGCTAATGCTGATGAACCAGATATAGGTCTCATTATTATCATCGGTAATATTTGATGAGGAAAATTAAAATTGCCAAAAATGTTCAAAAACCATTCTATAATTCCACACTTTAAAAATATATTTACACCAAAAATCATAGCTAACATTGATGGAAATAAATTTATAGATAAGTCAATACTTTCCCTAGCCCCATCAATAAATACATCATATATATTTATTTTTTTTCTAACTCCATATAAAATTATTATCAATATTATTATAGGAATTATAAGGTTAGAAATTATCTTTATCATTTTTTACTCCTATAAAACAATATTCTATCAATAATAAGACCTAAAATTAATGAAGAAAACGTTACAATAATACAAGGAAGAACTATAAATGTGGGATTACTACTACCATACATCATTCTTAAACTAATAACAGTGGTTGGAATAATCGTTAATCCACAGGTATTAATAACTAAAAAAGTAATCATACTACGCGTTGCTTCATCTTTTTTAGGATTAATCTCTTGTAAAGATTTCATTGCTTTAATTCCAAAAGGTGTTGCTGCATTACCTAATCCAAACATGTTAGCAACTATATTAGATGATATATATCCAAACGATTCATGATTTTTAGGTATTTCTGGAAAAATCTTAGTTAAAATTGGAGATAATAACCTAGAAAATTTTTCTAGTAAACCAGATTTAGAAGCAATATTCATAATACCTAACCAAAGTGCCATAACAGGTAAAATTTTAACAACCATGTCTAATGCCACTTTAGCACTATCCAAAATTTCAATATTAATTTGTTCTAAATTTCCATTTATAACAGAAAACATAATACCAATTATAATAAAAAAACCCCATATTTTATTTATCATAAATTCTTCCACCAATTAGCAATTTTTTGATACCATTTATATTCTTTTTTTTCATATGACTTTACATATATTTCAGTTTCATACAATTCTTTTGACTCATTAATTACTTTTACATTTCCTACAATATCACCATCATTAACCTCATCATTTCTATTTAGTTCAATTTTCAAATATAAATTATTTTTTTCACCATTTTTTAATGGATAAGAAAAAGAATTTTTTATATACAACTCCTTATCTATATAATAATTATCATCATATATATTGATTACCCCCTCTTTTAATATTTTATAAGATGAATAATTTTCAAATGCTTCTTCATACAAATTTTTATGATCCTGAAAATCATTTCCATCATTTAATGTAACAACCACTAAATTTAAATTATTGTTACTTGCAGTAGTTACAAGTGTTCTTCTAGCTTTTTCTGTAAAACCAGTTTTTCCACCAGTTGTATATTTATAAGTTTTTAAAAGCTTATTTTTATTATACCAAGCATAAGTATTCATATTTGTAGTTAGTACATACTTTTTTGTTCCCACAATTTTTCTATAAGTATCATTTTTCATAGCATAACTAGTTAATAATGCCATATCATAAGCTGTTGAATAATTTCCCTCTTTTGCATCAAGTCCACTTGGATTATTAAACGTAGAATTTTTCATACCAATTTCCTTAGCTTTTTCATTCATCATGACTACAAAATTATCAACACTTCCACCAACATAATTTGCTATCGCTAAAGCAGCATCATTGCCACTTCTAAGCATTAAGCCATATAATAAATCAATTAATTTTAACTGCTCACCTTGTTTAATATAAATACCTGATCCATAAGCAGATAATATTTCATCACCTATAGTTACATTTTCTTCTAATTTTCCACTTTCAATCGCAACAATACAGGTCATTATTTTAGATATAGAAGCAACCGACCTAACATTATGAATATCTTTACTATAAAGAATTCTTAAACTATCCATATCCATTAATATTGCGCTACTAGCACTACTATCAAAAGCTTTAGTTTTAATCGGTAAAATTAAAAAAATAACTAAAATTATTGGTATAAATTTCTTCATATTATCACCTACAAAAATATATGAAAAAAAGGACAAAATATGTCCTACTTAGTTAAAAATTTATATAAGTTCTATAGTCATAAGAAATTGTATAACTTTATTTTCTATTACACGTTCTAGGTAGTATTCAATTAATTTTTTTAAAACAAATTAGTTAGTTAAAGTTTTAACAATTATTTACATATTTTAAATTATTTATAAAATAATCATAAAATATATATAGGTATAGTTTCAAAATAATAATTTGAACATTATACAAATATCTTTTATAAATTTATTTAAAATTAATTAATAACCTGCTTTAAAATAAACAAATTTTATAAAAATTATTAATTTATATAAAATTGTAATGAAAAATAATTTATTTATATAAAAGATGTGTTAAAATATATATATATGATAGAGGTGCGATTATGAAAAAATTTGTATTATATTTATCAACTATGCTTTTAATATTTGTTGGGATACTTTATAGTCCTAAACTAATTAAAGCCGATTCCGGATTTGATTCTAGTTGGGATTCAGGATCATCTGATTGGGGTAGTTCATCTGATTGGGGTAGTTCATCCGATTGGGATAGCTCCAGTTGGGACAGTTCTGATCCAGATGGAGATTTAAGTGGTTCAGGTATGCTTGCAATAATAGTAATTACAGTAATAGTTATTATTGTTATATCTATTATTTGTTCAAAAAAGGAAGGTCAATTAACTGAAATAGATTCTTATTCAAAACTTTCCGATGATGAAATACATGAATATATAAGTGATTTAGATATTGAAAAATTCAACAATGAAGTTTTCGACAATTATAAAAAAATACAAGAGGCATGGTCTAATTTTGACCTTGATACAATTAGAAACTTAGTAAGCGATGAAATTTATAATATGTATTCAATGCAACTAGATACATTAAAGGTAAAATCACAAAAAAATATTATGTCAGATATAACATATGTTAATAACTATATTACAAATATAATAGTAGATAATGATACTGAAACAATAGAAACAATTCTAAAAGTATCTTGTTTTGATTATTTAGTAGATGACAAAAATAATGTAGTACGTGGTAATAAAAATATTAAAGTACATTATACATACAAATTAACTTTTACAAGAAAAATTGGCAAAACAAACTTAAAATATTGTCCTAATTGTGGTGCTGAATTAAGTATAAATTCAGGTGGAGTATGTAATTATTGTAAATCAACAATTATAAATAATGAAACAGATTGGATTATGACTAAAAAGGAAATGTTAAAACAAAATTAGGATGATTAAATGGATCAAAATATAGAAAATAAATTATTAATAATCAAAAACATAATAAGCGATAATTATATTATTTTAATTGTTATGGTATTAGTTATTGTAATATCTACATTTATCACTAAAATAAACGCAAAAAAGAAAAAGAAAAATTATATTATTAATAACAAAAAAAATGATCCTTTATTAGAAAATCATGATTACAATAATATTGAAGAAAAAAAGGAAATTCAAGAAAAAGCCTTTGATAAATTAAAAGAATTAAAAATAGCAAAAATGAATTTAGATTTAAATACAATTAAAAATATTACAACAAATAATGTTTATGATTTATATGAAAGACAAATAAATACATTAATAGAAAAGAATCAAAAAAATATTGTCCAAAATATAAAATATGTCAATTCATATATTACAAATTTAAATCCAAACGAAAATGAAAAAATAATAAATTTAAGAATGATTATTGAATGTTATGATTATATAGTATATAAAACTAAAATAATTAAAGGTAATATTAATAAAAAAGTTTTACAAACATATGAAGTTGAAATTTTAAATGACAAAATTAATAAATTACAATTACTATATGAAAGGGAAATATGATATGTTAAATGAATTAATAAAATTAGATAATACTTTTTCTGAAAGTAAATTTTTAACAAAAGTTGACAATATTTTTGTTATGTTACATATATCACTAATGACGAATAACCTAGAAAGAGTTAAACATTTTATTAGTGAAGATATATATAATGAATTCAATAAAAGATTAAATAAACTAAATCAAGATAATCAAATTCAAATGTTTGATGAATTAAATGTAAAATCAACTGAAATTGAAAATGTAGAAATAACAGATGAAAATTTTATTATAAATGTAAAATTAACATCAAGATATATGGACTATGTTATTGATAAAACCACTAAAAAATTAATAAGTGGTAACAATACAAGTAGAGTTCAAAAAGAAAATTTCTTAACATTTACTAAAAGGAGAAACTTCAAAGAACAAGGTGCTATTAGAAAATGTCCTTCATGTGGAGCAAATATGGATATTAATAATACTGGAAAATGCAAATACTGTGGAACAATATACAATAACTCAGATTATGACTATATTTTGACTAGTATTGAAACAAAATAAAAATCCAAATTACTTGGATTTTTTTGTATATATAATAGCACTTCCTTTTTGAATTGAATCATTGATAGCAAGATTATCAATTTTCATATTAGTAACTCCTAATTTTTTATAAATTTCACCATTTATTTTATCATTTTGAAATAAATGATAACAAGTCCAATAATAATTTAATAAAATTGAGCCATTATCATCTAAATTATTACTTTTTAAATTATTAATTAACTTTAAAAATTTTTCTTTATTAGTACAATAATTTAAAATATTTGATAAATTAATAAATGAGTATTGATTATCAAACTTATCAATTTTTAAAATATCTATATTCATAAAATTAATATTTACATCATGTAATTGATTTTTTAATTTATAAAAACTATCATAATCCATATAAGGAATTCTTTCAACAACTAAATGATATAGAACACTTGCCTCAAAAAAACAATCACGAAAATTTTCAGGATATGCATAGAAAATATTATCCCAAATATATTTTACATTTTCTTCATGCATATTTTTAGATATTTTTTTGTAATCTTCTAATCTATTATAATTATCATTTAAAAAATAAAAACGTTTAAATTCACTATAAGATAAATTCATTATTGCATATTTTTTTAACATAAACGTATAATATGCAAATTTATTAGAATCAAAGGAATCAACTTCTTTAGCACCATATAATATTGCACTCAATACCTGATCACCAGACCCAACAACAGTTAATACATTTTTATTATTTATATCAAATTTTGGATAATAAGCTCGTAAATTTTCATTACTAAATAAATAACATTGTGATATTTTTGAAAACTTATCATTACTTCTTGCCCATTTTAATGCTTTTGAATGATTATCCATATTATTGATTAAATTTTTATTCATCATCTTTAAAATTAAATTTAAATCATCATTTGTGCTATTATTCATATATATTCCCCTTTTTTTCTGAATATTATAACATTTTATTTAAAAAAATCAATAAAAAAAATAGAATAATCTATTTTTAATATTCAAATATCCCTAATATTTTATCTTCATCATCACTAGATAATTTATCAAGTTCCCATTTATCATCAATTTTAGTCAAATTTAATTCTAAAGTATATTTTACTTTATCTTTAACTTTTTCTAATTCATCCAACTTATAATCAATAAATTTTTCACTATCATACTTTTTATCATCATCTAAAAATTCCTCTGGGTTAGTTTTCAAATAATTATTAACTTGCAAAATTGTTTTTGAATAATCTGTTACCTCTATTTCAACTTTAACTACAGCACTATCACCATTAATTTCTTCATCTTTAATATCATATGCTAAATTTTTATAATGTTCTTTCATTATTTCCTTATATCTATCTTTTTGTTTATCATTCATTGAATCATCCTTAGCAACAGTATCATTCAAATCTTTAATAACTTTTGAATCTAAAGTTTGATAATTCATAAAAAACATTTCAACTTGTTTTGTTGGTGTATTATTCATTTTTTCACCACATCCTGTAAAAATTAAAATAGACATAAAAACTAAAACAAAAAATTTTTTCATATTATCCCTCCTTTTTTTATAATGGTTTGAAACATAATAATTATGCACATAAAACAAAAAAATGTAAAAATTAATTTACATTTTATCTAACTTTAATATGAACTTCTCTTAATTGTTTTTCACTTATTTCAGTAGGTGAACCCATTAACATATCAGTACCACTTGCTGTCATAGGGAAAGCTATAGTTTCACGAATACTTACTTCATCTTTAAGAAGCATTAACATACGGTCAATACCTATTGCCATACCAGCATGTGGAGGTGCTCCATATTGAAATGCAGTATATAATGACTTAAATTTGTCTTTTAATGTTTCTTCATCATATCCAGCAATTTCAAAAGCTTTCTTCATAATTTCTATATCATGATTTCTAACAGCTCCACTAACAAGTTCAATACCATTACATACAAAATCATATTGATAAGCTAAAACTTCTCCAGGTTCTTTATTTAATAAACTATCCATTCCACCTTGAGGCATACTAAATGGATTATGAGTAAATACATATTTTCTCTCTTCTTCATCAAATTCAAACATTGGGAAATCATTTATTATACAAAATTCATATCTATTTGGATCTAATAAATCCAATCTACGACCTAATTCTAAACGAATTTGACCAGCTTGTTTACTTGCTTGTAATTCACTTCTATCAGCTATAAAGAATAATACACTACCAACATTTAATGAAGCCCTTTGAATTAAATTATTTCTATCTTCATCTGTTAAAAATTTATCGATTGGCCCTTTAAAAGACATATCATCTTCTACAGTAATATAACCAATACCAGGCATACCAATACTTTTAGCATAATCAACTACCTCATTAAACCAACTATTAGATTTACTTGCTAAATCTGGAACCATAATACCTCTTACAGTAACGCCTTTAAATGGTTTAAAACTAGAATTAACAAAAATATCACTTAAATCAATTATTTCAAATGGAATTCTTAAATCTGGTTTATCACTTCCATATTTAAGCATTGCTTCGCGAAATGGTATTCTTCTAAAAGGAGGTTCAGATATTTTTTTATCACTAAATTTATGGAAAACATCTTTAAAAATTTTCTCACCAACTGAGTAAACATCTTCCTCAGTAGCAAAAGCCATTTCTAAATCTAATTGATAAAATTCTCCATATACTCTATCCGCTCTTGCATCTTCATCTCTAAAACAAGGAGCTACTTGAAAATATCTATCAAATCCACTTACCATTAATAATTGTTTAAAAATTTGTGGTGCCTGTGGTAGTGCATAAAATTTACCATGAAAAAGTCGTGATGGAACAACAAAATCTCTAGCCCCTTCTGGAGAAGAAGCTGTTAAAATAGGTGTTTGAATTTCAGTAAAATTCATACTTTCCATTTCATTTCTTAAAAAATTAATAACTTTAGATCTAAAAATAATATTATCATGTACTTTTTTATTTCTTAAATCCAAATAACGATATTTAAGTCTTGTTTCTTCATTTACTTCACGTGAAGTAATTACTTCAAATGGTAAAACATTTTTGCATTTACCTAAAACCTCAATATTATCAACAACTACTTCAACTTCTCCACTAGCAATACGTGGATTATAATCTTCTTCATTACGCTTTCTAACATTTCCAGTTAAAGTGATAGCTGATTCACGAGTTAATCCCTCAAATATAGAATTATCGTTACTTACAACTTGAACAGTACCGTGTTCATCTCTAATATCTAAAAATATAACTCCACCGTGGTCTCTAATATTTTCAATCCAACCAGCAATTTTAACAGACTTACATATTGAATCATTATTAATATCACCACAGTAACAATTTCTGTATATATTCTCTTTCATAATTACCTCTTTTCAATTTCACTAATCATCATTTCTCTTGTCATTGCTGGATTAGCTTGTCCTTTAGTTTTCTTCATTACCTGACCAACTAGGAAATCAACAATATTAGTTCTACCTTGTTTATATGTATCAATACTTTCTGGATGTTCGTTTAATACCTCAGTAACAATATTTAATATTTCTTCAGTTCCACCAATTTGTTTAATGCCTAATTCTTCAACAATAACACTAGGTTCTTTTTTGTCTTCTAATGATTTATAAAATACTTCTTTACTTTGTTTAGAAGAAATTTTACCATCTTCAACCATTTTAATTAATTCAACTAACATCTTTGGAGTAAAAAATAACTCATCGATACTTAATTCATTTTTATTTAAGAAACCTAATATTATACTAGTAATCCAGTTTGAGGCAGATTTTGGATTTGCGCCTAATTTAATAGTTTCTTCAAAATAATCAGCAACATTTTTTTCTTTTACTAATATTTTAGCATCATAATTAGTTAAACCAAACTCATTAATATATTTTTCTTTTCTTTCTGGAGCAAGTAATGGTATAGAAGCTTTAATACTCTCTAACCAATCTTTAGATAACTTAAATTTTGGTAAATTTGGTTCAATAAAATATTTATAATCAATTGCGTCAACTTTACTACGCATATAAATAGTAGTACCAGATTCTTCATCCCAACGTCTTGTTTGTTGTTCCATAGAATCATATTCACCAGACTCTTTTAATTCAATTTGTCTTTCAATTTCAAAGTTAATTGCGTCCCTTACTCCACCAAATGAGTTAACATTTTTAATTTCAACCTTAGTTCCCCAATTTTCTTCTTTAGTTTCATCTAAATTTTCATCCATAATAGAAACGTTAACATCACATCTAATTTGACCTTTTTTACTATCAGCTTCACTAATACCAGCATATTGGTAAATAGATCTCATTGTTTCAAGGAAAGCCACAGCTTCATTTGCAGAACGAAAATCTGGATAAGTAACAAGTTCAAGTAAAGGTACTCCTGCTCTATTATAATCGATTGTTGATACAGTAGCATAGTGATCAGTACTTGCGGCATCTTCTTCAAGGTGAATATTATTAATTCTTACAGTTTTTAACTCATCACCACATTCATAAGTAAGTTCACCATAAATTCCAACAGGTGCAGGTTTTGTTTCTTGTGTAATTTGAAAACCTTTTGGTAAATCTGGATAATAATAATTTTTTCTTTCAAAATAAATATATTCAGGTTGCTTACAATTTAAAATAATACTTGCCATTAAAGCTTTTTTAATAGCTTCTTTATTTACAACTGGAAGTGTTCCTGGAAAAGCCATATCAACTGGTCTAATATTACTATTTGGAATATCACTATAACTATTTCTAGCTCCAGAGAAAACTTTAGTATTAGTTTCACTAATTTCACAGTGCATTTCTAGTCCAATAAGAACTTTATATCCATTCATTATTTACACCTCTTTGCTATTTGATTTTTATAATCCATAGAATTTTCTAATGCATAAGCAATATTCAAAACATTAATATCATCATAACAATTACCAGTAATATTAACACCAACAGGCAATCCATCTACAAAACCGTTTGGAATAGTAATTGAAGGAAAACCACCAAAATTTCCAATTTGTAAATGTTCCTCTAAAACAGCAGTATTTTCATCTAATATATCTAGTGAACCATCCAAGTGTTTTGCAGGACCGCTTCCAACTGGTAAAATAACCGCATCATATTTTTCATATAATTTTTTCCATTCATCAACTAATAATCTTCTTACACGTTGTGCATTAAAGAAATAACGATTTTTGTTTTGAGCTTGTAATACATAAGAACCAATTACAAATCTTCTTTTAATAAGTGGAGAAAAACCTACTGTACGATAATTTTTCATCATCTCAATATAATTTTTACCCTCTCCACGTGGTCCAAAAATAATACCAGTTAAATTTGACATATTACTTGTTGCTTCCGCACAAGAAATAACTACATACACACTTGCTACAGCATTAAGAAGTTTTTTATCGATCGAAACTTCTTCAATTTCCATACCAAGACTCTTACATTTATCAAGTGTTTTCTTAAAATTTTCTAAATGTTCTCTTAATTCACTACTTGCATTAGGATAATTTTCTATATTGCAAATTTCTTTAACATAACATAATTTTTTACCTTTAACATCAGAATTTAAAGAATCATATAAATGAATATTACTTGAATCCCAACTAGTCATATCATTTTTATCGATTCCCTTCATATTATCTACAACAATTGCTGCATCTTCTACAGATCTAGATAACACCCCGCAGTGGTCTAGACTACTAGCAAATGGAAAAAGTCCATAACGGGAAATCATTCCATAAGTTGGTTTATAACCTACAATTCCACAATATGCAGCAGGTTTTCTAATAGAGTCCCCTGTATCAGATCCAGTTGCATAAGGATATACTCCAGCCGCAACAGCGCAAGCACTACCCGCACTAGATCCAGCACACATACGAGTATTATCCCAAGGATTTTTTACAACTCCAGTATGCCCTGTAGTACCAGTTCCACCCATACCAAATTCATCAAGTACAGTTTTATTAACAGGAACAGCTCCTGACGCTTCTAGATTTGAAATAGCAGTTGCTGTAAAAAAAGGCACATAATCTTTAAGTGTATTAGATGAACCAGTACTAAGAATTCCTTTTGTACTATAATTATCTTTAATACCATATGGAATACCAGATAATAAATTCTCTGTTACGCCACACCCTTTAGCATCATCTAAAATTGTAACAAAAGCATTACACTCATCTTGTACTAAGTGAGATTTTTCTAAAGATTCTTTAACTAATTCATCACTAGTAACATCACCATTAATTAATGCTTCATGAATTTCTTTTATTGTTTTATCCATATAACTCATATTATTCCACCACCCTTGGCACTTCTACTTCACGATCATTATAAACATCACAATTTTGTAATAAATCTTCAATTGGTACAGATTCTTCTACCTCATCTTCTCTAAGTTCAAAAGAAAAATCATCCAAACACCATGACATTGGTTCGACATTTTCAATATTTGGTATTTCATTAATTATATCAATATTTTTATCAATGATTTCAAATTCATCTAATACCATTTTATTTTCTTCCTCAGTTAAGCCTATAAGCAATTTATCTGCATAGTCATCAACCATTTCTTTAGTAAATTTACTACTCATAAAAAATCCTCCTTTAAATAAAAAATTTCTGAAAAACAAAATTCAGAAATTTAAATAACAAATATGGCGCCTGATGTAGGACTCGGACCTACGACCTGCCGGTTAACAGCCGGATGCTCTACCAACTGAGCTAATCAGGCAATAAGTGGCGCTCAATGTAGGACTCGGACCTACGACCTGCCGGTTAACAGCCGGATGCTCTACCAACTGAGCTAATTGAGCAATAATGGCGCCTGATGTAGGACTCGGACCTACGACCTACCGGTTAACAGCCGGGTGCTCTACCAACTGAGCTAATCAGGCAAAAATAACTAAAAAAACAGCTATTTCATCCACTCAAGGACGAATAACTGTGTATCCGCGGTACCACCCTTATTACTATATATTACTATATAATCACTCATTGTTCTTCTGAACTTGTAATGGTAACGGATCACAGTCCGACTTATTCTACTTTAAAAATTTCGATAAGCAACTCCGTGGTGTTATTCATATTAGCCACATTGTTAGCTTCCACCATTCTAACTCTCTTTAAAATAGACACTAATATTACTTCTCCACTTCACAGTTTTAAAATAACTAGTGATATTGTATAATAATTAATAAGTCTTGTCAATATATTTTATAGTTATTTTTAAAATTATTTTTAATACATTTATTTACAAAAAATATTTACAAATTATTTACTATTTTTCCTTAACAGTAATTAATTTAAAAAAATTGTACACTTTCATATAATTTTGCTCCCAATTTTCATCCAATAATTTATTTATATTTAGTAATATTTTTCTAAAATCATCATTCTTTTCATTAAAACACTCATAATATAAATATTTTAAAGCATCAATATTTTCACTTCTTAATTTTTTTAAATTACAATCTATAAATTTATATATATTATCTTCTTTTCTGGTTTTAAAAACTAAAGAAAAATTTTCTTCAGCAATTTTATATTTTAAACTATACAATTCAAAATCATCTATTGAATATAAAATTTCATCTTCTTCATCTAATAATAATTTACTTTTTTCAATACTTTTACCATTATCATCAAATTTTATAGCAATTACTTCTAATCCATTAGTAAAAAGACAAGCATGATTAATAATTTTTACATTTTGTTTAGTAAAAATTTCACATCTGTTACTTATTTTAACTAAAAAATCACCTGAAACAACAATATTATAATTTTTTAAGTCTTTATACATATTATTATCCAACTTAAAAATAGGGATTTTTCTAATATGAACGATATTATCATCAATATTCCAATCAAAAAAATCATATAAATTTTTATTAAAATTAAGAACTAAATCATATACATAATTCATTTTTTTTTCCTCCCTTAATATAAATCGAAAAAAACATAATTATGATTCCTATAACAGAAAACAAACATTCAAGTCTACTACTTATAAACTTAACATACTCTAAAAAATTATACCCAATACTTAACAAATTTAGATAAATAATTATATACATTAATCCTATGATGGTCAAACCAAAACCAATTAAAAAAAAGAAAATTCTAGAAAGCATTTTAACCACCTAATAAATTTTATTAAATTTTATTTCTTTTATTTATTATTTTTTTAAAATGATATATAATTAAATAGATACATAATAAAAAGTTTAATAGAAAGGGATCAATTAAATAAAAATATTTAATTGATATATGTGATTATATGTTAATAAATTTTTTTAAATTTCTTATTTTAGGACTAATTCAAGGAATTACTGAACCAATTCCAGTTTCCTCAAGTGGACACTTATTAATTTTTCAAAAAATATTAAGTAACAATAACCTAGATATAGACTTTGGTCTTTTAGCAACATTAACCAATTTTGGAAGTTTAATCGCAATTATATTAATATTTAGAAAAGATATAATTAATTTAATAAAAAGTTTCTTTGGATATTTAACAACAAAAAAAGAAGAATATAAAGACAATTATAAATATTGTTGGTTAGTTGTTATTGGAACAATTCCAGCTGGTATTATGGGTATTATTGTTACAAAACTAGGTATATTTGATGCTTTAGAAAAAAATACAAAATTTGTAGGTTTTACACTACTTATAACCGCATTATTCTTATTTTTAATTAGAAAACTAAAAGGTAAAAAAAATCCAAATCAAATTACATATAAAGATGCATTAGTTGTTGGTTTATTCCAAGTTGTTGCACTACTTCCTGGAATTAGTAGAAGTGGAGCTACTATTGTTGGTGGTATGACAAGAAAGTTTAAAAGGGAAACTGCATTTAACTTTTCATTTATTCTTTATATTCCAATATCTATTGCAACAACTATTTTAGGAATAAGTGATTTATTTAATAGTAATCTAAGTACAGAAATGTGGATTTGTTATATTGGAGCTACAATTGTTGCAACAATTGTAACTTATTTTGCAACACTATGGTTTAGAGATATTGTAAAAAATGGTAAATTAATTTATTTCGTAATTTATTGTTTAATAGTGGGAACTCTTGTAATCTTATTTCTATAAAAAAAATCTAGAAATTTCTAGATTTTTTTATTCACATGAATACCCTTCATCAGTAAATGCCTTCTTTAAAGCATCATAACTTACATCTTCATTATTATTTTCAATTTCATTCATAAGACTTTCATCACCAGTAATGGTTACTTTAATACCATCTTTTGTTTCAACTGCTGTTGTACCTTCTTCTCCATTATCAAATAGCTCTAAAAGTTCAGACTTTCTTGAAGCATATTCTTCAGGAACTTTGATGTCAGTAGTTATTGTAACATTTTTGAATGAATCATCATCATTATAAGAAACCTCAACAGTTGATTTCATCTCCATGCCACTTTCACTATCACTTTTAGTACAAACTAACTTATTTTCTCCACAACCAGTAAGCATAGTAACTGCAAACAAAGTTGTAATCAAGACAAATAATTTTTTCATTTTTTCACTCCTCCATAAATAGAATAACATAAAACAATAGGAAAAAGCAATTAAACTTTATCAAAATAAGTTATTTTTCTCTCCATAACATCATCTTCTATTGCGTCTCTTAATATTTTTCTTACCTTTTCTGGTTCTTTAATATTTTTTAAAATAATTTTTCGTCCAACTGAATTAGGACTTGAATGAGTATCTACAGTTACATATAAATTTCCAACCCCAATCATACGTTGAATAATTCCTTCAATTAAATCAGGATCTTTTAAAGTATATAATTCAGAAGTATTGGTATGTCGTCTAAAAAATCCTTCTTTTATTATTAATTCATCTTTAGTAATTTGATACACTGTAAAATTAAGATGTAAAAGCTTCAAAAATCTATCAAATAAACCATCTGGTTGTCCTTCCCAAATAATTTCATAATCAATATTTTCTAAATTTTTTTCTTCTTTTTTTAATTCCTCAGTTTCCTCAGTATTTTGAATATTCTCTTTATTATCCATATCATTCACCATTAAGATTATAACATAATAAGCCTTTAACTGTCTATGAATAATTTAATCTATTGTCGGTAGAATAATAATATGTTATAATTCAGATAAGGTTGGTGAAATAATGATATTATTATGTTTTAAAATTTTCTTTGCCCGTATTTTGGATGTATCATTAGGTACAGTTAGAACAATTTTTACAGTTAAAGGTAAAAATTTAATTGCGAGTATGATTGGATTTGTGGAAATATGTATTTGGTTTACTATAGTAAGAGAAGCTTTAAATACCGATGAAACAAGTCTATGGATAATGTTTTCCTATGCTGCTGGATATGCTACTGGAACATATATAGGTGGTATTTTGTCAAACAAAATTATCAAAACAAATTTTAGTGTTCAAGTTATAACTGGTAACGTAGCTTTAGCAGAACTTCTTAGAGGTGAAGGATACGCAGTTTCCCTAATCGATATTAAAGGCCAAGAAGAAAAAGATAAATACATGCTATTTATTGAAATAAGACATAAAAATTTAGATCATCTAAAAGAATTTATTAGAAAACATGATGACAAAGCATTTATAGTTGTAAACGAAACAAAATATGTTCAAAACGGATTTATAAAGTAAAAGAGTTTAAAATTAAACTCTTTTTCGTTTTCTAGAAATTAACACACCTATAAAAAGTAATATATATGTAAAAAATAAAATACCTCTTATGTATGGAACCTTAGTATAAGTATATTCATTAAAAACAGTATTATTTTTAAATAAAACTATAGAGCAAAATAAAATAATTACTGTAATTAATACTGGTAATATTTTAGTATCCCTTTTAGGAACAATAGAATGAGATACATAGTAAACTACTAAACTAATATTGAAAAAAAGACCAAATAACCACTGAATAGTAATAACATTTTCTATCTTATCAATAAAATTAAATAACTTAATTCGTTTAAGAACAATATATTCAGGGTATTGATAAATACTTGTTAAATGTATTCCTAAAACACCTAATGTAAGTAGTATAAAAATAAGTTTAATAATAACTGAAATAATATAAAATATAATTATATACTTGCGATATTTTTCCTTATTTACAAGTTGATTTTTAGGAACAATCAATAGAAAATATATAGGTAATAAATTAAGTAATATATTGTAAACTGCACCTACCATAGGTTTTCCAATACCGAACTCTAAAAAAGGTTTTAAATTTGATACCTGAAACTGCGGTAAAAGTCCAACCACTGAAAGAAAAAATAACACAAAATTTATTAAAAGCATTATTAATCCTACTCTAGATAATGTTTCTATTCCTTTAAAATTTACTAAGATAATAACTAACGAAAAGCAAGCTCCAATAAATAGAAGTGGCGTTTCTTTCAAAAATTGACTACTTATAAATGTAGTTAAATTATACATCGCACTTATCCCCATAGTTAGAACAATAATAATACATATAAAATTTAAAATATTTCCAAAAAATTTACCAAAAATTTTAGTAAGTTTTAAGGTAATACCCAAATTTGGTTCATAATCAAAAATCACAAAAAAAGAAATAATTATAAAAATACCAAAAATTGCCGCAATAATTATACTTAAATACGCATCTACTCCAGCCGCCTTAACTATTGAAAACATCCCTATTCCAATAAATGAAGCGATTAAAAGATTTGCCATCATTGCAGCAAATTGTAAACAGTTTATTTTATCCTTAATCACGTGTTATCACCTTTAAAGCATTCCCTTTCCCTGTTAATTTAAGATTAACATCAATATCAATATCCATATTAGGAAATATAGAATCATACCAATCATCTTTTATTTCTTTATAATACTTAGTTTTATTTTTATAAAGAAAATCTCTAAAACCAAACACATCAGAATTATACTTTTCAATAATATATTTTATAGTATCATAAGTATCATTTTTTAATTCTTCCTCTAAATCCGCCCCTATTTCACTTATAACCTCTGGATCTTCTAAATCCATATCACAAGTTATCTCATTAATATTAAGTATGCCATTTATTTTAATTTGAGCTTTTAATGGGCTTTCTAAAAATTCAACACTAGTTTTATTACTCATAATTTCACTTGATAAATATTTACTATCACCACACTCATAAGTCAAAATCGTATTATTTATCTTGTTTCTAACAAAATTTAAATCTATACTTTGTTTATTATCTAAAAATCCTACCAAATGATCATCTTTAAAAATAGCTAAAGAACTTTCTATTAATCTGACACTAGGATCAGCGGTTTCAATATTTTCTATCTTTTCACCTTCACTTTTTGTACCAGTAATAGAAACAGACGGTAAAACAATCTCCTTATTTGAATCTATAAAAATCCCAACTAAATCTTCAAATGAAACGTTATCGCCAATTCCTAAATATCTTGAATCAACACTTAATCCATCTTTTATGTTTTTTGAATTTAGGGACTCTAATGGGGTAACTATATTAAGTATCTCCTCGGCAGTAGAATCCTTCGCAATTAAAACAGAAGTTTGTTTTCTAAATTCAACGCTTCTAAAAAACATATCCAAAACGTCAGATATACCACTCTTTGCTAAATCTTCACCAATTATTAAGGTTTGTACATGATTAGGATATATTCTTCTAGAGGAATCTAAAATACTTTTTCTAATCGCGTCTTGTAACGTAACACCAGTAGTTGTAAATGTTATAAATTTAGGCTGATCATTAGAAGTACCTGTTTCACTAGCTTTTTTTGTATTCATAACTTGAATTGTAACAATATATCCATCACTAGTTTTATCAAGTCCTAATGCACTGGCAATCGCAATTTCATTTAATTCCCTATAATTAAAACACCCCGTAAATAAAAAGATAGGTAACAAAAGCATAAAAATTTTAATTTTTTTCATTACTCTCACTTCTCTTTCTAATAGTATTATTTGATAAATAAGGACGTCTTTTAATTAAAGATTTTGCTGGAAATTTAACTAAACTATTTTTAAGACCTACTATATAAGTTGGAGCGTACGGAATTAAATAAGGTTTTCCAAATGAATTTAAACTTGATAACTCTATAATAAAATAAATAAACACAATAACTACACCTACAATTCCAAGCATTGATGCGCCAATCATAAATAAAATACGATACCAACGTAATCCATTAATAAGTTCTGGTTCTGAAAATGGAAGTGAGGAAATTGCAGTTATGGCTATTACAATAATCATAATTGGCGATACAATTCCTGCTTGTACTGCGGCATCACCTAAAATAAGTGCTCCAACAATCGATAGTGAACTTCCAGTAAAACCAGGAACCCTTAAATCGCTTTCTCTTAAAATTTCAAATGACAATAGCATTATAACTGCTTCAAAAAAAGCTGGAAATGGAACACCATCTCTTTGCGTTGCAAAATTAACTAAAAGTTCGGTTGGAATCATTTCTTGATTATATGTTATTAAAGATATATATACACTTGGCATTAAAATTGAAATAAAAAAAGCAAAAAATTTAACTATTCTTGTTAATGAAACATTTTTATATTTTCCATAATAATCTTCACAAGTTTTGAAAAAATCATTTAAAACCGATGGTAATACCAAAGCATAAGGACCATTATCAACAATTATTACTACCTTACCCTCAAGTAATGCATTAGAAACAACATCTGGTCTTTCAGTAGTCATAATAGTAGGAAAAACACTCTTATTTTCCTTTTCAATTAAATTTTTTAAATTCTCACTACTAATAATTCCTGAAATATCAACTTTATCTAAAGCTTTTTTAACAGTATCAACCAATTCTTTTTTTACAACACCATTTATATATAAAACTCCAATTTGTGTATTAGTATATTTTCCTTTTGTATAATCATCAATCCACAGATCATTAGAGCGAATTCTCTTTTTTATCAAGCCAATATTTTTTTGATAATCCTCAACAAAAGAATCTTTACTACCACGAAGTGTATTTTCAGTATCCGGAGTTGAAATACTACGTGATAAATCTGCTTTAGTTTCAAGTGCAAGAGCACCATCAACATTTTCAATTAACAATATAGTAAAGCCACTATTTAAATAAAAACATATATCTTTATAACTATTAAGTTCTTTAACTTTAAAATTAGATATATTATTAATTATTTTATCTTTAATATTTTTTTCATGCTTTTTATCTTGTGATATATTATTCAAACTTCTTATAATAAAATCACTTATTTTATCACTAGATGTTAAAGGTTCATTATAAATAATATAAATAGTTTGTTTATTGATTATTTTTTTTCTATAAACAACATCACTAATATTATTGGTTTCTTCCTTAATTTTATCCATAATATTTTCTATACTTAACATATTATCACCAAATTTCTAATTATATTATGAATAAAAAAATAAAAATTATTTCATTAAAAAAAATAAATAGAAAAAAACTATTTATTTTCAAAATTAATTTTACAATTTACTAATTTTTTATATCTATTCAATTTAAATTTTTTCTTTGTTTCAACAAGCAAAATATTATCAAATACTTCCCATATTGCAACCCAACCAATTATTAAAAATACTTCCGATATTAAAAACTCATTATTAACACTAACAAAATGTGAAATAGTAATTAATATAATACCTAATAAAAATAATAATAATTTCTTTATTCTATTAAACTTATAATAATTTATTGTTTCTCTAATACGAAGTCCAAAATATTCACGTATCATATCTACTATTTCATTTTTTTCATTTTTAGTTAAATCAAAATTTGTTTTAATATTAATTTGAAAAGATTCATTTCTATTAAAAATTAAAGCTTCATTATAAATATAATTACCTAAATCACTTGATAATTTTTTATTATTAAAACTATTATAAAATTCTTCCTTGTCATTTATAACAAGTTCTATAGCATTTATCTTTTTATTATTCATATTCATCCCCTATTTATTATATCAAATTTTAAAAAATTTGAAAATAATACAAAAAAAAACATAACAATATGTTTAAAGTTATGTTTTTTATTTAGAAATCAATTCACAAACTAAATTACTAATCTCAGTTGGATTATCTATTGTTAATCCCTCAATAAGTCTTGCTTGTGCATACAAAATTTTTGTATATTTTGCTAATTCATCTTTATCATTTTTATATAAATCATTTAATTTATCAACAATTTTATGTTCACTATTTATCTCTAAAATAGTATTAGCTTTAATTTTATTATCAGTTGGCATAGCATTAAATACTTTTTCCATTTCAACTGATACATCGCCTTCTGTAGTTAAGCATACAGGATGACTCTTTAAACGATTTGTAAATCTAACCTCACTTACACTATCAGCTAAACTTTCCTTCATTGCTTTAAATAAATCAGAATGTTCACTATTTAATTTATCAAGTTTTTTATTTTCTTCATCACTACTTAAATTTAAATCTTTTGAACAAACATTAATAAATTTTTTACCTTCATATTCCATTAATGTTTGAATAGCAAATTCATCCATATAATCAGTAAAATATAAAATATCGAAGCCCTTATCTTTTACTAATTCAACTTGTGGTAATAAATCTATCTTATCAGGTGTTTCACCATTAGCATAATAAATCTTATCTTGATTTTCGCTCATATTAGAAACATATTCCTTTAATGAAATTAAATCCTTTTTATTAGCTGAATAGAACAAAATTAAATCTTTCAATTTATCTTTATCCATACCATAATTATTATAAATACCAAATTTCAATTGTAATCCAAATATTTTAAAGAATTTTTTATATTCTTCATAATCATTTTTCATCATATTTGATAATTCATTTTTTATTTTGTTTTCAATACTCTTAGCTATTATACCTAAATTTTTATCGTGTTGTAACATTTCCCTAGAAATATTAAGTGATAAGTCAGGAGTATCTACAATACCTTTAACAAAATTGAAATAATCAGGTAATAAATCACCACATTTTTCTTGAATTAAAACACCATTAGAATAAAGTTGTAAGCCTTTTTCATATTCCTTTGTATAAAAATCATATGGAGCATGACTTGGAATAAATAAAATTGAGTTATAACTACATTGACCTTCAACTTTAGAATTAATAACTTTCATAGGTTTTTCATAATCATAAAATTTATCACTATAAAAATTATTATAATCTTCTTCAGTTATATCTTTTTTATCTTTTTTCCAAATAGGAATCATACTGTTTAAAGTAGCATCTTCATGAATAGTTTCATATTCATCCTTACTACCATCTTTTAAAACACGATTTTCAACATTCATAACGATAGGATATCTTATATAATCAGAATATTTTTTAATAATACTTCTAATTTTGTATTCTTCTAAATATTCACTATATTTAAAATCTTCATCATCATCTTTTAAATAAAGAGTTATAACAGTTCCACAAGTATCTTTATCAGTAGAAGATATTGTATAACCATCTTCACCACTTGATGACCATAAATAAGCTTTATCACTTGAATAAGCACGTGATTTAACTTCTATTTTCTTACTTACCATAAACGCAGAATAAAATCCAACACCAAATTGTCCAATTATATCTACATCAGTTTGATTTTCATTTTCTTGTTTAAACGCTAAAGATCCACTTTTAGCAATAGTTCCTAAATTATTTTCAAGTTCCTCTTCAGTCATACCAATACCATTATCACTAATAGTTAAAGTACGATTTTCCTTATCTGCTTCTATTCTAATTTCAAAATTACCAGGTTTTACTTTCGAATCAGTTAATGACAAATAATGCAATTTATCAATCGCATCACTTGCATTCGAAATAAGTTCCCTCATAAAAATTTCTTTATTTGTATAAATTGAATTAATCATTAAATCTAATAATCTTTTAGATTCCGCTTTAAATTGTTTTTTCATATTTAGCCTCCAAATCTCATTCAACAAAAAAATGATACTACATTTTTTAGCAATTGTCAAGTTTGAGTGCTAAAGAACATAATATCACACAATTAATTAAATTTCTTTATTAAATAACTAAATATCTTGGAAATTATACCATTTATAAATATACTTAAAATACTTAAAATGGAAATACCAATAGATATACCATACCATATATTATTAATAAAATAAATACCTAAAATAGCAGAAATAATATAAGAGACTATACCAAAGTATCCTCTTATATATCCATTAAAAAATTCAATGATAATAGAAACAAGTAACAAAACTGTTGTAATATTTAATAAATCATATAATTTAAAATAAAAGAAAATTAAATTTAAAATTGCTAAAATAAAATGATAATAGTAAAAACCTTTTAAAAATAAATAAAATGTTTTTTCTAATTTTGAATCAGATTTACTCATTTATAATACTTTTTAAAACACTTTCAAACTCATTAGATATTTCTTCTAAACGTTTCTCACTACTTGCCTCAAATCGGTAAGTAATATTAGGTCCAGTATTAGAAGCCCTAACAAGTGCCCACGAATCACTAAATTCTACACGAACACCATCTATATCAACAAATTTATAATTTTTTTCTTTAGCGTATTCTTTAACACGTTCAACAATTTTAAATTTATTACAATCATCAACTTTAATTTTAAGTTCAGTAGTAGAATAATACTTGTTTGTATTAAGTAACCAATCACTTATTTTCTTATTTGATTTACTAATTACTTCACACATTCTAAGACCAGCATATATTCCATCATCAAAACCTAAAAATTTATCTCTAAAAAATACGTGTCCAGAAAACTCTCCACCAAAATCAAAATCACCTTTCTGCATCATCATATTTGAATAAGAGTTTCCTGTTCTATACATAACTGGTTCAATATCAAGCTTATTTAATTCATCTATTAAAGTTTTAGAGCATTTTACATCAAATAAAGCTTTACGATTTTTTAAATTTTTATTTAGATATCTATACATAATTAACATATATAAATCAGCAGCAATAAATTTACCATTTTCATCTACTATACCAACTCTATCAGCATCGCCATCAATTCCAATACCAAAATCATAACCTAATTCTACAACTTTTCGTCCTAAATCAACCATATTAGCTGGAACCGAAGGATCTGGATGATGATTTGGAAAATCGCCATCACTTTCACAATATAAAGGATAATAAGTAATTCCTAAAGCATCAAAAATATCTTTAATAACTATTGATCCAGTTCCATTTCCACAATCAAGTACAACTTTAATATTATTATCAATATCTACTGAACTTGTTAATAAATTAATATAATCTTCCTTTAAATTTTTAGAAATAACACTACCTGTACCACTGTTAAAATTACCCTCTAAGGTAAATCTCATAAAGTCTTGAATTAACTCTCCATAAGCATTACCTATTTTTTCAAAAGAAATTTTAAATCCATTATATTCTTTAGGATTATGGCTTGCAGTTATCATAATACCAGTTGGGGTATCATACTTAATTCTTCCATAATAATACATTGGAGTTGTAACTAAACCTAGGTCAATTACATCACAACCAGAATCATTAATTCCCTTTACTAAAGCATCATGTAAAATTGGCGATGAATGACGATTATCATGACCAACTATAACTTTATTACTATTATATTTTTTTATATAAGTTGCAAAACTTCTACCTAAAGTATAAGCAACATCCTCATTTAAATCTACTCCATAGATTCCTCTAATGTCATACTCCCTAAAAATTGATTTATTTATTTCATTTGTTATTTTCATAACCCACCTATCTTTCTATATTTATTCTATCATATTAACAAAATAAATAAAATAATTTCTTGACTAATTCTTAAGAATAGAATATCATATTATCACAAGAAGGAAATGATATTATGTATTCTATAGATATAATAAAACAACTTGAAAATAGTAATAATTCAATTTATAAAAATTTGGAATATATAGAAAGCGAAAATATCACTTTATTTAAAGAAATAGTATCCATTTCTTTATTAAATTGGACAAATTATGATAGAATTAATGAAGTAATAGAATACATAAAAAATAAAAATTATCTAAAAAAATACTTGCACGATAAAAATTATTTTGATGCAATAACAAAAAAAAGTAATGATCTACTGTCATTAAAGGAATATACTTCAACTGATTTTCTAGTTAACAAAAAAATTACTAGAATAATTGATCAAAATGAAAAAAAATTTACAAAACAAATACTAAATAAAACTATCAAAAATTTTCGAATGGAATATGATATTATACCTGCAAGTCTAAAAGTAATAGAAGAAATAAATTATTTAATTATTAAAGAAATTGCTGATAACGAAAAGGTAAAAATTAGTTCAATTAAATTAATAGGTAATGGAGAATTTTCGGATGTATATCAAATAGGTGATAAAATTATAAAAATAGGTAAAAAAAGAGGAACCAAAACATTTCCAAATAATCCGTATATTATAAAACCATTAATTAGAAAAGAATTTGAACTTGGCGAAAAAACAAAAATATTTATTGAAGTATGTCAAAAAGTTTTAACAAATTGTTGTACAAAAGAAGACGTTTATGAAATATATAAGAAGATGAGAAAATTAGGATTAGTATGGTTAGATGTAAAAAAAGAAAATTTAGGCAAACTTTTGAACGATAATAAAATATATTGGAATAAACCACTTAGTCCAAGCGATACAGCATTAATGTTAAAAGAATATAGAGGTTCAGAAGAATTAAAAAAAGGTGATGTAGTAATTTGTGATGCAGATTATATATATGACGAATCAGGCAAAAATTACAATATTCAAAGGGTTGCAGAATATGAATTAAAATTTAAAAAAGAAAAAAGTTTAAAATAAATATCTAACAATTATCTAATTATTTCATATAATATAGTAGATGTTAAAATAAAAAAATCTAGTAAAAATACTAGATTTAATTTTTATATATGGCAGGGGTGGAGAGAATCGAACTCCCAACAGCGGTTTTGGAGACCGTTATTATACCATTTAACTACACCCCTAAATGAAAGTACAAAAATATTTTAACATTATTATTATTTTTTTTCAAGAAAAATTTTTAAATTTTTAACATATGGAAGGGATTTTAATATGATTGTTAACTATACTACCAAAGAAAGGGATTTACTTGCTAGACTTATGCGAGCTGAAGCTATCGGCGAGGGAAACTTAGGGATGTTGATGGTTGGTAATGTTGGAGTAAATAGAACTATATCAAGCTGTTTAACATTTAAGGATATAAGAACAATATCAGACATGATTTATCAAAATCCAGGAGGATTTGCGGGTAAAGATAGTCCTTTATTTTTTAGTAATCCAACAACTCAACAAAAAGAACTAGCTGATAGAGTTTTAAGGGGTGAATACTATTATCCAGCTACAAACGCATTATGGTTTTATGCACCAAAAACTGGCGAAAGTTGTAAAAGTTCATGGTGGGAGCAGGACTTTGCAGGTCAATATAAAAACCATTGCTTCTATGAACCAGCTAGTGGAGTATGTGTTGAATTACATTAAAAAACAGTTAATTTTATTTTAACTGTTTTTATTTGCTTAATGGTATTCTAATTGTTTGACCAATACTTAATAAATTACTTTTTAAATTATTGTAATTCATAAGTTCTTGTGCTGTATATCCATATTTTCTACCTATTGAATATAAATTATCTCCACTTTTTACCTTATATTCTATATATGTTGTATTAGTTCCACTAGACGAAGTTGGAATTTTTAGTGTTTGACCAATACTAAGTAAATTACTTGTCAAATTATTATAATTCATGAGTTCTTGTGGACTTACTCCATATTTTCTACCTATTGAATATAAATTATCTCCACTCTTTACTGTATATTCTATATAATTAGTTTGTTCTAAGTCAGATGATACAGTTGGAATTTTTAAAACCTGCCCAACACTTAGAATAGTACTGTCTAGGTTATTATAATCAATCAATTGCTGAGGAGTATATCCATACTTTTTTCCTATCGAATATAAACTATCTCCAGATTTTACTACGTATTCACTATATTTTCCAATAGGTACTTCTTCTGTTGAAACGACTGGTATTTTTAATATTTGACCTATTTGTAGTACATTACTTGTTAAATTGTTGTAATTTTTTAATTCCTGGACAGTTAAGTCATTTTTTGAGGCTATACTATATAGGCTATCTCCAGATTTTACTGTATAATTAATATAATTTTCTGGTTTTGTTGTAATTCCAGACATACTTGGGATATTAAGTCTTTGACCTATTTGCAGTACATTGCTTGTTAAATTATTAGCAGCTTTAAGTTCATCTACAGATATACCATATTTTTTAGCAATACTCCATAAACTATCACCACTTTTTACTGTATAATACTCACTAGATGGTGTTGTAGATAAATCCCTATATTCCAAAACAGCATCAACTACTGCTTGTGCGTATTTTTTGTAATTATTTTTTAATTGATTTACATCATCACTAGTGCTATCTAAAAATCCGTATTCAACTAATACCGGTTCTGTTACTCCTGTATTACGATGAATAAAATAATAATCTTTTGATGTATCTGATGGTAACCTTCGTTGATAAGCTTTTCGAATGTTTTGTCCTGATTTTTCTAATTCATCTAAAATTAAATTTGCAAGCTCACTTGTGTTTCGAAGAGCATATACTACTTCAGCACCATCACCACCACAATAG